>CAYXIP010000008.1:6687-31066 GCA_964465515.1 uncultured Candidatus Methanoperedens sp. | reverse complement strand
GAGGCAGGCAGGCTCTCCAAAGCTCTTGTCAAAAGGCTGAAAGTGGATGACGTTAAGATAGAAGAGATGATAGCAGGCATAAAAGATGTCATCAAATTCGAAGACCCCGTAGGAAAAACACTTTCAGCCCTTGAACTCGACACTGGACTTGAACTATACCAGGTAAGCTGCCCGATTGGTTTAATCGGCGTCATCTTCGAATCCCGACCCGATGTAGTGCCGCAGATAATGTCCCTGTGCCTTAAAAGCGGCAATGCTACCATCTTCAAAGGCGGAAGCGAGGCTTCGTATTCCAACAGGGCAATCTTCGATGTGCTCGTAAATGCCATCGAGAGTACAAAAGGGATGCCGAAATGCGCCTTTGCGCTCATGGAAACGAGGGAAGAGGTCAACGAGATGCTGAAACTCGATGAATATATAAACCTCATCATTCCGAGAGGCTCGAACGAGTTCGTGAAATACATACAGGACAACACAAGAATTCCCGTGCTCGGTCATTCCGCAGGAATATGCCATGTTTATATTGACAGCGAGGCTGATATGAAGAAAGCGATTGATGTGTGCTACGACGCAAAGGTGCAATACCCTGCTGTGTGCAATGCCATGGAAACCATGCTCGTGCATGAGGACATTGCAGAAAGCTTTCTCCCAGAGATCGGGAAAAAATACAACGAGGCAGGCGTTGAGCTTCGCTGCGATGAGCGCTCGTTCGCTATTTTAGAGGATATGAGGCTCTTAAAAGCCATACTCCATGCCACTGAAGAAGACTGGAGCACAGAATACAACGACCTCATTCTTTCCATCAAGGTAGTGGATTCCTTAGACGAGGGTATAGACCACATCAACAAGTACGGCTCCCACCATACGGATGCCATTGTCACAGAGGACAAGGACAATGCATCAAGGTTCATCGAGCTTGTGGACTCTTCGAGTGTGATGTGGAACGCTTCAACCAGGTTTTCAGACGGCTATAGATACGGGAAAGGCGCTGAGGTGGGCATAAGCACGAACAAGATTCATGCAAGAGGTCCTGTAGGAATGGAAGGGCTTCTGATCTACAAATACGTGCTTCTCGGGAAGGGGCACAAGGTGGCGGATTACATAGGGAAGAACGCAAGGAAATATACCCACAGAAAGCTAAAAGCAAGCCTTGCTGATAAGATGGGCTGATGTAATGGCAGTTGACAGGAAAGAGCTTTTCAGGGATATTAAAAGAATTGTCGTGAAGATAGGGACATCATCCCTTACAAACGAAGACGGGAGCTTTAACCGTCAGCTGACCGGGGACATAGCGGCGCAGGTAGCGCAGCTTGTGAAGCATGGGAAAAAAGTGATTATCGTAAGCTCAGGCGCCATCGGGATAGGATGTGAGGAATTGAATTTGAAAGAGCGTCCTCGCGAGATCCCGCTCAGGCAGGCTGCTGCTGCAGTTGGTCAGAACATCCTGATGCAGGAATGGATGGCTGCGTTCAATAAACATAACCTCAAGGTGGCGCAGATACTCCTTACCTATGAAGCCTTCTCAAACAGGATGACGTATCTCAATCTTCGAAACAGCGTGTCGGCGCTGCTGGAGGCTGGCGTGATACCCATAATCAATGAGAACGACCCCATATGCGTGCATGAGATAGAAGCCACCTTCGGCGATAATGACAAGCTCTCAGCAATGGTTGCAAGCAAGGTCGAGGCAGAGCTTTTGATTCTTTTATCCGATATCGACGGCTTGTATGACAAAAACCCAAAGAAAAATGAGAATGCAAAGCTGATACGTATTATTGAAAAAATCACGCCGGAAATAGAGAGCTATGGTGGAAGCCCGACGAGCATGAAAGGCGTTGGGGGCATGAGGACAAAGATAGAGGCTGCGAAGATAACTTCTATTGCAGGCTGCCACATGGTGATTGCAAACAGCGCAGTTGATGATGTTGTTCTTAAGATCATGCGCGGCGAAAACATAGGCACGCTTTTCCTTGCGAAGGGGGGGAAACACAAAAACAGGACGCGCTGGATAATCCTTTCAAAAGCCTCAGGCAAGCTCATCGTGGATAGAGGCGCTGAAAGGGCAATAAAAAAAAGCATGGGGCTTCTGCCCTCTGGGATTCTCGAAGTACTCGGGATGTTTGATCGTGGTGATATCATCGAGATAGAAAGCGATGGTAGAATTTTCGCAAAGGGCATTACTGATTATTCGTCTTCCGAGTTGAATAAAATCAAGGGAAAACATTCGGATATGATTGAAGTGATACTCGGGAACAAGAATTATGATGAGGTGGTGAAGAAGACGAATATTGGGTTGCTGTAATTCCTGCCTGGCAGGTTCTAAATTACAACCCCTGTGCCCTATGATTAGCATAATTTTATTTACGCAGAATTAAGATATATAGCTGATGAAATACATCGAACTTGTTGATCTCTATGAAATGATCGAGGCGACCACAAAACGTCTTGAGATGACGGAGTATCTGGTCAACCTTTTTCAAAAGACGCCAGCCGAGGTTATAGACAAAGTGGTGTATCTCACTCAGGGTAAGTTATATCCTGACTTTGTCGGGATAGAGATTGGCATGGCTGAAAAACTGGCACTCCGAGCACTCGCTATGGCAACAGGACTTCCGATTTCGAAAGTGGAGGAGGAGCTCAAGGCTAAAGGGGACATAGGGCTTGCTGCAGAGAGCCTGTTGAAAGCTAAAAAGCAGGCTACGCTCTTCAAAAAAGAGCTTCTGGTGCAGGATGTATACGATGCTCTTGATAAGATGGCAAAAACTTCCGGAGAAGGAAGTGTTGATGCCAAGGTAAGAACCCTTTCGGGCTTGCTTGCAGATGCTGCGCCTGTGGAGGCAAAGTATATCATGCGAACCATCACTGGAAAAATGAGACTGGGAATAGCCGATATGACAATTCTCGATGCCCTTGCTCAGGCATTTGCTGAAAAAGAAGCAAGGGATGAAATTGAAAAGGCATACAACCATACCTCAGACATGGGAGATGTTGCGCTCACGCTGAGCAAAAAGGGCATAGAGGGTATAGAGAAATACCATGCAAAAGTCGGAAGACCAATCAGGATGATGCTTGCCCAGCGCATGGAAAGCGCCAGCGAGATTCTGGAAAAACTGGGAAAGGCGATATGCGAATGGAAATACGATGGCGAAAGAATACAGATACATAAGCTCGGGAATAAAATATCGCTTTTCTCAAGAAGGCTTGAGAATATCACTGAGCAGTATCCTGATATAGTTGCTATAGCAAGGCAGAATCTGAAGGTGAACGAGGCAATAATCGAGGGGGAATGTGTGGCAATAGATTCAGATACCGGCGCCATGCTACCTTTTCAGGAACTGATGCACAGAAGACGAAAGTACGGAATTGAGGAAGCGGTCAAGGAGTTTCCAGCCAACATCTATCTTTTTGATGCCTTGTTTATTGAAGGGGAGGACTTGACCGAAAAGCCGCTATTGCAGCGGCGAAAAATATTAGAAAATGCAATAAAAGAGACAAATGGATTTAGATTATCAGATGCCCTGATTTCGGGCAATGTCAAGGAAATCGAGGGCTATTTTGAGAATGCCATAGAAAACGGGTGCGAGGGGCTTATACTGAAGGGCGAGGACTCCACTTATCAGGCAGGAGCAAGAGGCTGGCTCTGGATAAAGCTCAAGCGCAGCTACCAGTCGAAGATGATCGAGCCCATAGATGTTGTTATCGTAGGAGCGTTCATGGGAAGGGGTAAAAGATCTGGAAGCTACGGCGCACTTCTTGTGGCGGCGTACGACCATGAGCGGGATATTTTCCCGACGATAAGCAAGCTTGGAAGCGGTTTTACAGACGAGGACCTAAAAAGCCTGCCTGAAATACTGTCGCCTCATAAATTAAAACACAGGCATGCAAGGGTGGAAAGCACGCTTGAAGCTGATGTGTGGTTTACGCCAGCGCTTGTGATAGAGGTAATCGGGGATGAGCTTACTCTGAGCCCGATTCACGCCTGTGCATATAATAGAATCAGGGAGAATGCTGGCATTGCCATAAGGTTTCCGAGGTTCACACGCAGGTGGAGAAAGGACAAGGCGCCAGAGGATGCGACCACGGTGGAGGAAATCCTGGATATGTACAATGCCCAGTTGAAGAAGATTGGATGAATTGGAGCAAAAAAATGAAATTTGCGAGGGCGAGAGGCTCTACCCATCCGACAGTAATTTCTTGCCGACAATATACATCTCTGCACTCTGCTTCCGTCTTGCCTCAGGGGAAAAAGCCTGCACTTTCGCAAAATACTGCTGCACCTTATTAAGATAATCAGGAAACATATCCCCCTGGAAAACCTTTACAACAAATCTTCCTCCAGGTTTCAGTATTTTTATAGCGCAATCAAGAGCAGATGTAGCGAGGTCAATTGAGCGCGCATGGTCGTAGCTCCAGTTCCCCGAAAGATTGGGAGCGGCATCGCATATAACCACATCAGCTTCCTGCTTAGTAACCTCCCTGATTCTCTTCACTGTGCTTTCAAGACGGATATCTCCTTTAATCGTCTCAACGCCCCCGATTTCCTCTATGGGCAGTAAATCCACACCCACAACCTTGCCGCCAGAAAGCTCCTTGGCAACCTGGAGCCAGCCTCCCGGGGCAGCACCGAGGTCAACAACGGTGTCGCCCCTTTTGATAACATTAAACCTCTGGTTTATCTGCTTGAGCTTAAAAGCGGCACGGGAGCGGTATCCTTCTTCCTTGGCTTTCCTGTAAAAATAATCCCTTCTATCACGAGGCATCCTTATATCCTACATACGCCCACTGGTCATAAATGCCTTTTTCATCGGTATTATCAACAATCCTCCCTCTGATATGATTTTTCTCAAGTGCACTTCCAAGGAGTTCTATCTCTTCCTTTTTATTTACTGTCAGCATTATCATACCATGCGTTTTCAGTACCTTAACTGCCTCAACCATCATTTTTTCCCATACATCTTTGTTAAAAGGATATATCGTACCCAGCATGAAGCCCACTATGGTATCGAAGGCATTCTCAGGAAAAAATTCAGAAAGCTTCGTAGCATCAAGTACTATTGTCCTCTTAGGGTCAAGCACACTGTGCTCAAGTCCCTGGCATATCTGGCATTTATCAAAGTCGATTGCTGTGGGATTATATCCCATAGCGCGAAGCGGCTTCGTGGACATGCCGTTGCCGCAGCAGATTTCAAGCACTTCTCCACCAAGTTTATATTTATTTAGCAATCCTTTCAATTTAGCATTGCGGCTTTCGATATACACCATCCCGTACGGTTCCTTGGATATGTGGCATTCACATAAATGCCTGTTTACAAGGGATAAGGAATAATATTCGATTATTGCTTCGTTGAATTTCTTGTCGTTAGTACTGTATACCTTATATAGCTTCAAATTCCCTGCAATGCTGGAAAATCTCCTGCTGCTTTCATTCGGCACAGGTCTTATGGATATGAGGTTCGTGAAAATGGCATAAAACTCTTCTGATTCTTCTGTTTCAGGATTGAAAACAACCAATCCTATTATCTCGCCTTTTTCATCCTTTATTCCAGCGATGTCTTCCTCTTTGCGTATGTTCTCCAGATACCGAAGCGATAGTGAGTTGTTTTTCAACGCTGCGTAGCTTTCTTCAAAAAAGTAAATATTATCTTGGGTTTCAAGCCCTAAAATATCATGAATCAGCATGCCAAACAAAATCTGCGTTCATCGGCGTTATGCCCGCCGCGTTGCATAGACACGTATGCCTGCGGGCATACGTGGATGCGCCCTCCCGAGGCGCGACTCGGGGCGTTCATCTTCGGTTCCATTTCATTTCAATCCCCCTCATCGGGTTCATCATCGCGATAGCTTGAATCACCCATCATTGCTGCGCTGATGGAATCTATGCCATCGAGCCATTCAGCCACAAGCCCTTCAGGCACATCATCAAGCTCTTTTTCACCGAGCTTTTTCCCCGCAAGGATATTTGCGCCGATCTCTGCAATATTGCCCAGCGCCGCACCCATATTATCCGCTTTTTCAGCCTCTATGGCTCCCTTTATCAATTTATCGAAGGACTTTGTCTCTTCGAATGCTTTCTCCACATAACATTCACATGATGCAAAAACACCCATCAGTGATAACTGCACGGATTCGATCATCATATCAATATCTTCGCTTATGGGTTCGACTTTTTTTAGCACTATTTCTTTGATTTCAGAAAGATAATTCAGCGCATCCTCCTGCGATATCAATTTCTTATCATATTTTGCAATTACTTTCAGGCATGCAAGAACCACATCATCCTCCATATTAACAAAAACCGCACCTTTTTTCTCATCCTCTATCTTAAAACCGCTTTCTTTAACCTTGCCTATCCAGTTACGCCACCGCTCTTCTGTATAGAACGGCATTATATGTTTTTGTTCCTGCATGATTTCTCCATCTATCCTTGCTTTACTTAAATTTTAACTAATTTCCTGACCTTTCCGATTAATTCATTTTTCCCGAAGGGTTTTGTTATATAATCATCAGCCTTTAAAACGTGCAGTCCAAGCAGCCTGTCTATATTCTGTGCCTTGGCAGTCAGAATAGCAATGGGTATCTTTGAATCTTTTTCCTTGATTTTCCTGAATACATCCCACCCGTCCATGTCTGGCATCATAATATCAAGAAGCACCGCATCAGGTCTCATCCTATCGATTTGAGACAGTGCTTCCATTCCGCTTGTGGCAAGAATTGTCTTGAAACCCCCGCTCTCAAGGACTAATTTTACAAGCTCAAGCGCATCAGGTTCGTCATCGACTACAAGCACTTTTTTGACTTCGTTATTCATTTTTCAACCTCGGCAATAAAATATGAAATGTACTTCCTCTATTTTTACTTTCCGCCCAGATTTTTCCCCCATGTGCATCTACGATATTTTTTGAAATCCATAAACCCAGCCCCATGCCTCCATATTTTCGCGAGTTTGATGAATCAACTTGGTAGAATCTGTCGAATATCCGCCCCAGCTCGTCTTCCGGAATCCCGATGCCAGTATCGCTGAACTTCATATGCACGTTTTCCTCCTCAAGAGTTGCTGTTATTCTTATCTCGCCTGCCATTGTGAATTTGATGGCGTTATCCACCATATTTGAAAATACCTGCAATAACCTGTCTTTGTCACCTCTGATAATCAAATGTTCAGGAATATCGATACTTAAGGGAAGATTCTTACTGTCTGCTATATTTTTCATATCATCTACAACCGAGGAGACAAGTTCATTAATCTCCACCATCTGCGAGTCGAGTTGAAAATTCATGGATTCAATAAGGGATGTGTCCAGAAGCGCTCTTATTAATCTGTATAATCGTTTTGAGTTTCTAAGAATTATCTCTGCTTTATGTCGCTGCTCCTGTTTTAGATTTTCTTCAAGCAAAAGCTCTGTAAATCCAATAACTGATGTAAGCGGCGTCCTGAGTTCGTGAGATACATTGGAGAGAAAACTGTCTTTCATCCTATAAAGTTCCTTGAGCTTTGAATATGTTAATCTTAGTTCTTCATAAGAATCCTTGAGTTCTTCTTCAAGTTTTTTCTGGTCAGAGACATCCTTGATTACTGTAATGATTTTTCCCACACCGCCGCTCTTGTTCTTGATAGGAATCTTGCTTGTGCTGGTATAAATTTCTTCATCATAGTATTCAGTTTTTTCCTCGCTAAGGAAAGTTTCTCCGTTTTTGAGGACATAATCGTATTCTTTATCAAGGTTTTTCCCTTTAAGGAAAGGAAATGCCTCAAACAGGTTTTTATTTATTACCTGCTCCTTTTTGAACCTCCCCCTGCCAAGTTTTATTAATTCATCATTAACGGCAAGGATATTCATGTCTCTATCCACCACATGGATAGCCAGATTAACATTATTCAGTATCTCTTCATTAAACTCCTCAAGCATTTTTTGCTGCGTTATGTCCCTCATTACTAAAATTATGTTTTCCGCTCCCTTTTTATCCCGGAAAAAGGAAGGATTGATTTCCAGTATTTTTCTGCTTCCGTTGGTTTTTATCTCATGTACGAATCTAAATGCATTCTTTGTTTGCAGTAAATTATCTATGGGGCATTCTTTCCGATTTTGCGAGCCGAAAATTATTTCATGGCAGCTCCTGCCCAGTACATCTTCTTCCTTCAAACCCATTAACTTTAAAAATGATTTATTAATCTTAATAATTTCACGATTGGTATTCATAACAATAATACCATCTTCTATGCTGTTAAACAGCGTTTCAAGGTATTTCTGTGCAACCTCTGTCTCTTCTTTTGAAGCGACTAAATCCCTGATTTTTTGATCAAGACCCGAAGCCATTTCGTTAAATGTTCTGGCAAGTTCACCCAGCTCGTCCTTTGTATTAATATCTATCTTCTGATCGAGGATACCTTCGTTTATCCTTTTTGCGCCTTCAGTAAGCCTTATGATAGGTTCGGTTAACCTTCTTCCGATGGAATAGGTAAATATCCCGCCTAAAAATATTGCTGATACCGCCAGCAAAAGCAGCTTTTGAGAGGCTTCTTGAATCTGTGCCCTTATCCCGTTTTCGGATAAGCCCACATGAACGAAACCTGTATTATTAAGAAGCGATGCATCAAAGTCATGTATAACCCCTTTGTCTGTTTCAAATACCGATTCTTTTTCAACATTCGAGGGGTGTGTCTGATTTTGAAGAGATTGCGGGAAAACTCCTTCAAACGTATGCACCAGCACCGCTCCCCGGGAATCTGTCACAAAAACATATCCAATATCAGGGTAGCTATTCCTTGAATTTTCAATTGCATTCCTGACTCCTGTTAAATCGTTCACCAGCAGTGGTTTTGAAACTTCTAACGCAAGGTGGTTGGCTAACAACGTTCCTTTTTCACGAAAATCCCCTTCAATGGTTCGGGTTTGAATATCCTGGATAACCATATATGACCCGATTATAATCAAAAATATTATAACCAATGTCGAGATAATAATCCTGGATCTCAAACTCATTTGACTTTCCTCATTTCTCTGGTGTTTCATTGCGAGTCGTTTACATTATCTCCTGACTATTTCCTTGGCCAACCATCCCCAGTATTTTATCGATGCAAATAGACTAAAAGTTAATCCAAGTGCAAAAAATGCATACCCGTACCCGAACAATTCTGAATCCTCAAATTCTCTTGGCGATAAAAACATTATCATAGAAGCTGATAAAGTGAAAACCATCCCGACATAATAAAGAAAATAAAATTTTTTCATCCCCATTACCTCGCCAAATCGTTTACTGAGTTTACTTAAAAAATAAAGTATACATGTGTAAAAAAAGAATGATATAAAATCAAATAGTTCAAGATTCATTCTACACCTACCATTTTTCTGTACAGGAAAAAACTTGCCAGAAAGGAGCCCAAAGAGCCCAGAAATTCTATCGATTCAGCTAATAAAGTTTGATAAGAAAATATATGTAAAGCAGCAGTTAACAGTACAATTATCGGAATAAAATAGAAATAATAAAAGGTTTTTACACCAAATTTCTTTTGATAAAAATTAGCTATTGCTGTTATAAATATCATTATAACACCAGCAGAAGCCCAGGAATATATCTCGATTATTTTTTGGAGGAAAATTAAATCTATCATAGAACTATTTTTTGAAGGCTTCTACGAAGGCTTCAGATGGTGTTTTTGTAGGATTGCCTGATAGAATACCTGAATATCCGGTGAACGGCAGCCTGACTTCAACACCTTTTTCGCCGATAATAATTTCTCTAATCTCCTTGTCATGATTGCTGCCCCTCATCTTGAGCACTGATATAGCTTTTCGCATCTCGCTTCTTATCTCCACATAACGAAGTAAAATAACAGCGTCCATTATCGTGGAAATACCCCTACCCGTTATCTGCGTTGCTCCGGTCAGGTTCGAAGTCTCGTTTGTGTAGATTGCTGTGGTATTTTTATTTTTTAAATAATTCACCATATCCTCCATAAACACAGGTAATGGCATATACTGCGGCAGCATCCTTTGAAGGGTAGCCGTCCCGTCGAACAGCAAACGTTTGGCTTTAATTTCTTCAATTGTTTCTTTTACCTGAATCGCCAGCTCCTGGGCATCAAATCCGAGTGATGATATTATTCTAAGCATGTTTTTATTTTCAAACTCATCTAAATTCCAACCGAACTTCTTTGAATTTTCACGTATCTGGATCGCATCCTCTTCAAAAGATACCATCACACCGGGTTCCTTTTTTAATAAACCATCCAGGATGAACTGCGTCCCGATTATAGTCTTGCCTGTTCCGCTGCTTCCTGAAAGCAGTATAGCTGAACCTGCCATGAAACCTCCATCTGTCATCCTGTCCAATCCCTTTATCCCTGTGGATATCCTCTCTTTTAATGCCGACCCCCTTACGCTCACAGGTAATCTTGGAAACACCACGACTCCATCACTGGTTATCCTGCAGGAATGTTTGCCCCCCTGAAAATCCTGTCCTCTCATTTTGAGAACATTAAGGGAGCGTATATTCTGCCCGCAAGAAGGTTCACTGCCTATGTAAATAATACCGTCCACGAGGTAGCCGAGCGTACTTTTAATAAGCTCATCTTCAGTAAATTCACCTGTTAATAAAACCAGGGAATTCCATCCTTTCATGCTCGAAAAAAAGTCATAATAGAATTGGCGCCGGGTTCCTTCATCCATTCCGTAGGCAAACACATTCACAGGGTCGATCACGATTCTGTCAGGTCTTATTGTTTTTATGTTCCTTTCCATTTCCTGGATGATTGCACCGGAGCCTTGATGGATGGTTTCGGTATCAACGGACACATATTTCACATTACCCTTTCCCAGCAATGAAATATCATAGAAGGAGAAACCTGACATGAAATTATTGATCATGGCTATTGGTTCAGAAAGTGCTGTGATATACATGCAGCTTTCTTCATTTTTTGCTGCATTGAACAGTGATTGCATTGCAAAAGTGGTTTTACCCGTGCCTGCAGCGCCTGCTATCAATACAATCGAAGGACGGGGGAATCCCCCTTCCAGCACTGCATCAAGACCGCTTACGCCTGTGGGAACCTGCTTCATACAACCACCCCTGAAACCTTTGTAGTCAACCCAGAACCTGCTTTATCTGCTCCGATGCTTTTGCCATCTCTATCAGAACCAATCCAAGACTCGCATCAGGTCGGGTCATGACCAACAGCAATGCCTTAGACCCAGCCCCCGTGCCGAGTATCTTCCCGTGTTTGGATTCCACGATTATCCTGTCTGGAATGCCCTTGCCAAGCTCTGTTGTCGCAGCTTCAGCCGCCCCTATCATTGTAGCCGACATTGCCACAAAGGTCTCAGCATGCTGTTTTTTGGGTATGCTTGAACAGATAAGTAAACCGTCCCTGCTTGCTATCGCCGATGCCTCGACGCCCCCAATGTTATTAATGTCGTTTAGGATTTTTTCAAGCATTCCTGTTGTCGTCATAATCTCCCGTATTTAATAACATCCTCATTAGATATATATTTTGTTATATATAATGATTATCATGATGGATTTTCCTATTCGATATATATAGCAGGTCTCATAGGGGCTGCCGTGCGGCTTTTCCCCTGAGGGTCGTATGATGGTGAATCGGCGCTGTATATCTCTATATCGCATTCCACCGCATGGCTCAAGAATTCCATGGCTTCATTTAAAGCGGTGGCTTCATCGAAATCCACTTCGATCAGGGAATTCATAAATTCATTATCCATGCCCTGGATATCGGTGATCACTTTTTGCGCATATTTTGGAATTTCTTTCACATACGAACGCATCCTCGGGTCTATCAGAAGCGAATTCAAAAGCGTCTTCATATCAAGAACATTACCTTTTTTCATCATTATAGCTTTCTTCAGAACTTCTTTTTTCCATGAGGCTGAGGTATACAGAATTATCCTTTTAGGTTTTATTTTAATAAGCCTGAGTATCTCTTCTATGTCCCCAAGTGTATTGCGCGTTATTTCTTCTGCAAGTTCCGCACCTCTATCCACAAGTAAAGGGTCAGCTTCGGGGTATAGGGCTAACGATACCAGATTCCCATCCAGAGCTTCTGCAATCTCATCGCATATATGCGGAGTAAAAGGTGCCATTAACCTTATCCAGGTGAGCAGAACCTGCCTTCGGGCAGCACTGCCTCCGCGCCGCTCATACCATCTCATATCGTTCATAAGAAGATAGAAAGCATTTTGAACGGCTCTGCGTGTTTGTATTTTATCCAGTGCATTCCTTGTTTCCCTGATTCTGTACTGCAATCTGCTCAGCATCCATCTGTCGATGAACTTTAGTCCCTCCTCGTCGTCTTTATTCTGGATATCATGAGCCATTTTATAGAATCTTTCAACCTGCTTTCTCGTTGCGTCCACATCCACAGCCCTCCAGTCGGCATCCTGGACATGCTCGGCAGTGCTCAGGATATAGAGACGGGTAATATCAGCCCCGTATTCTTTTACTGCCGATTTCAACGTGAGCAGAGGTCCCTTGGATTTACTCATCTTCTCGCCTTCAAGCGACACGAAACCGTTGATGGCTAAAGCACGGGGCCAGCAAACTTCCGGGAATATGGCAACGTGGTGGAAAAGGAAAAAAAGGAGATGGTTGGGTATCAGGTCCTTCCCTGATGAGCGCAGGTCAACAGGATACCAGTACAGGAAATCGCTTCGAACCTTGCTGATGATATCGATGTCTATTCCAGTCTTTGCTGCTGCGGATTCAGGTGTTCCTTCTCCGAGCAGGCAGTAGTTAAAAAAATCTTCTTTTAACTGTTCAGGCTTGAGCTTATCAAGGTATTTTGCAATGATGTAATAGCACATGTAAATCGTGGAATCAGCAAGGGACTCTATCATCCATTCCTTATCCCATGGGAGCCTTGTTCCAAGCCCTTTTCGCCTTGCACAGGCTTTGTCCTTCAGCCAGTCGATCTTGTTTTCAAAATCAACCCTCATTTCAGGCGGGATTATCTGCATGTTGCCAAGGCACCTGTAAACACCTTCCTTCCACGAGGGCTCAGAATAATTTAAAAACCACTGGTTTTCAACCATCTTTATGACGCATGTTGCACCGCACCTGCAGATAACAGGAGACTCGCTGAATTCATAGAAGAGCTCTGCGATTCCTTCCTCTATAAAGTCACGCGTGAGCATGTCTTTTATCTTGGAAACCGCCATGCCTGCGTATTTCCCCGTGGTTTCTGTAAGCGTTCCGCCGTGAAACTCACGCCTGTAAACAAGCTTCGTGGCTTCCTCTGCCTTTGGGTCGTTCTGGTCTTTTACCTTGAGTTCAGAAACCGCAGCCACCGCGGGAAATTTCCCGTATTCCGGCACTTTTATCAAGGAAATAAGCGGTATTGTGGAAACATCCTCGTTGATGCCGTATTTTTTTAAGTCCCTTCCCCGCAAATCCCGCAGGGCAAGGTAATCATAAGGAGCATGGGCGGGGACGCTCATCACTATTCCGCTTCCGTTTTCAGGACTTACAAAAGAGGCGGGAAGTATCAAAACAAGGGAACCAGTCACTGGATTTTTAACTTTTTTCCCAATCAGTTCTTCTCCATCGACTTCTTCAAGGAATTCCACTTTTTTATCTGTGAACTTAAGTTTTTCATAGGCTTCTCTGCTCACTATCCACGTTTCGCCATTCGCTTTTATTCTTACATGAAAATTTTTGGGATTAACCCACAGGTTAGTAACCCCGAATACAGTTTCGGGTCGAAGCGTGGCGCAGGGAAGAGTATCGCTATCAAGCTTGAATTTTATCAGGGTATAATCGATTATTGTGGCATCCTCACCTTTCAGGATGTCGTGGTCTTCAACCGGATTTTCATCATTGGGACACCATCTCACAGGATGCGCACCTTTAACTACCCTGTTTTTGCTTCGAAGAAGATTGAACTGCCATGTTATGAATTTCTGGTAATGCGGGTCTGTGGTTGTGAACTTCCTTCTCCAGTCAAGAGAAAAACCTATGCTTTTCATGGCAGCTTCTGCTTCCCTGCTGAAGTATTCCACGATCTGCTCCGGGCTCTTGATTTTATAAAGCACTTCCAAGGGGATTCCGTGAAGTTGGTTATAAACCCTCATGGTTTCTGGGTCTTTTTTCTGAATCTGTTCTGCCAGACCAACGATAGGCGTACCTGTGGCATGAAAACCCATGGGGAATAATACATTGTATCCCAGCATTCTTTTATATCGGGCGATTACATCCCCGATTGTGAAAGTCCGTGTATGACCTGCATGGAGGTTGCCGTTCAGGTAAGGGTAGGGGATTGTGATGAAGAACTTTTTGCGCTCATCTGGCTCTGCCTCGTATATTTTTACCTCTTCCCACTTACGCTGCCATTTTTCCTCAATTTCATGGGGGTTGTGCCTTTCTTTCATCCGCCTGTTGCACAACCTATTAGTAAAAAGCTTTAACGGTCTGGCTTAAATTTGTAAACCACAATGTCGCCGTACTCGAACACCTTTTCAAACCTCTCAGGATGCGACTCGAACAGCCTCGGGCTGCTGTATCTTTTCAACTCAGCCTCTCCAAAATAGATGTAGGACACATTGTATTTTCGCAGAAGCGAACTAACCTCAATGAGATTGGAAGACGTGTACATCCTGTTCACATCCGACCAGCGGGCGTCTATTTCTTCTCTTTGTGGATATCTCCAGTCAAGCTCATGCCAGTACCATCCCATCACTGTCGGAAGCCCTGTAAACGTGGTGATGTAGGTATTCCATTTATACAATTCCCCCGGCGCCTGCAGAACAACGGGCTGTCCTGTTATATTCCTGAACCAAAGTATTGCCATGTACTCCTGCGGATGCTGATTTTTCACATAAGCCTCGCCGTCGAGATTGGGTTCACCTTTAAAGCCGCCGGATTTTCCTATTGTTGCAAGCACGGGATATACGGAAACCATCAGAATCAGCAGTACTGCCACAATACCCCATGTTTTCTTCCTGGAAAAAGAATCTCTGAACTGGAATACAATGGCGCCTGCGGAAATACCCCATAAGACCCAGTTTATCATATACAATTTGAATACCGTATTCATACGGAAATAGGGTGGAAGTGCGTTTCCAAGCGCATCAGGAATATAAAAAAGCTCAGAAAATAAAGATATAAGAGTACCTGTTATAAGCAAGATGAGCACAAAAACGTGATCTCTATTCTGCTCCTTTATTATTGACACGATACACAAAAGAAGAATTGGAATAAGTAAAATCAGCAGCTCGAACTTTAATAATATAGTGAGGATGGAAAGCAGAATCAGAGTTATTAAAAAATACGCAGATTTTAAGCCGGATTTTCTGGATTTTAATATAACAAACCTGTATATCAGGTAAAGGAATAATCCATAAATAGCCATATAAAATATCAGGGGTGTTCTTCCCGAAGTTATGATTGAAACAGTTCTTTCGAGCTTATAGGAATTATGGTACGGTAAATATAATATGTAACTCAAGACCGAGACTGCAACTATTGCAAAAATTGGTTTTAAAACCTCCTTTTTAGTGCCTGAAAAAGCGTCCTTTAAAAAATGAAAAACTATGACAATAATTGCAAGAAACAGATAAACCGGGTAATCCCAGGTATTCAGAGGATACAGAAAACCGATGGAAAGTCCAAGAATAAAAATGGAATCCCACCTCTGTTCCTTGGATTTCATGATGTTCAACAAAAGAAGCATAATAAGAAGCTGGAAAACAATGGACATCATATGGGCATGTACATCGCCCTGAAGAAAGCTGAAAAATGGGAATTCATTGATGGTATTCGGTATCACCCTCGAACTCGTCCAGTAATCAAATGACAGAATGTTGTGTACGACGTCCCCTTTCCACAGGATATCCAGCAATTGTAAAAAACCCACAAGGTTTCCTGCTATCGTTACAAAAAAAGCAGTAATAATCCCGTACTTTATTCTTCCGCTAAGGTTGTATCCAATGCCCAGAGCCGTGGTAAAAGCAAGGGCAAAAAATGAGGCGGTGGCGAGGTTAAATGCAACCGAAGGTAAAATTGCGGAAATTCTTATCAGATTCGCTACAATCAGGTATCCAAAATAATAATACTGGACAACCGTCCCTGACATCCAGGGGTCAAGAGGCGGGAATTCCGTTGTTCGAAGAAGACTGTTTATGAATGCCATGTCCATAAATTTCTCACCGCCTGTCCAGTAGATATCAGGACTGTATGCGCGAATAACCGCAAAAACCACAAAGGCACCAGCAAACAAGAGTTCAAAATATACTGTATACTTTTTATTGAAAGCGGGCTTTCCTTTTAGAAAATATATGATAAGCGAGCAGGTTCCTATAATTCCTAACGAAAGTAAAACTGAAAAATAGGAATAACCCGCAAAAACAGAAATAATCCAGCTTATATATGTCAGAAGCAATAATCCGAGGGGTTTTGAAATTGAATATCCGTTATCCTTAAGACTACGGCAGAACGCTGAAGCAATCGGTAGCGAAGCAAATCCGATTATTTCTAAAACCAGCCACCAGATTGCGATATCTGTCAGTGCTATTCCCATAAGAGTTCATACCATAGCCTGAATATCGAAGACCCCATCCCGAAGACATCTTTTATTAGATCGACCTTAGTGGCACCCCCATGCTTCCATTCTACCGGGAACTCTTTTATCCTGTACCCTGCGCGCTGCGCCCTTATGAGCAATTCGGTATCCCAGAACCAGTGGGTATCTTTAACATCGCCCATAATCGCAAAAAGGGATTCACGTTTGAAGGATTTGAACCCGCACTGGTGGTCATGTAGTTTTGAACCGAGCATGAGACGTGTTAGAAAATTAAAACCTCTGCTTGCAAGTTCCCGCTTAAGCGGTCTTTTTACGTTACTCTCGGGAAGCAAGCGCGAGCCTGTAGCAAAATCATAACCATCGCGTATTGCCTGGACAAGCTCTTTTAGATGTTTCATATCAGTGGCAAGATCGACATCAATATCGCAGAGAATCTCTCCTCTTGATGCCAGAAAGGCATGGTTCATGGCGCGTCCCCTTCCAAGCCGCTCATCAGAATGCAGATGCACTACAAAGCCGTATTTTTCCGCAAGTGCAGCGCAAATCCTGTCCGTCCCGTCACGGCTTCCATCCTCTGCGACTATGATCTCGAACGAGGGTGTGATATCAGAAATGGCGGCAGCCGTTCTTTCGACCGTGCTTTCTATACGTGGTGCTTCATTATAAGCCGGCAGGATAATTGAAACTTCCACTGTTTTAATGCCTCTGTGTGGTAATCCCCATATTTAAATACGGGTCTTATTTCATCCCATACACATTCTTTTTTCGCCTTTCGATGGTATCCTTTAACCTCTCGCGGTCGGTAAAAGGCGGTTTTACTTCTGGAAGCTTCTTTTCTTCTCTTGCAGGAGGCTTGCGTTTTCGGCTCTCCCATACATTATCGTATACATCGGACATTATTTCACCTTTTTTAGAATTGCTGCAGGTACCTTTAATTATCTCATTCTTAATAAAACAAAGGGATATCAGTCGGCTCGGATAACACTATTTTTCAATACCCCTATCTTCTCTATCTCTATTTCCACTTCATCCCCGATGAAGAGCTCACCCACCCCGGGCGGCGTGCCTGTAGCAATGATATCACCATGCTCAAGGGTCATGATACCTGAGATAAACTCTATCAACCGGGGAACATTAAAAATCAGGTTGGAAGTACTTGAGTCCTGCCTGAGCTCTCCATTTACCCTTGTTTTAATACGAAGGTGGCTGACATCAAGTGCTGTATCTGAGATATAAGGGCCTACAGGTGCGAATGTGTCAAAACTCTTGGCTCTTGTCCACTGGATATCTTCCTTCTGCAAATCCCTCGCTGTCACATCATTAAAACAGGTATATCCCATTATCACGCTATCTGACTCAGCTGCACGGACGTTCTTGCATCGCTTGCCGATTATCACCGCGAGCTCTGCCTCATAGTCCACATGCTTTGTCTTTTCTGGATATACAATATTTCCAAGATGACCTATGACCGCAGACGGTGGTTTTAAAAACAGCAATGGTTTCTCGGGTATCGGCATGTCCAATTCCCTGGCATGGTCGATGTAGTTAAGTCCCACGCAGATTATCTTGCTTGGTCTTACTGGGGGTAGCATCTCAAGTTCTGACAGCATAAACGTATCGAAATACAGTTCCCTCTCAACAATAACCCGATCTTCTTCGATTTTACCGTAGAAAATCTCGTCTCCGTCTTTGAATCTTCCAATCATACCTTTTCAAGTGCCACGTATAACCCACTTTACCTATTAATATTTTGATTGAATTGATGGATTTAGTATCGAAAGGTTTATACATTATTAGTATAATAATAATGATTATGGTATGTTTGCTGGCATACGGAGGTATAAACGAAATGAAAATAGTTCATGTCCAGTCCGTACTTCCACAGGAAGATGTAATCGCACTCAAGACAAAAGCGGGAGAGTCCTCC
The DNA here is from genome assembly GCA_964465515.1 of uncultured Candidatus Methanoperedens sp. Classification (GTDB taxonomy): domain Archaea; phylum Halobacteriota; class Methanosarcinia; order Methanosarcinales; family Methanoperedenaceae; genus Methanoperedens. Next base: position 12,611 of record CAYXIP010000008.1, on the reverse strand, counting down.
GTCAAAGAAGCCATTTCAAAGGCAGTATACCATTATTTGAGATGCAATAAAGAGGAGTAGGGGTATGAAAGTCCCGAAATACATTGCATCTGTTCAAATTCAAAACCCACAATCAACAGATCTGAAAGTCTCCCTCGGTTTTGAGGAAAATGGAGCTATGAGATTGTGCTTTCAGGACACTGCCGAACTCGGACAGGATTCGAATTATATTAACGAGACATCTTTCCCAAACAGCGGATTAATATCCCATGGGAAATACTCAATGTGGCTTTCCATGTTCGGAAGGCATGCAAGGCAATCTTTTGACGATGATGAAACCGGATAGGATGCCATAAAGGGGGACTGGTCATCCCCCTTCACCTCAATTTTGTACCTTTCTTTTGCAAAAGGATTTTTATGGATTAACCTGCTTTTATAGGCTATGGTAACAATCGCAATATTGATTGGTTCAGAATCCGACCGTGAGATTGCGCAGCGGTCTGTAAACGTGCTGGACAGCGCAGGCGTGGATTATGAGATACGGGTTCTCTCAGCCCACAGGAACCCTGCGGAATTAGAGGATTACATACAAAAAAGCGACGCAGAGGTCTTTATAGCAATTGCAGGATTATCAGCAGCCCTTCCAGGCGCAGTTGCATCACGCACAAAAAAACCTGTCATCGGCGTGCCTGTGAGTTCAAAATTAGGGGGGATGGACGCCCTTTTATCCATTGTGCAGATGCCAAAAGGTGTCCCTGTCGCATGCGTTGGAATAGATAACGGCGAGAATGCGGCGCATCTTGCCCTCAGGATACTCAGGAAGTCCTGATCACCCTTCAGCGCTGTACGTCAGACCGCATTCGGGGCAGGAATATGTTATAATATCCCTTCCCCTCTCGCTTTTTTTCGCTGTAGAGCGCATCCAGCTTCCGCAGGTGGGACATTTCTGGTCTGAAAGTGCCCTGTTCTTCATTATTTACCACCTTTTTCCAGGGGTAACCCGCACCTGTTGCAAAACTTAGCCGAGAGCGGATTTTCCCATCCGCATGAACATTCAACTTTGTCTTCCTGAGAAATAAAGAACAGAAGCCCGGACAGCCTCTCGGCATGTTTAGTGATGAGATTCCAGAGGGAATAAACAGGAACGAGCGCCAGAACGAAGAACAGGATGTTATATGTTCCATAGGGAAGCGCGCCCGCATAGGGAAGGAAAGTCCCGTAGAGCGTGAGTATGACCAGCAACAACACAATTCCTGTTACAAACGACTGAGCTTCCGGGAAATCCGGTTTTGAAATCCCGAGCTGCCGATTAAAATCCTGCCTGAATTTCAGTAGAACGAGAACTACCGCTATCGAGAGAACGACATTTGTAACTGAATAAGCCATGACAACATCCCTGAGCGTCAGCATTGCAATGATTTTGATCAGCACAATTAAAAAAAGAGCGGCAATTGCCTTTGTTGCAGGTCTGTATAATTCTTTGTTCATATCTTCCGATTTTAGCCTGAAGCATAATTAATGTAAGCATCCATCAATCCAAAGCAGCCTGTAAGCATCATGTCTCCGAAAGGAGCAGCAAAACGAAAATCCAGTTTTGAGTGCCGCATTATCTCGCGCCTGGGTCCTGTGACGAGCATCGAGCCGGGTTTATCAACGCTTTCTCCGATATAACACCCGTGTCCACCGTCATCGAAAACCTCCTGGAAATCAAGCCTTCCGCTGCATAATCTTTTCAGGTAATCGTTGAGTTTGTTTGCAGTCATCTGATGGGTATGATGCTCGAACAGGGAAAGAAGCCTCCCGCCACCGATAACGCCTGCAAGAGTATGCCCGTTCCCGATATTTACAGCAAGACACGGCTGTTTTGCGTTCTCGTCAAGAAGTGCACCTCTCAACGCCGCCATCCCGGTATCCATGAGAAGCGCGCCAGGCAGCGTTCTCTCCACAGCCTTCATCCTCGAAAAGCGCTCCGGGATATTGCCCTTATAAACGAACGAGTCAAGAGCGCCGCCATTTTTTATAATATCCATGAAATACTTAAAGCGATATATGCGGTTGCTGAGGTGAGGAGAATATCCATGGTCCTGAACTGCAACTGCAAAATTAGTTGGAAGTGAAATTCCGAAAAGCCCAAACACTTTCCCAAGCGCAGGCTTATCCACGTCGAGCATCTCCATCCTTGAAGCTTTTAATTCATCCGCTTCATCTTCGCTTACAATAACCACACCCATTTCCCTCACTTTATCAAGGTCATCGTTCAGCGTGAGAGCAGCCTTTTCAGTGGCGAATACTGCGAGCTTGGATTCGATATGTTTCTGTACCGCTATGCTGCATGGCCCTCCGCCCATGGTTTCCCCGACGAGGAGAATATTGTGCTTCAATCTTGTTTCTCTGGAAATCCTCTGTGCTACAATCTGCGTCTGCGAGGGAAGAACCATCTTGAAGCAGTTTTCGAGGCTTCTTTTGCTGTCGTAGAGAAATATATCCTGTGTTCCCATTCCAACATCTATAGCGAGAAGTTTCATGCTATTTGTTATCCATTCTTCGGCTATATATTCTTTGAAATTCAATAAGTGTTAAATAGCAAACAGGGAATAAGGAACCGCAGATAAAGGCGCCCAGAGTCGCGCCTCTGGAGGGCGCATTCACGTATGGCTGCGCCATACGTGTATAATCGCTTTCTGACGAGATAGCCAAGCCCGGTATGGCGCAGGGTTGCTAACCCTGTGTTCCCACAAGGAACTCGGGGGTTCAAGTCCCCCTCTCGTCGCCTATTTACTGCTTCGGAGACGTTGCTGCCTCTACCGCTTTCACAGCCGCCTTCTTTCCAAACTTGCCCATCAATTTCTGTCTTAACATTTCAAGGCTCATCTTGCTCTTGGCAGTAAGCAGATAGATGATAATCGCCCCGATACCAGTGGCAATCCCGCCAACCAGCAGCAGGTTCACAGGCGCTTCCTTAACCACCAGTAAACCCTTCTGCCCCAGGATTTCAATCGTATAATTACCAGGTAAGGCTTCTTTTCTTGTAAAATTAATCTCCTTTATCTCACCCGGAGCAAGCGGGACTGACATGTTGTCTACCGCACTGCCGTTAGAAATAAGCTCCACGGGTAGCGTACCTGCCTTTGTACCTACATTTGTGATATTCGACCTGATTAAAGCCGGCTCGTTTGTGAAAACCGTGCTGGGCGTGATATTGATATCTAGCGCCTGATACTGGGTAAAAGGTACTCTGACGTTAATATCTCTTACTGCTGTGATATAGCCACTCTTTGATGCTGATATGGTGTGCTTGCCGCTTATCTGCGGCGTGTAGTTCAATATGCCATTATTATCTGTTGTGCCAATGGTATCATTGTCGAATTTTATTGACGCGCCACTAATTGCGGAGCCATTGTATGTGATCTTTATAGTGAGTGGCAAAAATTGGTCGGCATTTGCAGGCGCATCTATACTCAGCCTGTATTCGACATATTGCAGTACGTCTATGCTCCTGGTAGCCTGCAGGTAGCCCAGGCTGGTTGCAGTTATATTCTGCACACCCTTCATTGTTCTGGGCAGGGTATAGTTGAGTAAACCGTTTGCGTCTGTCGTCCCGATTCCGGAGGAACCGATTGATACAGATGCGCCACTGATCGCATTTCCCCCCGCAGTAACCTTTATGGCAATTTGATCTCCAGCATTGGCTTGAGCCGGGGCATCTATTAAAAGCTGATTTGCCAACATTCCAGGGGTTACCGCTACGGCAAAATAAAACCGCAGAAGATTATCTGTGGTTGAGGTGTCGCCTACTTTCAGTGTAATATTGCCCATCAGTTGTTCAATTCTGCCATTGTCCAAGCTAATATCATTATTGTTGCTCATCGTGATCCCATTTTGATTCACGGTTGTCACTTTCATATCGTTGTACTGGTCACTTGTTTTAACTGTGGTCGGATTCTCTGATATCTGGAACACTCCTCTAAGGAACGCAGCCTGTACTTCTCTGCCTGAGAACACGCTGTCGAACCTCACTATTATTATAGGAAGGTCAGATACAGAACCTACCCTCTTTGCATATACATAGGTCTGACCTGCTTCTAAGGTAGCCTGGTCAATCTGGTTTCCGTCCTTTAATAAAGAAACGAGCATTATCCTGTCGGCTACGCTTATGTCCGTGGCTTTCAGGACATAGCCTTCCTGCAGGGTAAGGGTGCTTCCCACCGATATGGTGCGTTTGGTATCGTCATCTATAAGCACCTTGTGAAGCTGTCCCGAGCCAAGCGCGCTTTTTGCCCCCACGGTTGCTGTCGGGCTGGGGATCGTGGTGTTGGCAGTGTAGCCTGCGAAGTACTTATCAGCCATAAAGCCTATGACCTGGTAACTGCCGAAATCTGAGTAGCCAAAACTTACGTCTTCAGGTGTTGTGGTGTAAACAAGACTTTGTGCACTTATAGTTCTGCCATTCAAAGAGCCTGGAAGACTCAGGCTTTCATTGCCTATTCCATCGTCAAGGTCGTAATAAAATCCTATACTTGTCTTCCCTGTATTCAATCCGAAGTTATAAGGATTCCATTGGGTAACAGGAGTGATGGTATTGCCATTCGCATCTGTCTCTCTATAAACAGTGCTCCTTACCTCGCTTCCTGTTACTGCAGTCGAGAGGGCAAAGCGCAGGGTAGCATTGTCTGCCACCAGTATCTGTAAATTTCCCATGAGGTTTTCTGTGTTACCCTGTGAAAGGCTTACGGATGAGGGATTTTGCATTTCGATTAAATTTTGCGACACGGTTGTCACTTTCATATCATTGTACTGGTCGCCGGTTTTAACCGTGGTTGGGTTCTCTGATATCTGGAACACACCTTTCAGGAAGGCTGCCTGCACTTCCCTGCCTGAGAACACGCTGTCAAATCTCACCATTATTATTGGAAGGTTCTGCACATTGCCCACCCTGCTCGGAGCATAAACATAGGTCTGGTTTTGCTGGAGGGTTGCGGTGTCCACCTCGTTCCCATCCTTTAATAAGGAAACAAGCATTATCCTGTCTGTTACGCTTATATCCGTTGCCTTAAGGACATAGCCTTCCTGCAAAGTCAGGGTACTTCCAACCGATATGGTGCGCTTGGTATCATCATCTATAAGCACCTTGTGAAGCTGCCCCTGACCGAGCGCGCTTTTTGCTACTATGTTTATGGTCGGATTGGGAGGCGTGGTGTTGACAGTGTAGCCTGCAAAGTACTTATCCGCCATGAACCCGATGACCTGGTATTTGCCGAAATCTGGGTAGCCAAATTCTACTTCCTGCGGTGTCGTGTCATACACTATGTTGTTCTGGCTGATTGTTCTGTCCGTGTAGCTGTTCAGCTTTATCCTGATGCTTTCGTTGCCAACATTGCTGTCAACATCATAATAAAACCCTGAGAAGCTCTGGGGGTTCCATGTATAGGTAAGGCCAAACAGGTCCGGTCTGCCTCCGTCCCAGATGCGGTTGCCCGTCGTAAATGTGCTGGGGCGTACAGTCCAGAGCCATGTGTATGAAGCTGTTCCGTTCGTATTGTTTCCTACAACTGTAATGTTCCATGTGCCTACTGATGGATTAGTGTCAAGATAGTATGCTGAACTAACTGAATTATTGCCTGTACCCGGAATTGGTGTACCATTCAGCAACCATGTTACATTTACAATTTGACTAAAAGATACTGTAAAATTAACTGGCGTACTTCCAATGGTTTCTAATGGAGAACTTGGGGAGGGAGATGGCAAAATCGTAGGCGCCGGATATGTAGTTGTAAAGTTTGATACTGTGGAATTTATATAATATGTCTGATTGCTGCTGTTATACGCAAATACCGAATAGTAATATGTCGTGCCCTGAGCTAATCCGGACAGGAATATTTTTCGGATAAGTGAGCTTGAATTATCTCCATTGTTCCATGTCCCTAAGGCTGGTGTTGTTCCCCATT
>CAYXIP010000008.1:2737-6587 GCA_964465515.1 uncultured Candidatus Methanoperedens sp. | reverse complement strand
CGTTACTCTGGTTTAAAATGAATGAAATATTTACGCTTGAGGCTGAAGGAGTGTCGGTAGCAGGAGCGCTTGTAAAATTTGGAGCTGATGGAGTTGAGGTTGTAAAGTTTGATATTGTGGAATTTGTATAATAACTCTGGTCGCTGCTATTATAAGCAAATACCGAATAGTAATATGTCGTGCCCTGAGCTAATCCGGATAGAAATATTTTACGGCTAAGCGAGCTTGAATTATCTCCATTGTTCCATGTCCCTAAGGCTGGTGTTGTTCCCCATTGCAAATTCGTCAGCGCGTTACTCTGGTTTAAAATGAATGAAATATTTACGCTTGAGGCTGAAGGAGTGTCTGTAACAGGGGCACTGGTAAAACTTGGGGCTGTTGGAGACGCTGGTGCTGTCACAATCCAATACCAGACCTGCATAACTGTGCCGTTTCCATTTTCTGCAATCGCACTTACATTCCAAGTACCAAGAGCCGCGCTGGCATTGGTATAGCTTGCCGTAGTCACACTTAGATTGGTAGGCTGTGCCGTTGTACCATTTATATACCAGCTTACATTCATGGTCTGATTTACTGTAATGCTAAAAATGTTTGATTGCCCAACCGTATTAGACACTGTCACAGGATTAGTGAGTGGATTAGTAATAATCGGCTGCGCCGCCATACCTATCAAAGCAACACTCAACATCAATACCGCAAAAGCAATTCCTCTAACATACCTCTTATTTACCATCGTATCCCCTCGAATTAGATTTCAATTTATCATCCTTGACCCGTCAACCATGCCGCAAAAGCGCAAGCATAATAGACCTGATTTGATAAGAACTCATCATATAAATAATTTCTGTGACAAAAGCCAACCTATTCGCAGTTTAATTCGGGCAAATTCCTAAAAATCCTCAAGAGCTGAAACGACATCCTCATATTTTGCGCCTCTCCGCAATATTTTGCGGTTTACAAGGTCAACAACAGTCGAAGGCTCACCCCTGCACTCCCCGCCGTCTATTATATAATCTGCTGGAATTTTAATCTCATCCACTTTTTTTGGCGGCGCCTCGCCAGAGATGTTGGCGCTGGTCGAAGTGATGGGCACACCTGCAAGTTCGATGAGCTTGACCGTCGTCTCATGGTCTGGAAAACGTATCCCTACAAATTCTGATCCAGAGGTCAACATATAAGGAACCTTTTCTTTTTTCTTCAATAAAACCGTCACAGGTCCGGGAAGAAGCTTTTCAATGAAACGCCTCTCCCTCTCGCTTATGTAAGCAAGGTCGTACATCATTTTAAAATCAGAAACTGCAACTGAAATTGGTTTTTCAGTAGTTCTTTTCTTTATTGCAAACACCTTTTTTAAGGCATTCTCTGAAAAAATATTGGCGCCTATGCCGTACACGGTTTCGGTAGGATAGATCACAATGCCGTTTTTTTTGATTATTTCAGCAGCTTTCCTGATATCCCTACCTGTATCGACTTTATATCGTGGCATGCTTGTGGTATTGATTGAAAAACCACAGAGAGCACAGAGGACGCAGAGTTATTAAATTGATCCCACATTTGCGCTTACCAAATTCTTTGCGCTCTCCGTGTACTCTGTGGTTTATAATTTCCTGTGCATTAAAAAAATGGAACAAATCTGCCTATTCCAAAAATTATGCCGGAACAATCGCCAGAGAGCCTACCGGACAATTGCGGGTGCATATTCCGCAGGCAATGCATGTATTATAATCTATAACAGCAGCCCCGTTGGTTACACAGATAGCAAGTTTTGCTGTATTAACATCGAAATTTTCCTCTTTTGCAAGTTTGATATTAGTCGGGCAGACGGTGACGCATATGCCACACCCGTTGCAGTTCTCTGATTGTGCCAGTTTCTTATCTTTTGCCATGGTGTATGATACTGCCTGAGATGTTATGAATATTTCGCTCAATACTGGGGCTCAAGCCCTTCAAGCCTTTGTTTTATGCCCCTGTGCTGCTCGGCTACCTGCTCCTTTTTTTCACGCTCTTTCTGCAATGCGTCGATTCCCATATTGAATAATTTATTAATTTCTGCAGAGGCGCCTATTGACAGGACGGTAAGCACCTTAGGCATTTCACCGTTGCGTAAAAGCACTCCCTTGAATATGTGTCCTATCTCGGCTGATAGTTTCTCAACTTCACTCGTAATATCATTGATATTGAGATATTTCTTATCCCCTTCTATTATTATCATTGCCCTGTTTGCTTCTTTATAAGGGTCAAGCTCAAAAAGCAGACCTGCATGCGAAAGACTGTGTTTTATCACTGCTTTGATGGGGAGGTTTTTGTTGCCCTCACCAAAACCAATTGTAGCGAGCTTGGAACCCGTTGACATAAGGGTCTTGAAATCACCCAGGTCTGTGACCATCATCATTTCGCTGTCAAGCGACTTCAAAAGGAACAGGAATCGCTGCGCAACGGTATTATTTATCCCGTCGTAGGCGCTTTTTATGTCTTTCCCAAGGTGCTTCAGGAACTGGTTATCCACAATTATATTGCCGTCGGAACTTCCTCCCATTAATTCTTTCAGGCAAAAAATTGAATTTTGCAGGTAAATCGAACCCTCTTCCCTGAAAGGAAGCACAATAATCCCATACACATTGTATTTAAACCGCTGCTTCATCACCTCTATCAAAAGCGGCGCAAAGGATGAACCTGTACCGCCAGAAGCAGAAGCAATCACAAACGCCACGTCAAAATCCCCGCGCTCTTCTATGGTACGAAGAAGCAGTTCTTCATTATCTTCAAAACATTGTTTTCCTATGTTCCTGTTGGCTCCGACCCCGTGAAGGTAGGGTACATGGATCCTGTCCTTGGCTTTTGTAAATCTCAATTCCTTCAGGTCGTTCATGGCTGTATTGATGGCAAGGGTCTCAACATGGCTTGTAAATTTCTGCGTGCCGTAGTACTTGGAAAGCACGCTGCCTCCGAAAGCCTCTCTGTTTATTGCATCAAGAATCCTGTTGCCGCACTGCCCTGCCCCGATAATTAGTATATTCAGCATACGACCTCTAATATGAATATTCCCTGTGCCTTCTTATCGTAAATAATACTATTCCTACCATGATTATTATTATTGGGATAAGAATATACATATAATTTTGTTCTCTTTGGGTTACGATGATCGGTTGGGAATCCGAAGGAACACCACCCTCGTTATCGTTGTAAACAGTTATTAAATGAATTGTATAATTACCGGCGTCATCAGCCTTCAAGCCAACTCTGTATTCTTTCGATTCGCCTGGAGCTATACTATCATAAACCTGTCTCAAATCTCCTTCTATAACCTCCATGCCGAGTGGAGGCGTTCCATCTACAAGTACTGATTTTGCATCAGCTTTCCCGGTATTTGTGATTTTTACTGTGGCTTTAATCTTGTCGCCTGTAAAAACATTATTTTTATCCATGCTAATTTCTGTGGTCAGGTTAGCTTTTTTCTGTACAGTTCCTGCAACCGTTATCGTAAGTGAGTTTGACGTGCTGATCTTCGAACCGTATTTTACAATTGCCGGGTCGATATCAAATGTGCCGGAATCAACCGCTTTCAATGCATAATAAAGTTCCCGGGATTCCCCTGCATCAAGTCTAGCAGGTATTGCAGGAGGAAACCTTCCAACAGCGCTGGCAAATCCTTTAGGAAGCTGATCATCCAGCGTCAGGTTATATGCGGTGGCGTTGCCAGTATTTTCAACTTTAATTGTAAACGATACAATATCGCCAACATTTATGTTTGTTTTATCAACAGATCTGGTTAAAACGATATTTGGAATCAGGACTGGTCTGACTATCTGATATTGTTTAGGGAAACCCCACCCTGCAGGAAACTCTATTG
>CAYXIP010000008.1:0-2637 GCA_964465515.1 uncultured Candidatus Methanoperedens sp. | reverse complement strand
AGGGAAACCCCACCCTGCAGGAAACTCTATTGTAATTACTGCAGATGTGTCAGTAATGAAAGAAGAACTGAGTTTGATTTCATTAAATGTAATCGGGGCTTCACTATCGTATATGTTATTGATTCTTGATAGAGTGTTAGAAGTCAGATCGACCTTTACATACAAAGGTTCGCTGATTTCAATGACTTCAACAATATAGGAGCCATTTTCAAAATTTAACGCTGTATTGTTCTGCATCGTAAAGTTAAACTTTTGCGTTGAGGCATCTGCAGCTACTGGAAACATTAATAGCATTAATAATAAAAAAGTGATCTTCCCAATCCAATAGTCTCCTTTTTTGCGGTGCGAGCCCATCAAGAAAACATTATACATACGATTATATATAAACCTTATGCGCCCAAATCCTGTTACATCTCGATGCGCGATATGACCCCATGAAGCTTGTGCGGGGGAAGTTTATAAAATTGAACGAAAGCCGGGGTAAGTCTCTTGATTGTCGAATATATCTTCCAGACCACATTGTCTGTAACGATATCCTCAAGACCATAGAAGATTGTTTTCTCATCTATTCCGGACTCTTTCAATATCTTCTCGACATCCACCACTTCCATATATCCCATCTTAATCTCAAAGACCCTCAATCCATCCGCAAGCTTGTCCTTAAAAGAGCCATGAACACCGAAGGGATTCTCCAGTTTGATGAGGGAAACAATGATGTTATCCTCATAGATGATGTTATTGTAGAACATGGTATTGACCACATAAGGCGGAATCTTTGTAGTATCTCTTGCAAAGAAAAGCGCTGTTCCTTTGATTTTATTATTACTTGCATATAATTTATTATATTTTTTAAGAAATTCATCCAGATGCATGGGTTTAAGCGCGCTGTAAAGCCTTTTCTGCCCTGATGTATATATCATGATTATACCAAACGGGATAAGTGCCAGGATAATCGACACGAAACCGCCGCGGGGAATCTTGTACATGCTTGAGATGAGGAATGCTATATCCACAAATGTCACAAACAGAGCTATTGCAAATTCTGTCCTCTTATTCTTCAAATAAAAAATCCAGCTCATCATAATGCCTGTGAGTGCCATAGTTCCTGTAACCGCAAGACCGTATGCTGCAGCCAAGCGGTGCGATTCCTTGAATATAAACATAATAAATAAAACAGCAAAAAGTAAAACCCAGTTAGCAGTGCCAATGTATATCTGCGAACTCAGTTTAGCCGATGTATAATCCACTTTTAACATGGGCAGAACCCGGGTTGTAATCCCCTGATATACTATGGAGAACATCCCGCTAATCATTGCCTGAGAGGCTATAATTGTAGCAAGAATACTGAGAACGAGAAATGGTACATAAAGGATCTGTGCCTGCTTGAATATCATCTCAAAAAGCACATTTTTTGCCTCTGGATGCTGAATAATGAAAGCACCCTGCCCGAGGTAGTTTAGAAGAAGCGCAGCAAACACAAAATACCAGCCCCTGATTATAGGGGTTTTCCCAAGCTGCCCCATATCAGCGTACAGTGCTTCCCCGCCTGTGGCGCTGAGTATCACCTGGGAAAGAACAAAGAACCCCGCTATGCCATCCTCCAGTAGAAACTTAACGGCATAGTAGGGATTTATAGCTTTGAATACGGACGGAACATGAAGAATGGATGCAAAACCGAAAGCTGCAATGGATAGAAACCACACAAACATCACTGGTCCGAATGTCCATGCAACTTTTTCCGTTCCTTTCCTCTGGAAGGCAAAGAGGGCTATCGCAATTATGCCTGCAATAATAACAAGGGTTTCCTGGGCTGTTCCTTCAAATCCGGGAATCAGGACTATACCTTCAACCGCACTGAGTATGCTTATGGCAGGGGTAATCACACCGTCACCAAAAAGGAGGGATATGCCGATGAAAGAAAGCAGTGTGACGAATGCTACCTCCCTCCCTGACTTCAACATGGGAATAAGTATTTCCCGAAGGACAATGGTGCCACCTTCACCTTTTTGACCCAGGCTCATGGCAAGCCATGCATATTCCACTGTCACGAGTATAACGAGAGTCCATATAATAAGGGAAAGTATGCCAATAACATTGGTTTCCGTGGGCGCTGTGAGGAGAAAAATAACAGTAAGAGTATATATTGGACTTGTTCCTATGTCCCCGAAAACAAGACCGAGGGATTTTATCATTCCCGCAAAGCTTTCCCTGTTAAGCATATTTTCTCCGCGAATTTAGCACCAAATCTATCCTTGAAATTCTCTTTAAGGTTTTAATGGTTTCTAATTGATTGGCTCTGTTGTAGAATATCTTATTCCACAAAAGGCTTACCCGACCTCAATATCACGTCTGCAACCTCAGGTCTCATCAGGTCAGGCGTTGGACGCTTCCCGCTTTCTATCATCTGCCTCATCTTCGTGCCTGAAAAATCGATCCTGTCGTTGTGGGGGCATACCTTGTCATTGGTTATCCCGCCGCACTTGTTGCAGTAGAAAAAGGACATGAAGAACATGGGCTCTATTTCTAAGTCGGGGAATTCCTTGAATATCTCCTGCGCGGCATAGGGATGATAGAAGCTCCCGACGCCTGCGTGGTCTCTTCCTATGATGAAATGCGTGCACCCGAAGTTTTTCCTAA
>CAYXIP010000007.1:26986-32387 GCA_964465515.1 uncultured Candidatus Methanoperedens sp. | reverse complement strand
TCTTTTATCCCGGCGATGTGGTTGCCAAGCAGCTTTTCGTATTCTGCGCGAAGGCGGGGGCTTGTATAGATATCGATTTTTTTGTCCGTCTCAAGGTCGATCAATTTTGCCTCGCCACCGAGGTTGAGGTTTTTCTCGATGGGATCCAGAACCTGGATAAGCACAAGCTCGTTGTCGCCAAGCCTGAATATTGCGCTTTTTATTGCATCGAGGTCAGCCATGAAATCTGAAATGATGAAAACAAGTGACCTTGACTTTATGATGGCGGCATACTTTTCCATGCAGTAATCAAATCGCGTTTTCCCAAGAAGCGCTGTATTGTTGAGAAGATCGATTGTCTGGGAGAGATACCTCCTACCTCGCTTCGGTTTTGTGATGTTGATCTCCTCCGCAAACGTTGAAACGCCGAATTTCTCGTTATCCTTGGTAACAAGATAGGCAAACCCAAGGGCGAGCATGGCAGCATACTCGAACTTGTTTCTAAAATCCATGCTCTTGCTCGTATCGAGCAGTATATGCGTGGTCAGGCTCTTTTCTTCCTCGAATTCCTTGACAAAGAGCTTCTCGGTTCTGCCATAAACCTTCCAGTCGATAATCTTGAAGTCGTCTCCCTGCGTGTATTCACGGTAGCTCACGGGTTCCATGCCCCTGCCTCTGAGTATGGAACGCCTGCTCCCGCTGTAAGCAGTTGAAACACGCTTTCGTACCATGAATGAGAAGCGGTCAAGCTCCTTGAAGAATGAGGTATCGATCATTATTTATTTCACGGTTTTCAGGATATCCGAAATCACCTGGTCTGTGGTCATGCCCTTGCGCTCTGACTCGAACGTGAGAATAATCCTGTGGCGAAGCACAGGATATGCCATGGCATCGATATCCTCAGCGCTCACGTAATTCCTTCCCCTCATAAGCGCCCTTGCCTTTGCAGCAAGTATAATTCCGATGCTTGCTCGCGGCGAGGCGCCGTATTCGATATGCTCGCTCTTTTTTCGGGTTTCAAACACGATTTTGATGGCGCGGTTCTTGATATCCTCCGCCACTGGAACATCGCGCGTGAGCTTCTGGAGTTCCAGCACCTCGCTCTTTGAAACCACCTGCCTTACCGACGGAATAATGTTCTTCGTGTAGCGATTAACAATCTCGCCCTCATCCTCCACCGTGGGATAGTCCATCAGAATCTTGAGCAGGAATCTGTCAAGCTGCGCCTCAGGCAACGGATATGTCCCTTCCATTTCAATCGGGTTCTGCGTTGCAAGCACGAAAAATGGCTTATCAAGAGGATAGGTCTTATTCCCAACCGTGACCTGCCTCTCCTGCATCGCTTCGAGCATTGCACTCTGCGTCTTGGGCGATGCCCTGTTGATTTCATCAGCAAGTACGATGTTTGCAAACACAGGTCCTGCCTCGAAGCGGTACTGTTTCTTCCCGCCTATATCCTCTATGATATAGGTACCCGTGATGTCGGAAGGCATGAGGTCGGGAGTACACTGAATCCTGTTGAATTTCAGGTCAAGCGCTTTCGATATAGTGCTTATGGTAAGTGTTTTTGCAAGCCCTGGTACGCTTTCCACAAGCCCGTGGCTGTTGCAGAGAATTGCAATCAATATCTGTTCGATGGCTTCATGCTGCCCTACGATGACTTTACCTATCTCGTCGATAAGCTCCTTGAAGGTCCCTTTTGAGCCTTTATATACCTCGTTACTCATATTTTAACCTCTTTCATATCTTACTCCTTTCAACCGCATAATCCTGGATTAATGTCTTATCGGCTTCTGATTTCTGCATAAGGATGCCGTATCCTCCGTCTGAAACATTGGAACCCAGAACATCCACAGGGTACATGGCAGACGATATAAACTGGCTCTGCTTCTGACCTGGGGCAGTCGGCACAAAACCTGCTCCCTGACCTGAAAAAAGGGTAAGGTCGATATTCTTGCCTTCGAGGGATGCAATCTTGGGCTTGCCGATGATCTCTCCGCTTCCTTTAAACCCTGCGGTCTGGAGGCTCGAAAGCTGCCCAATGGGAAGAGTCGTTACGTTCTCAGCTCCCTGGCCTATGCCTGTTATATTTTTGAAATTACTGGCAATGGTATCTGGTGGAATGGCATATTGGCTGGGGTTAGATGAAATTGTGGCAACACCTGCAATGAATACAATAGCTACAAGAACTTTTGCAATTATCGCACCTTTTGATAGAAGATGCGAGGATGAAACATTGGTGAGCGCATCTGAGACATTCTCTTTTAATGAATCAACTATCTCATTTGTTTCATCCCTGTTGTCATACGCTGTCCTGAGTTTCTCTTTTAGTTCATCATATTTTTTTTCAACCAATAGATTGATATTGATTTTTTTGTCTTTTTTATGCAGCAATGAGGCGATAATTATTGCGATGAAAAAAGCAAGAATCGGTGGAACGAATTTAACAGGAATCGACAATGATAGCGATGATTTACTCAGGAAATACTCGAGCTGGAAGATGATAAAAATTGCATAGAAGATGCTGAAAACAGAGATTAAATCCAGAAGGAAAAGAAACCTCATGCGTGAAAAAAAACCTGACCTGATTTTTGAAAGCTTATCAAGGAACTCGTTCATTCAGCCACCTTCTACGCTTTATTGGTATTAATTATATTAAGTCTTGGGGATAAGACCGCATCTGCGAAGGATAGATATACGAGGGCAGCAATTATTAGCTCCCTGTGTGCCCAGATAGCTCAGCCTGGGAGAGCGCTGCGCTGAAGACGCAGATGTCCCCGGTTCAAGTCCGGGTCTGGGCATAGTTTTTTGATTTACTTTGACGCAGCAAGAGTACTTCCGACAGGAATACCATTTGCCCAGTAGGAACCTGTAGCTCCGGATGGTAGAACATCGTATGTGAACGCTCCATCGTAAGGAATCCGTTTTGCAATAACCACCTTGCTATTATCTACAATATCGCCTTCTTTGATGCTTCCAAGAATTCTGCCGTCTGCCAATGGATGTCCGGGCGAGGTAAAAAGTTGGCGCCCGTCGTCAAGCGCAATATAAACCATCTGGAAATCTTTCGGTACTGCAACTTTCGAAGTCCTGAGAATTATGGCAGCTTGCTTTGAACCGGAGCTATCCTTTGTCCAGATCGCCATGCCCTTCTTCAAATCCTTGACATAAAACTTTCCGTCTGGAGTGTCTATATAGGTATTTCCTGAAAGACAGATTGGGCATGGCTTGTTATATTCCACCTTCCTTGAGAACTTCGCAGTTTTATTCTCTATGCTTATCAGGGTAAGGGTTATTGTGCAGCCATTGCTCGCAGCCTGCCCAATGCTTAGATTTATCGAAGTTCCTATATTGGTTGCAATCGGATACTCCCTGAAATTCAAGCCTTCTATGTGGTCTGTATAGATTTTCTGAACAAGAAGGGGCCCATCCCTCTCCCCCTCTGCAAGGAATATTATCGATTCATTGGTTGTGGATTTATTTAATTTTTCAATTTCGTAAATCTTTTTTTCCTGAACCAAAACAACCGTCACGGAAGTAATAATGACCAGCAGCATTATAATTACGAGGAAAAGGATTTTCTTCATAGTATTTTATTGGAGGTGTTAGATAAATATTTTTCCCTTGAAACCAGTTTTCCAGAACAATACTCTTATGTCCATAGGATTAGAATAAAAGATAACGAATGGAGGTCATGTTCATGCCTGCGCTCAAGAAAAGAAAAACATATTCTGATAAATGCCCGGTATGCGGCGGCGATATTCATCCACTGGGCGATGAAACGGTTTATTTCGATGAACTTGCGCCCAATGTTCCCATTCTTGCTGAGGTAAGTCCGGGTCACTGGGTAAAAGTAATCGAGAGAAAACCTGCAAAAACATAAAACCCTTTTTCTTTTAAGCAATCGTTAAGTATATTCTAAGCTGAAACATACCATAAACTATGACAAGACAAGTTTATATGGACCACAGCTCAACCACGGCCGTCGATCCTGCTGTCAGGGAAGCCATGCTTCCTTATTTTTCAGAAAAATTCGGCAATCCATCAAGTTTATACAGCATCGGGAGAGAAGCCAGAAGGGCAATAGAGGAAGCAAGGCAGAAAGTCGCTGAGCTTATAGGAGCAAAGAAAGAGGAGATAATATTCACAGGCAGCGGCACAGAATCGGACAACCTTGCAATAAAAGGGCTTGCATACAAAAACAGGAAAAAGGGCGACCACATAATCACAAGTTCTATAGAGCACCATGCTGTGCTGCATACCTGCAAATACCTTGAAACACAGGGCTTCAAGGTCACATATCTTCCTGTAAGCAATGATGGGCTCGTGGCGCCTGCGGATGTTGAGAAAGTAATCACGCCACAGACAATCCTTATAACCATCATGCATGCCAATAATGAGATCGGAACTATACAGCCCATAGAAGAGATTGGAAAAATCGCAAGGGAAAGGAACGTTGCCTTCCATACGGATGCAGTCCAGACGGCGGGGAAAATCCCTGTTAATGTGGATGCACTCGGCGTTTCCCTTCTCTCCATGAGCGCCCATAAGATATACGGACCGAAAGGTGTGGGGGCGCTTTATTTAAGAAAAGGGACTTTAATAGAGCCGCAGCTCCACGGCGGGGGGCATGAGAGAAACCTGCGCTCAAGCACGGAGAATGTACCGGGTATCGTTGGATTTGGGAAAGCCTGCGAGCTTGCAAGACAGCGCCTGCCTGAGGAGGAAAAAATAGCTGAACTGAGGGACAGTCTCATTAAAGGAATTCTTGAAATCAAGGAATCATATCTCAACGGGCATCCCACAAAACGCCTTCCCAACAATGCAAATTTCAGGTTCAGCTATATAGAAGGCGAATCCATGATATTGAACCTCGATATGAAAGGCATCTCAGCCTCGACAGGCTCAGCATGCTCATCCACATCCCTTGAGCCATCGCATGTGCTTTTAGCCATAGGCTTGAAACCCGAAGAAGCACACGGCTCTCTCAGGTTAACCCTCGGGCGCGAGAATACGCAGGAGGATGTGGATTACGTTGTTTCTGTGCTTCCTGAAATCGTGAACAAGCTCCGGATGATATCTCCCCTTGCGAGGTAAAAATGACAGATGGGTATAGCGAAAAAGTGATGGAGCATTTTGCCAACCCGAGGAACGTTGGCGAGATAAAGGATGCAGACGGCATAGGGAAAGTGGGAAACCCCGTATGCGGCGACCTCATGTGGATCTACATAAAGGTTAAAGATAACCGGCTTGAGGATGTGAAGTTCAAGACATTTGGCTGCGGCGCTGCCATTGCCACGAGTTCCATGATTACAGAGATGGCGAAGGGCAAGACGCTTGAGGAGGCGCTTAAAATCACGCGCAGTGATGTTGCTGATGCTCTCGATGGGCTGCCTCCCATTAAGATGCACTGCTCAAACCT
>CAYXIP010000007.1:19957-26886 GCA_964465515.1 uncultured Candidatus Methanoperedens sp. | reverse complement strand
TTCGTACTTGCGCTTGTGCTTTCGCACATTGCGGATGCTGAAGAGGAGGATTTGAGGGCGAGGTTCGGGGAGGAGTATGTTGGGTATGCGGGGAAGGTTCCCAAACTCCTGCCGCATGTTCGGAGATATTAATAACTTTTGGCTTGTTCGCTCACTGGCGATAAAAAGGGGATTACCGTTTTAAAGCTTCAGCAATTCTTTCGGGCAGGGCGTCAAGCTTATCGCTTATTGCATCAAGGGCATCAAGCTTATCAAGGGCATCAAGCTTATCAAGGGCATCAAGTTTATCAAGCGTATCAAGTTTATCAAGCTTGATATTCATTTCGCCCAGTATCATGTTGCCCCTGTCCAATCTTTCGCTTATCTCACGCATCTCGTCTATTACAATCCTGCCAAAAGGTGCAGGTAATTTAATGTCCTCTTTGATTTCCATTGATTCTACCACGGTATCCGGTCGCTGAGATTTTAGGTCTTCCAGAAAACCATTTATGGCGTCAATCGGACCGCTTGCCATCAATTTAACCGACCCGTCTATGTCATTAAAAACGAATCCAGCAAGCCCTCTGGCTTTTGCATGTATTTCTACTATTTCCCTGTATCCCACCATCTGAACATGATCGGTTATGGTTGCATAGATGTTTTTAACTTTCATTATACCTTTTTTGAACGTGAAGGTATATAGTTTTGCTGTATCCATCTTGGAACCCGCCACTGCTCGCATCGGTGGCGCCTGCACTCTTATGGATGTACGAACGCCCATTGCTTGCAGTCGCGCTGTAAATAGGTGTGCTCGGCTTGCGCTGTTTGCAGGTTCGGTGCCCGCGACGTTTATTCGTTCACGCTTGAGCTTGTGCTATTGCATATTGCCAGTTAAACAAAATCCTCCATCAGCTTGCTAATATCCACCTTATCAATTCCCTGCTTCACCAGCGGCATCTCCTTAATCTGCGGCAGCTCATCCTCATACGTTGGCTGCATTACTTTATAAAAAATGCCAATAGGTATTTTCTCGCCCCATTCCTGCGACTTCACGAAAGCAGCCATCTTATCAGTAACATTATGCCCCACGGTTTCAAGGTCGTATATCCTCTGCTTGTACCAGTCGTAGGTATTGATAAAGTTGAAACTCACGCACGGCTGGAACACGTCCACGAGCGAGAAACCCCTGTGCTTCACTGCGCTCACTATTGTCTTCTGGAGATGCTTGACATCGCCAGCAAAACATCGAGCCACGAACGTCGCGCCTGAAGAGATAGCCAGCGCAATCGGGTTCACAGGTACCTCTATCGCACCAGAAGGCGTTGACTTGGTCTTCATCCCCTTCTCGCTCGTGGGAGAGACCTGACCCGTGGTAAGCCCGTATATCATGTTGTTGTGCACTATGTACGTCATATCGATGTTCCTTCGCATCGCATGTATGAAATGGCACATGCCTATGCCGTACCCGTCGCCATCTCCCCCGACGGCGAAAACAGTAAGTTCATGGTTTGAAAGCTTTGCCGCCGCGGCTACGGGCAGAGGTCTTCCGTGGATGCCGTGAAGCCCGTATGTCCTTATCCAGTGCGGCACCTTGCCTGAGCATCCTATGCCTGATACGATTACTATGTTCTCAGGCTCGATATTGAGCTCAACCACAGCCCCTTTCAGCGCAAGGAGGATGCCGAAATCCCCGCATCCGGGGCACCAGTTGGGCTTATCTATCGCGTTGAGATCAATCATCCTAACCATGCGCTACCACCTCCTTTATTGCGCTGTGTATTTCTTCAGGATAAAAAGGGCGCCCATCGTATTTTAAAATCCTGCGGGCTACGCTCCTGCCTGTCTTTTCCCTAATGATATCTGCAAGTTGCCCTGTGAAATTATTCTCCACAACAACAGTCTTTTTAGCCGAATCGATTGCCTTTGATACTTTTTCGTAAGGGAATGGATTCAAATATACGATTTGCAGGTAATTCACAGTCACGCCATCTTTTTCCAGCATCATCATCGCCTCTTTTATCGGACCCTTTGTTGAGCCTGCTGCGATTATCGTAACCTCGGCATCTTTTGCTCCCACAAGTTCAGGTTGCTTTAGCTCCTTTGCAAGGGCATCCAGCTTCTTCATCCTTTTCTGCATCATTTTCACCCTTTCCTCTATTTCTTCCGTGATATTGCCCTCCTCATCGTGCTCGTCGCTTGTGGCTGTATATATTCCCTTTTTCATGCCCGGGATGGTTCTCGGGGATATGCCGTTTTCAGTGAATCTATATCTCTTGAAAAAGGTCTTCTCATCCGAAGCGGCAAGGTCCGCGGTTGAGGCATAAATACCGCGGTCTATGGTTATCCTGCCCTCATCGAATTTCTCCGTGGTCTTGTGGCTCTCTGCAAGGTACTTATC
Organism: uncultured Candidatus Methanoperedens sp.; assembly: GCA_964465515.1. Lineage (GTDB taxonomy): Archaea > Halobacteriota > Methanosarcinia > Methanosarcinales > Methanoperedenaceae > Methanoperedens. The sequence continues at coordinate 24,509 of CAYXIP010000007.1, read as the reverse complement.
CGTTAATACAATAACCGGTGTCTGGTACTTCTCTGCGATGTTGAAGGCTTCCCCTGTCAGATAAAAGCATTCCTCATTATCACCGGGCACAAGCACAGGGCGCGGAAAATCACCCTGCGAAGCGCTGAGCACGAATTTGAAGTCCCCCTGCTCAGACCATGTGGGCATGCCAGTGCTCGGACCGGGACGCATCGCCATGATTATAACAACAGGCACCTCGATCATGCCGGCGAGCCCGTAGCCCTCGGACATGAGGCAGAATCCGCCGCCTGAGGTGCCGCACATAGCTCGAACACCCGCAAATCCAGCGCCTATTGCCATGTTTATTGCTGAAATCTCATCCTCGGTGTGCTTCACAACTATATTGAACCTCCGTTCCTGGGCTGCCATGAAATGTAATAGCGAAGATGCCGGAGTCATTGGATAGGCTGAATAAAACTTGCATCCTGCCTTTATTGCGCCCATGCAGATCGCATCGTTGCCTGTGAGCAGCATTCTTCCTCCCTTGCCTATTTTCTCAAGTTTGTAATTAAAATCGTCTGGAAAATTCTTTTTCACATAATCAAAACCGGCTTTGGCCGCGCTTATATTATCGTTTATTATCTTTTCCCCTTTCCTTTTGAACGTATCCCTGATAACGCTTCCAAGAATCTCAAAATCGTAATCAACAAGGGCAATAGATGCGCCGAGGGCAAGATTATTTTTCATTATCGGCGCCGCTCCGATTTCTTTTATAATCCCGCCGAAGGGCACAGGATAGAGACGGATGTCTCCCCTGAGTTCCGCTCGATCGATAACCTCTGTGCTGTCGTATATTATTCCTCCCCCCTTCGATATTTCATCCTTGTGCAGGAATATTGTTTCTTTATTGAGTGCTATCAGGACATTGACGCCTTTCACCTGTGAAAATATCTCCCGGTCTTCCACTCTCACCTGCACCGTATTATGCCCACCTTTTATCAGAGATGGATATTCATTGATGTCAAACACATGCAAACCCCCACGCGAGCATGACTGGGAGAAAATAAGACCGGTTGCCATGATGCCCTCGCCAGCTTTTCCGCCGATTTTCCAGGTTAATCTGTTTTTTTCCATGATATCAACTCATTCAAGGATATACATACCTTTGTTGTTTAATAACTTATGAATGCTATTTCTTTACAGCTCCTGCAAGTTTTCTTCCCATCTCCAAAGCCTTTGCCTTGTCCGCTTCCTGCGGCGCTCCTTCCACAGCCACGCCGGGTTTGATCCAGCGCGGATTGAACACGCCCACTACCTTATCCATGGATTCAAGCGCAGCCACCTGTCCGCCCATGCCTGTTGTAAAAAGCAAGACCGGTTTTCCACTCATCTTATCTCTTGCATAGTAAAGTTCCTCGAAAAGCGTTTTGAGCTCGCCTGCCATGTACTCGAAGGCAGAATGCGACCCGAAGGCATACCCATCGGCTGATATTGCCTCGCCCGGTTTTACGTCCTTAGCCATTTTCATTTCAACCGCGACCCCTTCCACTTTTTTAACACCGTCCGCAATTGCCTGTGCGAGTTTTTCAGTATTCCCTGTCCTGGATGCATATGCTATCAAGATTTTCTTTTTATTGCTCATCCAACCATCTCCTCATAAAAATTGTATGCTATAAGCAATATAGTTTATGGCATTCGTTTTTTAAAATCTGGTTACACCGTGAAGCTCGTATCTCAACTTATTGACATAATTATTGAGACTTTCAACATCTTTAATCCTCTTTTTCACCAGAACCCGTATCCTTGAACGGATATCCGTGTTCGGCATAATGCCGTACGTCAGAAGATGTTGTATTATCTTCCGTGCCACAATACCACCTTTTTTGTCCCAGTCAGTCAATAGAACAATCTCTTTTCCGCTCTTGGACAGCAATTCTGTGAATTCAAGCAGGGGCTGCCGGGAGGCAAACATAATCTCGCCTTTTATTCCCAGGAAGCGCAGGGATTCCGCATCCCTCCGCCCCTCGACAACTATAATAGCCCCGCTGTCCGCAAGTGTTTGAAGTTCCGAAATGAGCATCTCGAGCCTTTCAAGGCGTTCTATATCCTCAAGTATGGCATTGTTCATTTTTGATTTAAAACATTCAGGATATCTGCTGCTTTTGCATCCATAATCTTAACCGATTTTTTACTGTTGGTCAAACCTGTGATTATCCGTATATTCCTGGAATTAACCCCGAATAAACCCGATAGGAATGATATAAGCTCAGCGTTGGCTTTTCCCTTTTCCGCCCGCTCCGAAAGCCTTATTTCAATCCTCTTGCGCCACTGATTATATCCATAAATTTTTGTCTCTTTTGCACCGGCTGAGATTTCAAGGTCGAGAATGACACCGTCTTCAGTCTGCCTTATGGCTTCTTTCACTATCGCTTAAACGATGGGAACAGTATTAAGGTTTAACCCTTGTTAAAACCGGAAAATCAAAAACAAAAGCTTATAAATAGCTTCTACCATATCTCTAATATGTGGTAGTGATTCTTATGGCTGACAATCCATTCCCTAACTTTGAGAAAAAGTTGGAAAAATCGAATGACGATTATAGAACGAAGGTTGAAAGCCAAACGATAGACGAAGTATCAATACATTCTCGAGAAAACAAATCCAACAACGAAATAATACGAGAGGAGTTTTTAGAAAAGAGATCTCTGTTCAAAAGGATTATAAATTGGCAAAATATCAGGAAAAATTCCATCGACACAGTAAGAATGAGATAAGACTGTAAGCTTTTACTTTGTCTTAAGTTGCATGCTGGGTTTTGGGTAAAGTTTGGGAAAAATAATTTAAAACCAAAATGGCGTAATATTAGAAAACGTCTAAAAAATGCACCATGGAAATTGATTCTGTGTTTGGATTGAATACCTTAATGGCACTTAATGATTTATTAAGTATAAGCATAAGGTTAATGGAAAATGGTAATATAATCTTAGCTGAAACCATAATTCGAGAATTTAATAATTATAGTTGGAATATAGATTTAAGGAATGAAACTGATTTCGATAAGGACACTTTTATCAAATTAACAGCCCGATTCCGAGAGTTGGAGAGTAACTTTAAACATATTCGAATAGAAAATTTTAGATCGAATGTGGATAGTTTAGCGGCAGCAATTGGGGGTATCCCGATAGTTGAATCTAAATTTTCATAAACGGTAAACAAAAATTTATAATGATGGTTTTGTTTTTAGCATGGTTTTTTTACACGTTTATCTAACAATTCCTGCTGAATTACTCGAAAAGAGAATGCTGGTATACTCTCCCCAAGTAAAGTCCCGGTCGTTTTGCAGGATAAAGTCGTTCCTGCAACACATCATGATTTTGTTGGCTACCAGTCTATACCCTAACGGACAACTTTTCATCCATAATACTACTTCTTCCATATCTATCCTTTTTTGAATACATGTTCTACAGCTACCCATGCTCCTCTTGTTATCATGATTATTATCATCATAAAGTATATATACGTTGCGGTAGAAAGGATTAATGAGGAAGATGTTTGGTTATTCATTTGGTTCGAAGAGGAGAGTATCTCTACAAATTCCGATTTCCCCCCCAAAGCAGAGATTTTACTGTGAGAAATTGTGCCTGATGGTCACATTTTGCAGACTGACAAGCTGTACATTTTACAACCAGTGTCAAAAAAATACCAAGACGTTATGAAATTTTCCATAAAACCAAAATTTATATACCTCCATTCTGTATCTGATTACTCATGATACGTCTTGGTAAAATCGCTTTCGCCAACTGTGATTTCCCATATTACGCCATAGAGCACGGAAGGATAAAAGCGCATAACATAGAGATTACGCAGGCGCACCCTGTTGAACTTGCACGCATGCTGTTTGATGGCGAACTCGACATCAGCCCTATTTCTTCAATCATGTACGGAAAAAGAAAAGACCTTCTCATATTACCCGGGCTTTCCATTACTTCCAATGATTTCACCAAAAGCGTGCTGATATGCTCAAACGGGAAATTGGACCTCTCTCTGCTTGAAGGAAAAACGCTTTGCATTCCAGACACGACCGCAAGCTCGGCTGCGCTGATAAAGATCATATTATGGCAAAAAGGCGTGAAAATTAACATCAGGCAGTGCCATGGTACTGATATAGACCGGATGCTGAATCACGGGGATGCTGCGCTTTTGATCGGGGACAGCGCCATCCATGCCATAGGGAAATACAGCATTATAGCAGACCTCGGCAATGAATGGAAAAAGATGACAGGCAAAAAAATGGTCTATGCCTTGTGGGTTGTCAGGGAAGAATTCGCAAGAGAGCATCCTGATGAGGTTAGATATGTTCTGAACACACTTCTTCAGTCAAAGGACTATGCTTGTAAAAATGTCGGCGAAATAGCAGGTTTCATAGCACGGCAGAAAAAAATCGACTGCTCCTTCATGCGCGATTATTTTCATACATTGAATTATGATTTTGACGATGAGAGCGTGGAAAGCCTTAAGCTTTATTTTAGGTATGCAAAGGAATGCGGAATAACCGACGAGGTCAAACTCAGGTTTTTTGATGTGCTGTAAG
>CAYXIP010000007.1:0-19857 GCA_964465515.1 uncultured Candidatus Methanoperedens sp. | reverse complement strand
TGCTGTAAGGAAAGATTTAAGCTTCATCAGGTTGTGTAAGGGGCGCACGTCCACGAGGTTTTAACAGCATTGCCATTGATTCAGGAGTATTTTTCATGCATGGTTGGTAGCATGTGTTTAAACGTAGTGGATAATATGTTTGGGCTCGTAGCTCAGTCAGGCAGAGCACCGGGCTTTTATTCAACCCGAATCAAGAATGAGAAGATACCCGATGGTCGAGGGTTCAAATCCCCCCGAGCCCGTTTTAGGAGGCTGTATGAAGGAGAAGGAGCATATCGGAAGGGAGTTTAAGCCCTTAGAACACAAAATGGTACCAAAACATGAAATATTAGACGAGGATGAGGTTAAAAAAATAATATCAGAATATACCATAGAAAAGGAACAGTTGCCCAAGATTCGCGTATCAGACCCGGCTGCCATTGCAATCAAGGCCAAGGTCGGGGATGTTGTCCGGATTACAAGGCAAAGCCCGACGGCGGGCAAAGCCTTTTTCTATCGCTATGTTATTGCGTGAGGTTTGAATGTTAGACAGAAGTGTGCTATCAAAGGCGTATTTTACAAGCGATAAAATAGTGCGCCACCATGTGGATTCTTTCAATGATTTCCTGGAACATGGTCTTCAGAAAGTTATTGATGAACAGAGAATTATTGAAACCGATATCGAAGGCACGTATGTGAAACTCAAGAAAATCCGTGCAGGTTTTCCAGTCGTCAGGGAAGCGGACGGCGCTGTGGATAAGCTCTATCCCACAGAGGCGAGGTTAAGAAATATAACCTATGCAGCGCCGCTTTATCTCGGTATGTCAATCGTAAGTCCTGAAGGCGAAAAAGAGGAAAAGGAGGCTGAAATCGGACTTCTGCCCATTATGATATGGTCGAAAGCGTGCAACCTCGTGGGGTTGAGCCGGAAAGAAATGATCGAGCTGGGAGAAGACCCGCAGGATCCAGGTGGATATTTTATAGTGAATGGAACTGAGCGCGTTATCACCACGCTTGAAGACCTTGCTCCCAATAAAATACTGGTTGAACTGGAAGAGCGCTACGGGGAGAATATCGAAGTAGCTAAAGTGTTCTCCCAGCGCAGGGGCTATCGTGCTTTAGTAGTCGCGGAGCGAAGCAGAAAATCCATTCTTGAGGTTTCTTTCCCCTCTATATCAGGCAGAATCAACTTTGTCACGCTTATGAGGGCTCTCGGTATAGAGACGGATCAGGATATTGTGAATGCAGTGTCCGATGACCCCGAGATTATAAAATTCATGCTCGAGAACCTTGAAGAATCAGAAGCAAGCAATAAAGAGGAAGCCATGGAGAAAATCGGGCTGCGCGTGGCTTCTGGTCAGAGCAAGGAATACCAGGTAAAAAGGGCGAATTACGTGATCGACAGGTATTTACTTCCGCATCTGGGAAACGATGAGGCACATCGTATGCTGAAAGCCCAGTTCCTGGGCAGGATGGCACAGGCGTGTTTTGAGCTGGCTCTTGGCAAAAGAAATCCCGATGACAAAGACCATTACGCCAATAAGAGGCTCAAACTCTCGGGTGAACTCATTGAAGACCTTTTCAGAGTATCGTTTAACAGGCTCACAAGGGATATCAAATACCAACTTGAGAGGGCGAGCATGAGAAACAGGGATCTCAATGTTACCACTATCGTAAGGGCAGATGTGCTTACGGAGCGGCTGGTCCATGCCCTGGCTACAGGCAACTGGGTAGGCGGCAGGACAGGCGTATCTCAGCTTCTTGACCGCACGGATTATATTGCATCGCTTTCGCATTTGCGCAGGGTGATATCGCCGTTATCGAGAGCTCAGCCGCACTTTGAAGCAAGGGACTTGCATCCCACCCAGTGGGGAAGGATATGCCCTTCCGAAACGCCCGAAGGACCAAATTGCGGGCTTGTGAAGAACTTTGCACAACTGGTTGAAATTTCAACAACTGCTGGGGATGAAGCTGCGCTAAAGAACCTGCTCTATGAAACGGGTGTAGCCCCGATTATTCCGCAGCTTGTGGGTGTGGAGGAAGTGCCCACTACCTATGCTACGGAACTGGAGGCGCTTGAAGAAGCCGAAGAAATAAAAGTCGAACCTGAAGAGGAGGTAGAAAGCTTTGAATAAGGCAAGGGTTTTCGTGAACGGCGAATTGATAGGAACCCATGATAGACCCCAGGAACTCGTATCTGCGTTAAGGAAAAAACGAAGGATGGGCGAGATCAAGAAACAGGTGAATATCATTTACTATGAGGACACCAATGAGATAATCATCAATTCTGACCAGGGAAGGGCAAGACGCCCGGCGATAGTCGTGGAAAAAGGTGTCCCACTTGTAACAAAGGAACACACAGAACGCCTGAAGAAAGGGGAGATCACTCTTGACAGCCTTGTGGATGCAGGGTTAATCGAGTATCTCGATGCAGAGGAAGAAGAAAATGCGTTTATAGCTATCGATGAAAAGGAGCTAACTCCAAAACATACGCATCTTGAGATAGACCCTTCTTTAATCCTGGGGATATGCACAGGCATGGTGCCTTTCCCTGAACACAACGCATCACCAAGGAATACGATGGGCGCGGGCATGATTAAACAGTGTCTTGGTATGTCAACCCCAAATATGAAACTTCGCCCAGACACAAGGGCACATGTACTCCATTATCCCCAGAAAGCACTGGTAACAACACAGACTGCAGAAGCCATAGGGTTCGATGAACGCCCTGCAGGACAGAATTTCGTGATTGCTGTATTGTCATACGAAGGCTATAATATCGAGGATGCCCTTGTGGTGAATAAGGGTTCGATAGAACGTGGCTTGGGAAGAAGCCATTTCTTCAGGACTAACGAGGGTGAAGAACGCAAATACCCTGGAGGACAGGAGGACAAGTTTGAGATTCCCGATACAGAGGTAAGAGGGGCAAGGAGCGCTGAAACCTATAACCAGCTCGATAGCGACGGTCTTGTCAATCCGGAGATACCAGTAGGACCGAACGATGTCCTGATAGGAAAGACAAGCCCGCCAAGGTTCCTTGAAGAACCGACCGAGCTCGGCATAAGCCCTGTGCAGAGAAGGGAGAGTTCAGTCACCATGCGTTCGAATGAGAAAGGTATAGTGGATACCGTGATATTGACCGAATCCGAAAATGGCTCAAGGCTTGCAAAGGTGAGAACGCGAGATCATCGGATTCCCGAGATCGGGGACAAGTTCGCTTCCCGCCACGGGCAGAAAGGGGTAATCGGTCTTATAGTACCCTATGAGGATATGCCTTTCACAGAAAATGGCATGGTTCCCGACCTGATCATAAATCCGCATGCCATCCCTTCGCGAATGACAGTCGGGCATGTGCTTGAAATGATAGGTGGAAAAGTGGGGTCGCTTGAGGGAAGAAGGATAGATGGTACTGCATTCTCAGGGGAACATGAGGATGACCTGCGCTCTTCCCTTGTCAAATTCGGTTTTTCGCACACAGGCAAGGAGATTTTCTACGACGGCATAACAGGCAACAGGATTCAGGCTGATGTGTTCGTTGGCGTTATCATGTACCAGAAACTCTACCATATGGTATCATCCAAGATGCATGCAAGGTCCCGTGGACCTGTTCAGGTATTGACAAGGCAGCCCACAGAAGGAAGAGCAAGGGAAGGCGGATTGAGATTTGGGGAAATGGAAAGGGATGTGCTTATTGGTCATGGCGCTGCTATGGCTTTGAAGGAAAGGCTGCTCGATGAATCTGACAGGGTTATGGAATATGTCTGCTCCAACTGCGGCATGATAGCCACTCTTGATAAGCGAAGAAATATCACCATATGCCAGGACTGCGGTGCTGAAACCGGGATATACCCTGTTGAAATGAGCTATGCCTTCAAACTGCTGCTTGATGAAATCATATCGCTTGGCGTTGCTCCAAGGCTTGAACTTGAGGACGCTGTATGACCGATGCCCCAGTCAACGTGGCGTGCAACCTTCGGTTGCACAAAATTTAGGAAGGTGAAATCATGGTAATTGCAACCCCAAAAAGAGTAAAACAGATAAAATTCGGACTCATCTCGCCAAAGGAATTCAGGAAAATGAGTGTAACGAGAGTGGTAACGGCAGATACCTACGACGATGACGGTTTCCCGATTGAAATGGGATTGATGGATACAAAACTCGGTGTAATCGACCCGGGTTTGAGGTGTAAAACATGCGGCGGCAGGGCAGGCGAATGCCCGGGGCATTTCGGGCACATTGAGCTTGTGGCACCCGTAATCCACGTGGGTTTTGCCAAGCTGATACGAAAGATTCTCAGGGCGACCTGCAGGAAGTGCGGTGCGCTGCTCCTTGACCCGAAACAGAAGAAAGAGTATGTCGAGAAAATACGCATGCTTAAAAAAATAGGACAGTCCATTGAGGATGTGGTCAACGACGTGTTCAAAGAGGCGCGCAAGGCTGGAAAATGCCAGTACTGCAACGAAGAGCAGCTTGAGATAAAATTCGAGAAGCCGACGACATATATCGAGGACGGTCATAAGCTGATGCCCACCGATATCCGCTCGCGCCTTGAGAAAATAACGGACGAGGATATAGAGGTGATAGGCATGGATTCCCAGAATGCACGCCCTGAGTGGGTTATCCTGACAGTGCTTCCTGTTCCGCCTGTCACGATGAGACCTTCCATAACCTTAGAATCGGGGCAGCGAAGCGAGGACGACCTCACCCATAAACTCGTGGATATTATCAGGATAAACCAGAGATTCCAGGAAAACCGTGAAGCTGGTGCACCTCAATTGATTATCGAGGATCTATGGGAATTACTACAGTACCATGTCACAACGTTCATAGATAATGCTGTCTCAGGTGTTCCTCCGGCAAGGCACAGGTCTGGGAGACCACTGAAAACGCTCTCGCAGCGATTGAAAGGCAAGGAAGGTCGCTTCAGGGGAAGCCTTTCAGGCAAACGTGTCAATTTCTCGGCAAGAACCGTGATCTCGCCAGACCCGAATCTCAGGGTGCATGAAGTTGGCGTGCCTATGGCAGTGGCAAAAGAGCTTACCATAACCCTTAATGTTACTCCAAGGAACCTCGATGAGGCGAAGGAATACGTAAGGCGAGGACCTGATAACCATCCAGGCGCCAACTATATTGTGAGAGCAGATGGGCGCAGGGTAAAAATAACTGATAAGAACTGCGGTGAGCTTGCAGACCTGGTTGAAGTGGGATGGAAGATCGACAGGCAGATAAAGGACGGAGATATTGTGTTGTTCAACAGGCAGCCCTCGCTTCACAGGATGAGCATCATGGCGCATGAAATAAAAGTGCTACCTCACAAAACGTTCAGATTGAATCCCGCTGTGTGCCCGCCGTATAATGCAGACTTCGACGGCGATGAGATGAATTTACATGTGCCCCAGACAGAGGATGCCCGCGCAGAAGCTAAAATCCTGATGCATGTCCAGGAGAACATTCTATCCCCCAGATTCGGTGGACCTATAATCGGGGGCATCCACGACCATATCTCAGGGCTTTTCCTCCTCACCAACAGCAAGGAAAAAATCAACAAAGAAGATGCTCTTGAACTTCTTGCAAAATCCGAGATCCGTGAGCTTCCAGAACCAGCGGGCAAGGATAACGGGCAACCCTACTGGACAGGAAAACAGATATTCAGCCAGATTCTTCCCAAAGGATTGAACCTTGAATTTAAGGCAGAAATCTGTGAACACTGCGATGAGTGCAAAGGCATAGACTGCGAGCATGATGCCTATGTGGTAATTAAGGACGGAGCGCTCGAGAAGGGTTCAATCGATGAGAAAGCAGTTGGAGCTTTTAAGAGCATGATACTCGATAAACTGATAAAGGAATTTTCTTCTGAGGTAGCCTGCAAATTTATCGACGATGCCACCCGCTTATCCATAAGAAGCATAACAAGAACTGGGTTCAGTTTTGGAATAGATGATGAATATGTGCCTTCTGATGCCCAGCACCAGATCAATGAGGTGATGCTCCAGGCGAAAGACAAGGTTGAAAAATTGATAACAGCGTATCAGGCAGGAGAGCTCGAACAGCTTCCTGGAAGAACTATACGGGAAACGCTTGAAATGGAAATAATGAAAGAGCTGAGCCGTGCAAGGGATGCTGCAGGTGATATTGCAGACCGCCACCTTGGGATGGATAATGCGGCTGTGATAATGGCACGCTCTGGAGCAAGGGGTTCGATGCTCAACCTGACGCAAATGGCAGCCTGCGTGGGACAGCAGGCGGTGAGAGGCGAGCGAATCCAGAGAGGATATTCAGGCAGGACGTTATCCCACTTTGATAAGGGAGACCTTGGTGCTGAAGCCCATGGTTTTGTGAAGGCAAGTTACAAGGGCGGTTTGTCGCCGACCGAATATTTCTTCCATGCCATAGGCGGACGTGAGGGTCTTGTGGACACAGCAGTGCGGACATCCCAGTCAGGCTATCTACAGCGCCGATTAGTGAATGCGCTGCAGGATCTGGAAGTGCAGTACGACGGTACTGTAAGGGACACGAGGAACATGGTTATCCAGTTCAAATACGGAGAGGACGGAGTAAACCCGATGAACAGTGATTTCAGTAAACCGGATGCGATAAAGCGTATTATCGACTCTGTGGCGGGGGTGAAGGAATGAGTTCAAAAGATATTGAAGAGGCAGTTTCAGGACTCCCATTACCACGGAACGTGATCGATAATCTTGTACGTGAAATCAAAGATAGAAAGCTCACAAAAAAACAGACGGATGCAGTTATAGAACGCATACTTTCGGGATACGATGGTGCAAAGATCGAAGCAGGAGAGGCTGCAGGGGTTGTTTCAGCGCAGTCCATTGGCGAACCTGGCACCCAGATGACGATGAGAACCTTCCACTACGCTGGCGTGGCTGAGATCAATGTCACACTTGGATTGCCCCGACTGATTGAAATCGTGGATGCGAGAAAAAACCCAAGCACTCCGATGATGACGATATTTCTTGAAAAGGATTATGCGTTCGACAGGGAGAAAGCCCGGGAGCTTGCATGGAAAATAGAAGCGACCTATATTACTGTGCTGGGCAGCATGTCCACTGATATTACCGAAATGAAGATAATCATAGAACTCAACAGCAAGACCCTCCAGCAGCGCAACATGACCACGGAAGAAGTGGCAGGTAAACTTGAGGAAGAGCTGGGCGCCTCGGTTGAGGTTAAAGGTGATACCCTGATACTGACGCCGGAGGAGCCCTCATATCGACAATTACTTCAACTTGTTAAAAGTGTACAGTCTGTAATATTAAAGGGTGTTAAAGGAATAAAAAGGGTTGTTATAAGAAAAGAAGAGAGCGGAGAATATGTGCTCTACACTGAAGGTTCGGTGCTCAAGGAAGTGCTTGCAATAGATGGTATTGATGCCACGCGAACAAGGACGAACAATGTGAATGAAATATTCGAAGTAATGGGTATAGAGGCTGCAAGAACGGCACTGATACACGAAGCCATGGAAACGCTGAAAGAGCAGGGTCTTACTGTGGACGTGCGCCATATCATGCTTGTAGCTGATATAATGACAGTCGATGGGGATGTAAAACCAATAGGGAGACACGGTATTTCGGGTGAAAAGGCGAGCGTTCTTGCAAGGGCAGCCTTCGAGGTAACAGTTAACCATCTTCTGGATTCCGGTATGCGGGGCGACGTGGACGAACTCAGAGGAGTCACCGAGAATGTGATAGTCGGGCAGCCTATCAGGCTTGGAACAGGGAATGTTAAACTGATAGCAAAGAAAGCTTGAATAAAAGGAGAATTGGTATGGAAACTGATATAAACAAGGTACTTCGAAACGTTCTAACAACAGGAAAGGTTGTAATTGGCGGAAGGCAGACCACGGATGCTGTAAAGAATGGAAAAGCGCAGGTGGTTGTACTGTCGTCCAATTGCCTTCCCGAAACGGCAAACGAAATGAAAGGCGTGCCCGTAATTAATTATCCCGGCACAGGTGTTGACCTCGGGGTTGCCTGCGGTAAACCATTTGCGATTGCTGCGCTTGCAGTGCTTGAGCCCGGAGAGTCTGAGATACTCTCCTTGAAGAGCACCTGAAAAGGAGAGCGATTGTCAATGGGTTCATCAAAGAGTGAAGTGAAACTGAGCATGGATGGAATAAGGTACATAGCACTATTTGAAAGCCTGACAGGAGCCAGGGCGAAGGACTGCTACGAGGATACTGAAAACAACAGGTTGCTATTTGTTGTCAGGAACGGGGATATGGGTTTAGCCATAGGAAAAGGGGGGGATCATATCAACCGGGTGAAGAAGGCTATTGGCAGGCATATTGAAATAATCGAGCATTCAGATGACCCTGCTGAGTTCGTAAAAAATGCTTTTCATCCAGTTTCTGTAAAAAATATAAATATTGTGACTGAGGATGGCAAGCGTATAGCTTATGTAGAAGTTGCTACTAAAGAGAAGGGGCTTGCCATAGGTAGAGACGGCAAAAATATCGAAAAGGTAAAAAAGCTCTCCTTAAGGCATCATAATATAAACGACGTGATCATACAATAAGTCCCCGCATTTAAATGCGGGGTATAAAGAGGAAAAAAACATGGGAAAAGGAATGTATGCGGCTCGCAAACTCAAGAGCGAAAGTAAGAATTTCAGATGGAGCGACAAGGAATACGCAAGGCGAGCCCTTAATCTTGATGTAAAGGCAGACCCGCTTGGCGGTTCGCCACAGGCAAGGGGTATTGCGCTTGAAAAAGTCGGGGTCGAGGCAAAACAGCCCAATTCAGCCATCAGGAAATGTATCCGCCTGCAGCTCATTAAAAACGGGAAGCAGATATCGGCATTCTGCCCGGGCGACGGCGCGATCAATTTCATTGACGAGCACGATGAAGTGATCGTGGAAAGAATAGGAGGAAGGATGGGCGGCGCCATGGGAGATATCCCTGGTGTAAGGTGGAAAGTGATAGCTGTGAACAATGTTGATTTAAGGCAGCTCGTTCTTGGCAAGAAGGAAAAACCGGTGAGATGATATGGCGAAATTGTTCGGGAAATGGGATTTTACCGAGGTTGAGGTTAAAGATCCAAGCGTCAAAGCTTATATCAATCTTACGCCTGTGCTCGTTCCCCATTCGGGCGGAAGAAACGCAAAGCAGCAGTTCAGTAAGTCGAATCTTAACATCGTTGAGCGCCTTATCAACAAGGTGATGCGGGAAGAAACCAACACAGGACAGAAAATCACGGTCTATAATAATGTCAAGGAAGCCTTTGAAATAATCAACAGGAAAACCGGGCAGAATCCTGTGCAGATGCTGGTGAATGCAATTGTTAATGCAGGTCCAAGGGAGGAAACCGTAAGGCTGCAGTACGGCGGCATTGCTGTTCCGAAATCGGTTGATACTGCGCCCCAGCGCCGTGTGGACACTGCGCTTCGCTTGATAGCGCAGGGGGCGCAGCAGGCAGCTTTCGGTACGAAAAAATCCCTGGCGAATGCCCTTGCAGACGAGATAATCGCAGCAGCAAACTACGATGTGAAAGGCTTTGCCATGGGTAAGAAGGACAATATCGAGAGGGTTGCAAAAGCAGCACGGTAATATCGCATAACCACAGTTATGTGAATATCCTTTTTGGTGGGTATGGAAAAAACAAAATCTGTAGATGTTTCATTAAAAAAGACAATCGCAGTTTTGGTTGTACTAACCTTGGTGGCACTTGTTATATCATGGTGGATTGCTACCTTGAAATAGAAATGGCGATTGATGCTGCTTAAATCTCCTCTGCTTTAATAAGCTTCTCTGCAGATTGCTCTAATAATTCCTTTGCCTCTTTACCTCCTTTTCTCCTGGCAAGGTCTTCTAAAGCGTGTCCCCAGTTATTCAGGGCTTCACGATAATCTGGTTTTATCTCCAGTGCTCTCCCGTACTTCTCAAATGCCTGCCTAAATATATCTTCAGCCGCCCTGCTTTTCTTCGTCCTTGCAAGATGCGCTAAAGAGCGCCCCCAGTTATTGAGGACATCATACGAGTCGGGTTTTATTTTCAGTGCCCTCTTATACTTCTCGAAGGCTTGCTTAAATAAGTCCCAGGCTTCCCTGCCTTTCTTCATTCCCGCCAGGTCTGATAAATCCATTCCCCATGTATTGAGGGTATCATACGAGTCGGGTTTTATTTTCAGTGCCCTCTTATACTTCTCAAATGCCTGTTTAAATAAATCTTCAGCTTCCTTGCTTTCCTTCATCCTTGCAAAGCCAGCCAGGGCAAATCCCCAGTTATAGAGCGCTTCATAATAATCAGGTTTTATTTTAAGCGCCCTCTCAAACTTCTCAAAAGCCTGGTTAAATGAGTCTGATGCCTCCTTGCCCGCCTGCGTCTTGGCAATGCCTGCCAGGGCAACTCCCCAGTTATTGAGGGCTTCATGTTTGTCAGGTTTAATTTTAAGCGCCCTCTCAAACTTCTCAAAAGCCTGTTTAAATAAATCCTCTGCCTCCTTTCCTTCCTTCATCCTTGCAAGGCCCGACAAATCAATTCCCCAGTTATTGAGGGCTTTGTGATAATCAGGTTTAATTTTCAGCGCCCGCTCATATTTCTCAAAAGCCTGTTTGAATAAGTCCCATGCCTCCTTACCTTCCTTCATCCTTGCAAGACCCGAGAGTGCGACTCCCCAGTTATTGAGGGCTTCGCTCTTGTCCGGCTTTATTTTAATTACTTTCTCATATTTTTCAAAAGATTGCCTGAATAAATCCTCAGCTTCCTTACCCTTCTTCCTTTGAGCAAGGTCTAATAAAGCATTTCCAAGGTTATTCAGGGCTTCCTGATTATCTGGCTTTATTTCCAGCGCTCTGTTATAGCATTCTATTGCTTCAGAATATTTCCTCAAGGAGTAAAGTACCATGCCTTTGTTATTTATTGCATAAAAGTGTCTGGGATCGACCTTGAGCGCCTCTTCAAAATAAGAAAGGGCAGATTCATATCTTCCCGCAGCAAATTCTTCAATCCCTTTATCAGTCAATTCATCGCTCTGTGTTGGAAGTCGCAGTACTCTTTTAATAACCCCCTTTGTCGTTTCTCCAAAACTCCGCAAGACTGAAGATAAATTTCCAAGAGTTCTATATTCAATGAGTTGCCTTATAAGAGCTCCCGATTTCGGAACCCTTTTCAAGGCTTGCTCTAAGTTTGCAATGGCAGTTTTTCTCTCACCTGTCGCCCAGAGGTGTGAACTGCTGCTGAGAGCATTAATAACCACGTGTTGAGGATGAGCCGGTAAAATAACGCGGAAGTAAGTTCTCCCTTTATCAAATTCGAACTTTGGTTCTGGGGAGCCGTTTTCGTTCATTTTCCTTCTTATCTTTGGTATTCCAGTGCCCCTGCCTTCTGCAAGACCTGGTTCTTTGAGAAATTCCCCGATTCTCCGGTTTCGGTATTGTACAGGCGGAACGATTCCACCAGACTGCAAATGATGCAATTCAATCCCTGCGACCGGACCCGGATAACTGATTATTTCCAAACGATCCGGATATAAATACACCTTGATAGGCTCAGAAATTTCATAACTTCTATGATATACTGCGTTTACAAGAGCTTCTTCCATAGCTTCGTACGGGAATGCGACTGCTTTATGGGCAAGAGCCTTCCCCGGAATTTTCTTAATCATCGAGGTACTTAAACTGTTTAAATATTCAACTGCCTGTATCAACTGGAAGTTAAGAGGCCCTCGGAATACCCTTTCTTCAATCAGGTCACCGCCGGCATCGTCCCTGAACTGAACAACCTCTATCTGAGTTCCTGGAAAATATTGCTCTGGCTTTTCTGTAAAGAATAATAAAGCAACATTTTTTGGAGCCTCATGACCATTCATAGGCGAGACAATTTTCATAAAGCGGTACAGATCCCTATCGGACAGATTTACGTCTGAAGAAATCAAGTCGCTTCTGATATCGGTAAGATATCTTCTGACAAGAGAAGGAGATATGACATCAACCGGAACAGAGATATTCCGTCTATCATCGAAGGGAACCTTTGCCGTCATTTGCATTAACTGTGTTAAAATATCCCCCTGTGCCTTGCTCGTCTCACCCCCATGGCGGATAAAATAAGCTTTAGCACTATCTTTTTGTAAAGTTTCTGGAGCCTGATACGGTCTTAATTCTCCACCGGGTGCCCATATCACAAAAATTTGTTTTTCCTCGTATATTTCAGGCGAAAGCACAGGCTGATATTCCGGATCTATTCGCTTACAATTTTTTCTGATTTGTTTTTGAATCTCTTCGATATTGCGATTTTCCAATCCGTGCGGAGGAAGAACAGGCTGTCCATTGGCTTCTTCTATCCCTATGATGATATATCCGCCATTTAAGTTAAAGAAGTCATTTGCAAAGGCACAGATGCTGTGGATTACCTTCTCAAGGACAGGTTCAGACCAGGTCTTCTTAAACTCACGCCTTGCGGATTCCACAGACCGTGCATGTATCAAATCCTCAAGATTTACAGGTAATGTCTTCATTCAGTACTCACTCTTTGATTATCTTCTCCTCAACCAAATAAATGCCTCTCCCTTTTACGGCAAGATAATGAAAACTATCCGGGAAATCAAATAAAATATTCCCCCCTCCATTGGTGACAATGGAATCGTATTCTTTTCCTGCTTCTCCGTCCACTATCGCAAACTGCTTACCGCCATCAGAAGCACCATAGACAACATGCTTGCTGTCGGGGCTGAAGCTTAAAGTTCCATCTATGATGCCGTCATATCCTGCTTTTATATTAGCTGCTTTGCTGCCTGAAATGGAGATATCGAATCTCTTCTCCTCCTTTCCATCCGCCACTACAAACCACGTTCCGCCCTCCTGAGCCCCGTAAGCCACCCGCTTACCATCAGGGCTGAATATAGGAGTGTATTTCAGGATACTGTCGTAACTCTTTTCCTCTTTTCCATCCACCACTGCAAAAAACTGTGCGCCTTCTCTTGCCGCATAAGCCACCCGCAAGCTGTCTGGGCTAAAAACAGGAGTGTATTTCATGATACTGTCGTATAGCTTTTCTTCTTTACCATCCACCACCACAAGCATGCCACTTTCTCTTGCCGCATACGCTACCCTCTTGCTATCAGGGCTGAAAACTGGACTGCCTTTCAGGATGCTCTCGTATCGCTTTTCCTCCTTTCCATCCACTACCGCAAACCATCTGTCGCCCTCTCTTGCCACATAGGCAACCATTTTGCTATCAGGGCTGAATACCAGACTGTATATCGATACGACATCGTATCGCTTATCCTCTTTTCCCCCCACTACCACAAACCATTTGTCTCCCTCCCCTGCCACATAGGCTACCTTCTTGCTGTCAGGGCTGAAAATCAGGCTTCCCTCTCCGATGTTATCATATTGCTTCTCCTCCTTTCCATCCACTACTGCGAACCACTTATTGCCCTCCTTTGCTGCATAAGCCACATGCTCACCGTCGGGGCTGAAAATCAGGCTTCCCTGCTCGATGCCGTCATATTGCTTCTCCTCCTTTCCATCCACTACTGCAAACCACTTATCGCCCTGTTTTGCTGCATAAACCACACGTTTGCTGTCAGGGCTGAAGGCAGGGGTGCCTTTTAATATGCCATCGTACTGCCTTTCCTCGTTTCCATCCACAACTACAGACCAGTTTTCACCTTGTCTTATTGCATAAGCCACCCTTTTGCCATCCGGACTGAAGACAGAGGCATCGAACCCGACCTCATCGTACTGTTTCTCCTCTTTTCCATCTATAACAAGTGACTGTTTTTTGCCTTCCTTTGCAACATAGGCGATTCGCTTACTATCCGGGCTTACCTTGAAATTTTCCGGAATACCTGAGAAAAAATCAAATTGAACAATAAGTTTTTCCGATACTGCCCTGTTGGCTATTTCTTGCAATCCTGATTGCGTCCCCTGCTGAACACAGCCAGAAACCAGAAAACTTCCTATGAAAATTAAAACAATTATGCCGATTCTCATGATTAATTTCTGATTAATTATTGTATCTCTTCCCATATAATTATATTGGTTTTCTAATATCTAAAACATTGAATCTTTAATTTTTTTTAGTTTTCAGCATATTAATGGCATCGCCTTGCTTTTTGTCAAAAATGGAAATTTTTACGTCTTCTATACCTTCTATCTTCCAGTCATCAATAGATAGCAGGATATCACCCCTAAAATCTGCTATTATAAATTTGTCTTAAGTTAAAAATAGTTTTATGTTTTGTTCCGCGCAGGCTCTAAGCGAAAGCCGTTAATCTTAAGTATTCAGAATCAGCTTTGTGATTGTGCCAATCGAGGGATTTGTAGAATATAAAAGAAGAGAATACTGCAATGACATTCAATGTCCCGTCCAGATGATAATGAACAGGAAAGCGCATGATTCAGCCGAATATAATGAACTTCGGGAATTATGCCAGAAAAATTGTCTGCACACGACCTATGAATTCCATCACTGGTTGATAGAAAAAGGCTATTTACTGGTCAGACCTGAAAACTTAGGAGGAAACTAAAATGAACTGGGGAATGAAGAACAGGCTCTCAAGAATAATCAAGCCCAAAACAGGGAGATGCGTTATGCTGGCTGTTGACCACGGTTATTTCCAGGGACCCACTACAGGTCTTGCGAACCTCGGAAAAACTGTCGAGCCGCTCCTGCCTTATGCAGATGCATTGATGATAACGAGGGGCGCAATTCGGAACTGGATTGACCCAACAACGGATATACCGATTATTCTGCGCGTCTCAGGCGGTCAGAGCATTCTCAAGGAATTATCCAATGAAATCATAACAACCAATATAGAAGATGCGATAAGGATGAACGCCTCCGCAATCACATGCTCCGTATATGTGGGCGGGGAATACGAAAAGGAAACAATAGGTAACCTATCAAAGCTTGTGGACGAAGGCGAACAATACGGAATCCCCGTTCTGGCTGTGACCGCCGTCGGGAAAGAGATGGCACGCGATGCCAGATACCTCGGTTTAGCCTCAAGGATTTGCGTGGAAATCGGGGCGCATATGATTAAGACCTATTATACCGAAGATTTCGGGAAAGTTGTCGAGGCATGCGGAAATGTTCCTGTCGTTATTGCAGGCGGGAAAAAGCTTCCTGAGATGGAGGCTCTGCAGATGAGCTATAATGCAGTCTCGAATGGTGCTGTGGGCGTTGACATGGGCAGGAATATCTTCCAGAGCGATTCTCCGGTTGGGATGATTCAGGCGGTAAGAGCGATTGTCCATGACGGCAAGTCCGCAGACGAGGCTTGCGAGATATACGAACAATCAAAGAAATGAAAACAGCCATATATTATAACAATAACGATATCAGGATAGAGGATAGACCCATACCCGAAATAAAATATGGGGAAATCCTTGTAAAGGTAAAAGCCTCAGGCATCTGCGGAACAGACCTGATGGAATGGTATCGAATAAAAAAAGCGCCGCGTGTATTGGGTCATGAGATGACGGGCGAGATAATTGATTCAAAGTCAGATGAATTCAAGATCGGGCAACGTGTTTTCGTAAGCCACCATGTCCCATGCAACGAATGCAGGTACTGCCTTGCCGGCAACCATACAGCATGCGAAACATTGCATAAAGGCAACTACGACCCGGGAGGATTCAGCGAGTTCGTCAGAGTTCCAAGAATAAATGTTGAGAACGGAACATACCTCCTGCCTGAGAGTGTTTCCTATGAGGAAGGGACGATGATTGAGCCTCTGGCATGCGTTGTCAGGGCGCAGAGAATAATCGGGGTAGCAGAGGGCCAGACTGTTCTGGTCATGGGTTCTGGGGTTTCGGGTCTTTTAAATATACAGGTTGCTAAATTAAAAAAAGCAAGAGTTATTGCTACCGATATCAACGAGTACAGGTTGAAAAAGGCAGGGGAGTTCGGAGCGGATGAGGTATATAACGCGAATGAAGAGCTTGATGTAAAGGCAGACAGGATTATAATGTGTACAGGGGCTATGCCCGCATTCGAGGCTGCATTCAGATACATCGACAGGAAAGGGGTAATTATGCTCTTTGCCATCCCGAATAAAAATATCTCGATTCCTGTTGAGGATTTCTGGAGGAATGAATTGAGCGTGGTGTCAAGCTACGGTGCTGCGCCTGTTGATCTGGAGGAGGCACTTCTGTTGATCAAGGAAGGGAAGGTAAATGTCAGGGCTATGATAACCGACAGGATAGGATTGGAGGATATCCAGAGGGGTTTTAAGATAGCTGGGGAGGCGAGGGATTCGCTGAAGGTGGTGATGGTTCCTTAGGTACTTTCCTGGCATGTGTCAAAACTGTTATAGCTTATCTACTTTCTGAATTAAAAACCAATATTCGAAAAGTTCTTTTTC
The DNA here is from genome assembly GCA_964465515.1 of uncultured Candidatus Methanoperedens sp. Lineage (GTDB taxonomy): Archaea > Halobacteriota > Methanosarcinia > Methanosarcinales > Methanoperedenaceae > Methanoperedens. The sequence continues at coordinate 3,552 of CAYXIP010000007.1, read as the reverse complement.
TTTTTTGCTATAACTTTCGAACTTATTCGATATAATAGTCCAGAAATGTTCATTGTGTTTTCTTTCAATCAAGTGAACCATTTCATGAAAAATCACGTATTGCATTATTTCTTCAGGTAAGTACTTCAAAAGAGTATTGATTGTGAGATTTTTCTTAGAACTGCAGCTTCCCCATTTCGATTTCATTTTTCTAAAATAAATGTTATTAATGTCAATTTTTAATTCTTTAGAGATATTTCCAACAAAAGAACGTATTAATGTCTTAAATTCCTTGTCTGTTCTTTTTAGTTCAAGTCTTTTCTTCTGCGATTCCTCTAATGCTTTTACTATCTGGGAATTTCGCTTGTATATCCATTCTTTATGCTTTTCTATGATATCACTTTGATTTTCATAGGTTTTTGGTAAAACAAGAATTAATTCCCCTGTTTTGAATTCTATCCTTGGATATTTTATGTTTCGATAAAACACTTCGTAATTCAAAGTTGAATCACTGATTCTAACCTGTACCATACTTCTCCACATTTTCTATTAAATTCTGATAGAGACTATTAAGCTCGTCAAGTTTCAATCCATATCTTTTAACATACCTGCGGACAAAACTACGGACTTCTCTTTCAACAGTTTTTCTTGCTGTTTGCTGCACTGCCCAATTGTAAAAAATATGTTCTCGTAATCTATCAGAAAGCTCCCTGACATCTCTTGTAAATTCGTTACTTGCACCAAAGTTTTTCTCTAAATTAAGAAGCAAAGAATATTCCATGTCAGAAAAACCTAATTCTTTTTGTCTCTGAGAGAGTTTCTCAATTTTCTTAATTACCACCATCCCTTCGGCATAAATTCTCTCAAAATCCTTGGTTTTCTCTTTCCAGAGTTTTAAAATCCTCTCCACTTTTTCAGTCACGGATTCATAAACCGGATTTTTATGCTTATCTACCAAAACCAGCCTGTTCAATGTAAATACGATGCTTGCAGCCCTTTCTTCTTTGCTTCTGGCCTTTTCTTCAAGATTCTTGATATAATTCTCGTCAAAACTGATTACAGGCAAGTCCTTCCGCAAGTTTTCAAGTTCTGTTGTTTTGTGAACATATTTCAAGGTCTTCTCGAAATATTTCTGGACATACATTTCATGCTCAAGCTGACTCTGCAAAACAGTATTCATATAAAATGTGAAGATACCGGAAATCCATTTAAAGCCAGGGAAGCGCTCAACTTTGATTTCAGCAGGTCCTAAAAGCTCAAAGATTTTCCTGAGTTCTCTGTAATCTTCGAGGAATCTCTTGCTATTATCTTCATCTGTTGTGAGAATTTCTATGGCTCTGAGCATGGTCTGCCTGTCATAGCTATACCTTGGAATATCGGAAAAAAGCTTAAGTAAACCATCAAGGAGAATGTTGAAGTCTTCCCTTAGACTATCCATCCCCGAGAGTGCACCTTTGATTTCCTCTTCGCTGTATATCTCAAAAGCTCGCTTGAATTCTTTAAGTATCCCTATATAGTCCAATATTACTCCGGCTTCTTTTATTCCTTTATATGGTCTATTTGTCCTTGCAATCGCCTGGAGGAGGCGGTGTTCCTTTAATGGCTTATCAAGGTACATGGTCTGAAGAATTGGCGCATCAAAGCCGGTCAATAGCATATCTGTAACAATCAAAATCTTTGGATACTCTTCTTCCTTGAATTTCTCTAATATTTCCTTCCTTATCTCCTCCATATCCTTCTCGCCGTATCGCAGTTTTGCCTCTTGAGTTGTGTGCTGGATAATTTCAGCGTCTTTCATTGTATATGTCATCACAACTTCTGAATATTGCTTGGGTAGCCACTTATCAAGATATGCTTTATAGCAGGCGCAGGCTTTTCGACTGGCTGCGACCACCATAGCTTTGAATGTTCCATCAACATTTTCTTTGAAGTGTTCTGCAATATCCTGAGCAATCAACTCGATTCTTTTTGGGTTTTCAAGGAACATATTTATTGCATTGAGGCGCTTCTTCACTCCCTCTTCCACCTTTTCCTTAATGTCCTCGCCCAGTTCTTCGAATTCTACCTCAAGAAATGTTTCAAGCATGTCTTTTTTCAGGTGAACTTCCTTTTCAAGCCTTGGCTGATAAACGAGCTTCACAGTAAAGCCGTCCTGAATTGAATCTGTGATGAAGTACCTGTCGAGGTATTTCTCTTCAGGCAGATAACTGAATTCCAGATAGGTGTTCTTTCCTCTTTTGGAGATTGGAGTTCCTGTCAGGGAAAATACAAATGCATTTTTGAGGATACTTTTCCTTTGTCCAGCCATGGTTCCATACTGGCTCCTGTGCCCTTCATCGATGAACGAAACCACGTTCTTTCTTGTAAGAATTGTTTCTTTTTGCTTTGATGTTTCTTCCAGTTCTTTCTGCAATTCGTTCAGTTCTTCAACCCTGAACTTGTGAATCAGGGTTATCATTATACCTCGCTTGCCTTTTCCCTCATCGTGTTTCAGAGCCCTTCTTAATTCGTTTATGGAACCGATAATCTCAGGCTTCACGATGTCAAGCGAGTTAAATTCGGTATAGAGCTGCTCTTCTAATTCAATCCTGTCCACAATGAAAAAGATGGAAGGATTTTCAAGGCTCTTTAGGTGATAGAGCTTGTGGGCTGCAAATATCATGGTTAGCGTTTTGCCCGACCCCTGCCAGTGCCATATCAGTCCTTTATTCTTTTCTTCCTCTCCTCTCAGGTTGGCAGATACCCTGTCCACGATCTTCCTGGCTGCCCTGTACTGCATGTACCTTGCGATTACTTTAGTGGCATTTCCCATCTCAACTCTGAAGAACATGAAATTGCGGATGATGTCCAGCAATGTTTCCTTTGAGAGCATCTCAATGGTGGAATCGATTGGGTCTTTTTCTTCTTCCTTCCACTGACTGGCTTTGATCTCTTCCTGCCATGGGACGATGGGGAAATACATGGCGGTCCTCTCTGCGGCTATGCCTATCTGGACATATTTGTAAAGTTCCGGAACAGTTTTTTCATAGTCCTTTATCTGCCTGTAGGCATCAAACCAGTTTTCAGAGAAGCTTGCGGGGTTCTTGCATTCGACTTCCACAAGAGGAATGCCGTTGACGTAGAGCATTATGTCGGTTCTTATGTCATCCCTGCCGTGATAGATCACCTGCCTGCTCATTACGAACTCGTTGTTACCCGTGTCATCAAAATCAAAGAGCCTGACATATTTCACCACCCTCTCTTTTTCAAACTTTATCGGCACGCCAAATTTAAGATAATTGAGGATTTTCTTCAGTCCCTCATTCCCCGAGCTTTTAAGTTTGAGTTCGTTCAGGACATGCTTTAATTCCTCATCACCGACTCCTTTGTCTTTATTCAGCCTCTTGATTGCCCTGACAAGATTATTGAGCAGTAAAGGTTCGCTGAAGCTTTCTCGCTCAAGCTCGTTGGCAGGTACGAAGCGCCAGCCTTTTTCGATGAGTTTTTCGATGATGTAATCCTCGACGAGGGATTTTTCAGTGAAGGCGGGCATTTAAGGCAGCTCCTTGCCCATGCAGCATTTCTTGTATTTCT
>CAYXIP010000006.1:0-32897 GCA_964465515.1 uncultured Candidatus Methanoperedens sp. | reverse complement strand
ATTAATTACTAATTGTCGCTTTAGTATTTTGGTCTTGCGGAATCTTCTTATCTTTTTACACTGTAAAAGAAAGTGATGGGAAACCAAATAATCCATTCGTCAAGCTCCCTTGAAGGCAAAACCATAGTCCTTGGAATCACAGGCAGCATCGCAACCGTCCGATGCGTCGAGCTTGCGCGGGAATTGAGAAGACATGGCGCTGATGTGCATGCCGTCATGACCGCTTCAGCGCAGAAAATCCTGCATCCTGAAGCCATGCGCTATGCTACAGGCAATCCTGTGATTACGGAAATAACAGGAGACGTGGAGCATGTGGAATTCTGCGGAATCGGAGGGAAAGCGCATCTTCTTCTGATTGCGCCATGCACCGCAAACACCATAGGCAAAATTGCACATGGAATCGACGATACACCTGTTACGACTTTTGCGACAACGGCTTTCGGCTCAGGTATTCCGATTATGATCGTGCCTGCGATGCACGGCTCCATGTACGACCACCCGATAGTTATTGAGAACATTGGAAAGCTCACGGAACTGGGGGCGGAGTTCATAAATCCAATAATGGAGGAAGGCACTGCAAAGATAGCAGAAAAAGAAGAAATCGTGATGCGGGTGGAGAGGACGCTTGGCGGGAAATCGCTTCTAGGAAAGAGCATCCTTATCACAGGCGGTGCAACTGCGGAGGCAATCGACCCGATTCGGATACTAACAAATCGCGCCTCGGGAAAGACAGGCGTGGAGCTTGCACTTGAGGCTTTCAGGAGAGGCGCTGATGTTACGCTTGTTCACAGGGGATGCATCGGGATTCAGGGAATATGCGAGTTCGGTGTCGAGAGCGCGAAGGATATGAGAGATACCGTTATCGAGGAACTGGATAAAGGATACGACCTGCTCATCAGCGCAGCTGCGATCTCGGATTTCACGGTTACGCCTTCCAAAAATAAGATAAAATCTGGCAAAGAGGTCAAACTGAACCTTAGACCTGCACCCAAACTCATAAAAGAGGCGCGCTCGAAATTCCCGCAACTGAAGATTATTGGTTTTAAAGCAGAGACCGGCGTAACGGAAGAGGAACTGATAAAAAGGGGGCACAAATCGCTTGAATCCTCGGCGCTCAGCATGGTTGTGGCAAACGATGTGTCAGGAGGCGGCATGGGAACGGATACAAACGATGTTTATCTCATAGATGATGAGGTGAAGCGGGTTTCGGGAACGAAGCGTGAGATAGCAAAAGAAATTATGGATAAGGTTGAGGCGATTCTCAGGTAATGAAAATAATCACCATTGATCCGTGTTTCACAAAAGGGGAGGAGGATTTATTCAGCGGTGAGGCTGAGCTTGGAAGCATAAAAATTACGCAGGATGCGGTTTTGGAACTGAAAAAACACTTCAATGAAGTTCAGGTTACGCCCGACAACGAGATGCTCGTGCTTACAAATCGACCTGTGGAGAAAATCATAGTTTTCGATACAGGCAGAGCGATAATCAGGCGCATAGCGAGCAAGGAGCTTGCGGTGAGCAGGTTTGAGATGCTGGAGAAGGTGCTTGGGGTTGCATGAATAACGATTGCATCTTCTGCAAAATCATTAAGGGCAAGACGCCTGCGAAATTCGTTTACAGGGATGAGGACATGGTGGTTTTCCATGATACAAGACCCAAAGCGCCGGTGCATGTGCTGATAGTTCCAAGAGAGCATATCGAAAGCGTCAATGCGGTTGAAGAGAAGCACAGCCCAATCATCTCGAAAATGATGCTGAAAGCAAAGGAGATAGCGGAAACGCTCGGGATACGCGACAGCGGATACAAGCTTGTGATAAACGTAGGCAGCGGCGCAGGGCAGGTAGTATTCCATCTGCACATACATCTCATAGGCGGATGGGGAAGATAACGGCAGCAAACTTTTCAGACTGGATTAACAGGATGGACAGGATAGATTTTAATCATGTAAATCCTGTTATCCTGTCCAGATAACTGAAAACCGACAAAACTTTAAGCTTGATTGCAGTGTAAAAGCGGGAGATTACAATGCAGATACTGCTCATACACTCAGACTTCATAGAATACGAGACAAAGAGAAGCACGCCGGTTGCCGAGAAAATCGAGGAAAATCTCAAAAAAGGGCGGATGGAGGAAGCCCTCACAGTTTTCATCGCAGTTGAGAAAAACGACGAGGAGAACATCGAATACGCCGCCGGGCAGACTGCGGAGGAGATAAAAAAAGTCACGGAACAGGTCAAGACAAACCGCGTGATGTTATATCCATACGCGCACCTGAGTTCAAGCCTTGCCTCGCCGAAGGCTGCTGTTGAAGCCCTGAAAAAACTTGAAGAACTACTCAAGGAAGCAAAATTCGAGGTAAAGCGTGCGCCCTTCGGCTGGTACAAATCCTTTACCATAAAGTGCAAGGGGCATCCTCTTTCAGAGCTTTCAAGAACGATAAGGGTGGGTGAGGAAAAATGCGTAACAATGGTAAAGGAAAAGGGGGAGGTAGTTTCAGAAGCATTAAAATCCGAGGCAAAGGCAACATCATACTGGCACATATTAACCCCCGGGGGAGAATTACTCAAGCCTGAGGACTTTGATCTTAAAGGGCATGATAATCTCAGGAAGTTCGTAAATTATGAAATTCACAAGAGCCGGGCAGTGGATAAAATCCCTCCGCACGTTGAACTCATGAGGCGCCTTGAGCTTGCGGATTATGAGCCGGGCTCGGACTCGGGTAACATGCGCTTCTATCCCAAGGGCAGGCTCATGAAAAGCCTGCTTGAAACCTATGTCCTGGAAGAGACCGCAAAAATGGGGGCAATGGAAGTCGAAACGCCCTTGATGTACGATATGAACCATCCCACTCTTAAGAAATACCTCGATCGCTTCCCGGCGCGGCAGTATTCCATAGAAGCGGACAAGAAGCAATTATTCCTTCGCTTCGCCGCATGCTTCGGGCAGTTCCTGATGAACCACGACATGACAATATCGTACAGGAACCTTCCGCTTCGCATGGTAGAGCTCACGAGGTACAGCTTCAGGAAGGAGCAGAGCGGGGAGCTTGTGGGGCTTCGCAGATTGCGCGCCTTCACCATGCCTGATATGCATACGCTCTGCAAAGATATGGACGAGGCAGTGGCGCAGTTCAACGAGCAGTACAATATGTGCATAAACGTGCTTTCAAAAATCGGTTTGGACTTGAAGGATTACGAGGTTGCAATCCGTTTCACGCGGGATTTCTATGAAAACAATAAAGAGTTCATTGTCGGGCTTGTCAAGACCGTGAACAAGCCTGTGCTAATAGAACTGTGGGATGAGAGATTCTTCTATTTTGTGCTGAAGTTCGAGTTCAATTATATTGATGCGATGGACAAAGCAAGCGCTTTATCTACTGTGCAGATAGATGTTGAGAATGCAGAGCGATATGGAATAAAATACATCGATTCAAAAGGCGCGGAGAAAAGACCATTCATCCTGCACTGCTCGCCTTCCGGGGCAATTGAGAGATGCATGTATGCCCTGCTTGAAAAGGCGCACATGAACTCGGAAAAAGGGATTGTTCCAATGTTTCCTTTGTGGCTTTCGCCCACGCAGGTAAGGATAATCCCGGTTACGGAAAAGCACATGGAGTATGCTGAAAAAGTGGCTGGCGAGTTGGAATGGAGGGTTGACATTGACGACCGCGAAGAGACTGTGGGCAAGAAGATTCGCGATGCAGGGATGGAATGGGTACCGTATGTGGCTGTGGTGGGGAATGAAGAAGTCAGGGACAATAATATTACAGTCACGATACGGAGCGAATCTTTGCCGAATAAACCTACCAATGTGAAAATGAGTGTGCAGGAGCTAAATGATAGGATTTCCCAAGATGTTTCGATTTTTCCTTTCAAACCGAATCCGCTCGCTGTGAGGCTGTCGGCAAGACCAAGGTTTGTTGGGTAAACTCACATGACAGATTACTGGGGCATTCCTGAAAAAGAATACGAACTCTCACTCCTTCAATTCGCAGGGGATAAACTTTCAGAAATGGGTTATTCTGTCATAGGCGAGAAGGTCGAGGTATGCAGCGGGGCAGGGGCGCTAACACTCACGGCAATAATAAAAATAAAGGATTCAAAGTTCGGTTTGTACCTTCATGATGGTCCCAAACATCGAAAAACAAGGGGTCCGCCTGTTATCAGAGCGCTTCGCCTCCTTCCAGAGATGAAAACCGCCGATGACCTGAGAAGCTTCGTATTGTCGCATCAGAATGATTTTCTAACCGCTCTGGCGCCTGAAGATGTGGCTTTGAAAGAAAGGGCAGAGGCTGATATAAGGAAAGTCTATGCAGCGGTGTACAATTCGAAGATAAAAGACCTTTATGATAGTAATTTGAGCAGCGCAGCAGATGTTTTGAGGACAAGGCTCAGGAAGCACGCACCGCAGCTTCCGTTCAATTCAATTTAATCCCCGTAATGCTCGATACATTGCTCTCCTGCATGGCAACGCCTATCGTGCGCTTTGCAGCCTCTATCATGGGTTTTCGCAGCGACACCACAATAAACTGGGCATTAGCTGCTGCTTTGTGGATGCGCCTTGCCACCTTCTCGGCATTCACGCCGTCGAGGAACATATCGATTTCATCAAATGCATAGAAGGGCGCCGGTCTGTACTGCTGGATTGCAAATAGCAGTGATAACGCAGTCAGGCTTTTCTCCCCGCCGGACATAGCCTCAAGACGCTGCAGTGTCTTCTCCGAGGGCTGCGCCTTTATGGTCATCCCGCCTGAGAACGGGTCTTCAGGCTTATCAAGGAATAATTCCCCGGTACCATCGGATAACTCAGCAAAAACCTGCTTGAACTGCTCATTCACGCCATTGAAGGTATCCATGAATGATTGTTTTTTCAGTTCCTCATATTTCTTGATTCGAAGCAGTATCTCCTCCCTTTCATGGAAAAGGATATCACGGCGTGATTTCAGCTCCTTCTGCCTGTTCTCCACTTCGTTGTACTCATCAATCGCCCTCATGTTCACAGGTTCAAGTTTTTCCATTGCACGCGTAAGCGCAAGGATTCTCTGTGCAATGGATTCGGATGATGGCACCTCTTCATCACGGTTTATGCCCAGTTCAGCGATCTCGCTATCAAGTTTGATTACCTGCTCTGTCAGGGCGTCCTTTGTAGAATAGAGGGCAAGCAGATTTCTTTCCATATCGTTCTGCATTCTCAGTATATCATCAAGTCTTTCCTTGAAAGAGGTGTTCTCTTTTTGAATCAGACTACGCTTATTCTGAAGCTCCAGTAATTCACAGCCCAGTTCTTTTTCCCTTGCATTCTTAATGTCAAGCTCTGATTCCAGGGCCAAAATCTGCTCTTTCGAACTATTTATCCTTTCCCTGTGTTCATTTTTCTTTTTATCAAGAAGAGATATCTGCTCTTTTATCTCGTCTATTCTTGCCTGCGCATATCGCTGCTCAAGCGTGATAGCGTTTATCCCTGCCTCAATATCCCGAAGCCTTCCCTCAAGCCTCTGTATTTCCTCCTCGACAAGCGATGCCTTGCTGTTAAGCTCAGGCACCAGAGAGCCGGATAACTGCTCCTCGATTTTACTTATCTCTTCCAGTAATGTATCGATGACTTCATCCTTCTCCCGCTTCTTCTCCTCGACGCTATCCATGTCCTTCTTTACAGCTTTGCGTGCCTCCTCTATTTCCCCAAGCTCCTTTTTCCTTGTCTCTATTAACTCAGCAAGCCTCGTGCCACGGCTCTTGATCTCTGTCATCGCCATCTCAAGCTTTGTGATTTCGTTATCAAAATCCAGAGATTCAGCCTTTGTCTCTTCCAGATGCTCCTCGAATTTTTCAAGTTTGGCAGTCGCCGATTTACGCCTGCCTTCGTATTCTGCTATCTCTTCTGCAATTTTTTTAATATTCTCGGCTTCGCCTGAAGCAAACGAGAGTTTCGATTTGATGATACCACCTGTCATGGCGCCCGCCTTTTCTATCAATTCTCCCTCAAGCGTCACAAGCCGTTTACCTCCCATGAGCCGCCTTGCAGTTTCAAGGCTGTCCGAAACAAGCGTATCCTTGAAAACATACCAGAAGGCTGAATTAAATTTTTTATCATACTCAACGAGGTTGATCGCATAGTCTATGATGCCTTCTTTTTCCGCTTTTGAAAGTTTCTGCACCGGCTCCATTTTGTTCAAGGGCAAAAAAGTCACCCTTCCCAGACGTTTTTCCTTCAGGTAATTGATCGCCCTTGCAGCATCCTCATCATTATCAACCACCACTGACTGCATCCTTGCACCCGCGGCTATCTCAAGAGCCACGGAATATTTCCTATCCACCTTACCCAGTTCAGCAATCGTGCCGTAAATACCGGGAAGCTCCTTGTTTTTCCTTGCCCGAAGGACGGACTCCACAGGCTCGCTGTAATTGAGTTCAGCCGCCGCCTTTATTCTGGCTTCCGACTTTGCATATTCCTGCTGCAATATTCGAAGCTGGTTCTCCAAGTCTCCTATCACACTTTTTATCTGTGCCCTGTTTTTCTCAAGGTCAAGAACATCCTTCGTAAGTTCCTTCTTCTTTGCATTTATCTCCTCTATCTGTGCTTTTGCATTAGCGGCATCAAAATCAGAAGACTGTATCCTGGATAAGGAATCCTGAATCTCAAGCTCCCTGTCCCGTGCCTCGGAGGACTTTCGCCTTATCGCATCAAGCAATCGATCCTCTTCCCGCATGAGTTCATTCTTTTCGTTTTTCAGCGTCTCAAGCTTTTGCTTTGCCTCCGCAAGTTTATCCTTTGTTTCTGCAAACCTTGCATCCACTTCCGCAATCTTGCTCTTTAGAACAAGCAATTGCGTGTTCTTATCCCCAATCTCGCCCGAAATTGTTTCGCTTCTTCTATTTTCTTCGTTTAGTTTTTCATTGAATTGCGCAACTTTTCCCTGCACATTATCAATCTCAACAAAGGCTTTCCTTTTCTGGGACTCGATATCATCGATTTCATTCTCGGCAATCTCGATGGTGCTGCTGCAGCGTGAAATCTCACCCCTTATGGATTCTATCTCTTTTTTAAGGGCTATCTGCTCACCTTCTCCTTTCTGGATTATAAGCGAGTTCAAGTCTGAAAGCTTTTCTTCCATTTCACGAAGCTCCTGTTTTCGCTGCTCCGCCTGTTTTGTTAATTCCTCCTTACCAGTCTCCTTATCCTTTAATTCACCTTCAAGCTTCACAAGTTCATTCTTTGCATCCTTCTGCCTGGCAAGAAGGATGTATCCTTCGTATTTTCTCTTCTCATCGCGCAGCGACTGATATTTCAGAGCCTGATCGCGCTCCTGCTTGAGCTTCGCAATCTGGTCATCAACCTCACTTATGATTATATCCACGCGTTCTATTCGCTCCCGCACGATTTCCAGTTCGTTTAAAGCCTGCTCTTTTTTATCGTCGAACTCAGCTACCCCTGCAATCTCATCGATGATCTTTCGCCTCTCGGTAGTGGTCATTTCGATTATATTTGTTACGTCCCCCTGCATGACCACATTGTAGCCTTCAGGAGTTATCTTGGCTTTTGAAAGGTAGTTATGGATATCTGCTAAGCCCACGGCTTTTTCATTAAAATAGTAATAACTGTAATAGCCTGATTCTGTCTGTCTTACCTTGCGGGTAACCACAACCTCGTCTGAATCTACAGGCATCTCCCGGTCTTTGTTATCAAAACAGATGGTCACCTGGGCGAAATCCCGTGTTCTTGAGCCATCGCCGTTGTAAATAAGGTCTGTGAGTTTCTCTGCCCTGAGAATCCTTGAACTTGAGAGACCGAGTGCGAAAAGAATACCATCGATTATATTGGATTTTCCACTTCCGTTAGGCCCGGAAATGGTTGTGAAGTCGTCAAAGAAGGGGATTTTTACTTTTTTACCGAAGGATTTGAAGTTTTGAAGCTCAATCTCTTTGATATGCACTATTTACCTCTTTTCAAGGTTTCTATTATTTCCACCCCTTCCACTACCCTTGCGCTCTTCTTTACAGCCGGTTTTTTAAATAGCTCTTTTTCCTTTTCATCTGCCACGATTGTCTTTTCTTCAGCTTCAATAACAGGAACCTGTTTTCTTTTCTCCTTAGGCACATAGGTGCTGGCAACTATGTATTCACCCTTTGGTTTTGGTTTCTCGGAGGGTTTTTCTTCCTTAGGCTTTACCTCCTGTTTGACCTTCGGCTCTGCTTTTGGTTCTACTTTTACCGCTTTTTTGGCTTGCAGTTCTTGAATTATTGATTTCTGATCAAGAAGTTCTTTCATGGCGCCGTCATAGGCACTGTTAAGTTCTATGAGCCTGTGTTCCAGCCTGTCCATGCGGTTTTCGCATTCACGTGCTGCGCTGCCCCTGGATTTTTGCTGTTCAAGAAGGGAATCTCTGAGGGATTTATTCATCTCGATTATCTCATTGACTTTCTCACTGAATTTCATCCTGAGCTCATCAAGCGTGGATTCGCGAAGCTTGACTTTATCTGCAAACCGTTTCTCCACTTCCATGATAATAGATTCTCTTAAAGATTCCTGCATCTGCGCAATCTCTTTATCTTTGGCAGCCAGCTTTTGCTCAAGTCTCTCTATTATAATATCCCTTTCCGTGCTCATCTATATCCCTCGTCTCTAATTAATTTTTGGTTCCTGACTTTTTGCACAATACACATATCGTATTAAGTTAAATAATTTATGGGGACAGGCGCTTTCGGTCACGCGGGAATAATACAACTTCGCGGATATTTTCTATGCCGAGCATTGTCATGAGCAGCCTCTCAGCACCAAGACCCCATCCTGAATGGGGAGGCATTCCGTATCGAAAGGCTTTGAGGTAAAAATCAAAACCGTCAGCGTTTAACCCCTGCTCAGTTATTCTGTTGCGCAATAATTCGTAGGAGTGGACGCGCTGCGCTCCCGATGAGAGTTCCATGCGAGGATGCATCATATCGAATGCCCTGCATAGCTCAGGTTTATCCTCATAAGGCAGGGCATAGAAGGGCTTTATCTTGGTGGGCCAGTCAACGATGAAGTAATGCTCGCCTATGGTTTCCCCTATAGAGTGCTCAGATTCGGTGGTGAGGTCTTCCCCCCATTCGATTTGCTCGCCGCTTTCGGCTGCAATCTTTATCGCCTCGTCGTAGGTAATTCGCTTGAATGGGGTTTTTGGGATTACAAGTTCAACGCCCAGTGTTTTGAGATAGTTTGCCCCGTTCTCAGCTACACTTGAATAAACATATCCAACCAATTTCTCAAGTATTTTCATTACATCTTCCTGGTCAAGGAAACTCGCTTCTATATCGATGGACGTAGCCTCGTTCAGGTGTTTTCGTGTATCGTGCTCCTCCGCCCTGAATATCGGACCTATCTCAAACACGCGGTCAAGTCCCCCTGACATCATGAGCTGCTTGAAGAGCTGCGGGCTCTGGTTGAGGAATGCCTCGCGCTCGAAATATGTTATGGGAAAAAGTGCTGTCCCGCCTTCAGTTGCAGTGGCTACAACTTTTGGGGTTGTGATTTCAATAAAACCTTCGCTGCTTAAGTATTCCCTAATGCTCCTGAGGATAAGGTGCCTCAGCCTGAATACAGACTGCGTTTGCGGACGTCTTAAGTCCATGAACCTGGCATCAAGCCTTGTATCGAGGTCTGCATCCACCTTGCCCGTGGTATCCATGGGTAAAGGCGACTCTGCTTTCCCAAGCACCAGGACCTTTGTGGGGATGAGTTCGTAGCCGTTGGGGGCTTTTGCTTCCTTCTTGATATTGCCCGTGACCGCCACCACAGACTCGCGCGAGAGGTTTCTTACTGTTTCAAGCAGGCTTTTGTCTATTGTCTTTTTGAAAAGCGTAACCTGCACAAGCCCTTCACGGTCGCGAACAACGAGAAAGGTAATCCCGCCGAGGTCGCGTATCTCATGCGCCCAGCCGCATATTGTTACGTTGCTTCCATTCATTTCAGGGGTTATCTGGGTTGAGTAGTGAGTTCTTATCATGAATATCAAGGCTCTGTAATGAGCAATAGTATTATTAATATATTGGAATTCTTAACCAGAGAGAGAAAAATCTAAAATTACCACAAATTATATATGGCAGTAATACTTTATGGTGTTAAATAATACCCGCAGTAATAATATGGTGATAAAACAATGCTTGGCGGATTCAGCGAAGAGCAAATAAGAAGATACTCGCGCCACATCATCCTGCCTGAGGTAGGCGGGAAAGGACAGAAGAAACTCCTCTCCTCAAAGGTATTATGCATAGGCGCAGGAGGATTAGGAGCGCCCATAATAGAATACCTCGCAGCGGCAGGCGTGGGAACGCTTGGCATAATCGACGACGACACCGTTGACCTTAGCAACCTCCAGCGGCAGGTCATACACGGCGGCAATGTGGGAAAACCCAAAGCCGAATCCGCAAAGCAGTTCGTCAACAACCTCAACCCCGATATCGAGGTAAAAACATATATCGAGAGATTGAATGCGAATAACGTGATCGATATTTTCAAGGAATACGATATCGTTGTTGACGGCTCTGACAACTTTGCCACCCGCTACCTTGTGAACGATGCCTGCGTGCTCACGGATAAACCACTATCCCACGGCAGCATATACAGGTTCGAAGGACAGGTCACCACGATATTACCACATAAGGGACCATGCTACCGATGCCTCTTTGAATACGCCCCTCCTCCTGGCATGGTGCCGAGCTGCCAGGAAGCAGGAGTGCTCGGCGTCCTGCCAGGCATAGTAGGGGTGATACAGGCGACTGAGGTGGTGAAATACTTACTCGGGATTGGAGAGCTGCTCGTAGGTCGGCTTATTTACTACGATGCGCTCAACATGACCTTCGATGAGATTAAGATGCGCTGGAACAAACAGTGCCCTGTCTGCGGTGAAAAACCTAAGATAACCTCAATACAGGAAGAGATATATGGAGATGTGTGCAGAATATGAGTATAACAGAACTTGATTTGAAGGGCGAAGTGTGCCCCTACACCTTTGTAAAGACAAAACTCAAACTCGAGGAGCTTGAAAGCGGCGATGAACTGAGCGTGACGTTCGACCATGCTCCTGCCGTTGAGAACGTGCCCCGGAGTTTGAAGAACGAGGGGCACAAGATACTTGGAATCGAGCAGAAAGGCGAGCACCTCTGGAATGTAAGGATACGCAAGGCATGAAGCTGGGGATACTCCTGACCACAAGCCCTGAGAATGAGAATACCAATACTGTTATTGCCATAAGCTCGGCTGCTCGTGAGGCTGGTCATGAGGTATCTATTTTTTTGATGTACGACGGCGTGTATAACATACATAAAAAAGAGTTCGCAGAGCTGGTTGACAGAGGCGTGAACATCGCTGTGTGCGCGCTCAATGTTGAGCAGCGAAAGATAGGCAAAGTACATGGCATATTGTTCGGAAGCCAGTATGACCATGCATGCATTGCCAGCGATGTTGACAGGTTCATATCTTTCGGGTAAACTATGAAAAAAATAACCGTGATCGTAAGAAACCTTCCATTGAATACCCGGAGGAATGCCGAGGCGCTGAGGATGAGCGTGGGTCTTACGCTGCGGGAGGATAAGGTTACGGTTATTTTCATGGACGACGGGGTTTATACTGCCACGCATATAAAGCCTGAGATGATTAATTTTACGCCACTGGATAAGGAATTTGGAGCGCTTTCCATGCTGAAATGCTCTCTTTTTGCTGATAAGCCTTCCATGCAAAAGAGGGGAATAAATAAGCTTATTGCACATGTAAAACCTGCGGAGCGCGAAGAGGTTGTGAATACGATCACAGAATCAGACATTGTGATACCATTTTAATTATGAAAATACTGCACATAATAAGAAATCCGAATGATTTAACTCCAATTGAGATAGCAAAAGCAGAGAGCAATGACAACGAGGTGGCGATACTTCTATTGCATGATGCGGTGTATACCAAATCTGATTTAACCTCATATGCCTGCGCGAAGGACGCGGAAGCGCGTGGAGTTAAGGCGCATGAATATGTTGATTATGACAGGATTGTTGAGATGCTGTTTGAATACGATAAAGTGGTGTCGTGGTAATTACACTCTTCCGTATTCGTCCTCAAACCTCACAATATCGTCCTCGCCCACGTAATCGCCGAGCTGTACCTCTATGATTTCAAGCGGGAGCGTTCCAGGGTTTGAAAGCCTGTGTTTTGTTTTGGGCTTTATAAATGTACTTTCTCCTTCGTGTAAAGAATATTCTTCCCCATCCCTATGCACCAGCGCCTTCCCTTTTACCACCACCCAGTGTTCGCTCCTGCGGTTGTGCAACTGAAGGCTAAGTTTTTTCCCTGGCATGACCCTTATATTTTTTATCTTGTGATTTTTTGAATATTCAAGCACGGTATAGGAACCCCACGGTCTATAGACGGTCTGGTGAAAGAGCACCCTTTCGTCTTTCTTTTCTTTCAGTGTGGCAACTATGTCCTTAACTTTCTGGCAGCTTTTCCTGGGGCAAATGAGCAATGCATCTGCCGTATCCACAACCACAGCATCATTGACATCGATAAGCGATACTGCCTTGTCCTGCTTTGAGTATATCAGGTTACCTGTGGAATTTATTGAGACATCATCGCAGTTATAGATAGCATTCCCGTGGTCATTCTTCCCGGTTTCTACAAACATGGAGTCAAAATCTCCCAGGTCGCTCCATTTGTATTCGAGCCTGACAACCGCTACTCTTTCAGATTTCTCCAGTACGCCGTAATCGATGGAAATGGAAGGTAACTCTTGATATATTTGTCCAATCTCCTTGTTGGATTCGAACGCGGAGAAGATGCCCTTAGCATGTGTTTTAAGCTCTTCAAAAAATACTTTGGTGGAGAACAGGAACATGCCGCTGTTCCAGAGGCATCCTTCTTCAAGATATTTGATTGCCTCATTAATTTTTGGCTTCTCCCTGAACTCAATGACCTTGAAGCCTTTATCCACTCTCTCGCCCGGTTTTATGTATCCATAGCCTGTATGAGGCGACGTTGGTGCAACCCCGAAAGTCACAATATTTTCAGCAGCCAATTCTCTGGCACCTGAAATAGTGTACATGGCTTCGATATCGAGCATGTGGTCTGAAGGGAATACACCAACGGCACAATTACCGAATCGCTTTTCTATTTCCCGCATCCCGAAACATATAGCAGGGAGTGTATTCTTTCCCAGTGGTTCGATAAGAATATTGCCTTTCGGTATGTTGATCCCAAGTTCCTCGGTCTGTCCTGATACAAAGAATCTTTGGTCTTCATTGGTAACTACAAATATCTCAGACGGCGCTGATATTTTGAGGCATCGCTTCACAGTGTCCTGGAAAAGCGAGACATCAGCGAATTTCAAGAATTGCTTGGGATATTGTTCCCTGCTCAATGGCCACAGACGCGTGCCAGAGCCGCCGGCAAGAATTATGGATTTCATGTTCTTCATCACGTCACTATCTCTTCAACCCTTTCCTGCTCTATGGCACGTCTTATCTCCATTGCCACCCTTCTGCCCGTGCTCATTGGCATGCGCCACAGCGTATTGCCGTAAGGATGACCCACGGACACATGCACGTTGGTGCCTCCTCCAACACGGGGCGCCACGTCATATACGTAGAAATTCAGGTCTTTGTCCACGCATGTCTGGAGGCAGAACGGTCCTATTATGCCTGGTTTATAGTATTTCTGAGTAGCCCTGACGTATTTCTCAGCAAGCTCAAACACGTCCTCCAATAATGATTCACGAAGCGTGGCTGAATTGTGCCCGCATACCGTGTATTCGGGTACAAGCTGCCGCTCATTCAGCGTAAGTTGCTGCGGCGCAGGCAAGCGCACATGCCCGTCGAGACTTGTTTCAAATCTCCAGTCTATGCCGAGAAGTTCAATCCTGCTCATCTTTTCCTCTATCGGTGAATAGAACATATCAAGGTTAAAAACAGGTCCGATTATATATCGCTCGATTCTTGCATCTACAAGCGCCTCTTGCGTGATTATCCCCTGTCTTAGGAGCGCCTCTGATTTTTGTTTGAATTCAGAAAAAGACGCTGCTGTGAAGAATCCACGCTCAAGCTTCTTTACTGCATGGGGAAGCTTAACCATGACAAGGCTTTCGATATCTTCGGGTTTTTCAATTTTTTCCGGATACGGCAGAGCTGCTTTTTCAAGCAGCCAGTAATAATCCCGCTCAATGCCGCGCTCCTCGCTTCTGAGCAGGTTTCGGCTTCCGAACATCGGCACCCTGAAGTTATCCTCAATCTCATCTATGCCGCAGTAAGACGTAAAGGAGCGATTTGGAATGAAAATCGTATTCTCATCCAGCAGTTTCTTTTGGTTTTCGTTTTTTAGTATTTCATCGAATCTGGTATAAACATCCGCCATATCCACAATCCCGCGGATGAGTTTTCCTTTATGCCTCCGTGCCTTAAAGTACTCCGTATAAGTCTTCTCGCGTCCCTTCTCGCATACAGCATATGTCCTGAACCCTTCTTCCACAGCGCCGTCGCATATATCCAGCGCGGAATGGGAAGCCAATACTCCAATTGTGGTTTTATCGAAGTCATATTCTGACAATACTTCGGCGATTTCCTTCCTTTCAATCATATTCATCTGTTGGTTTTATAGTCTATGAAGATTACGATTTTGAAAAGTTGCTTTATTTTTGACCTTCTGCTATTATTATATTAGAGCGCCCTTTTTTTATTTTTTTAATCAAACCCCTGTCCTCAAGGTCATCCAGCATCAGGCTTACCTTGGCTTCCGAGTATGCGATTTTTTTCCTCAGATCCTTTTGTGTCGTTCTGCCGCCCATTTTTAGTATTACATCATAGAGATTACGAAGGTCTTCAGGAAGCTCTTTTCCATCGGTTTGCAATTTTTCAGGCAGTTCGTTGCGGTTAATGGATTCGATCTTAGTGTTTTTTTTCTTCATAATCCAGTAAGTGATCATTAAACCTGAGAAGGCTAAAATTAGGATAATTACAATATAGTAATTTGGATTTGTCTCATTTTTATCGAGGCTACTTGTCAGGTTTATGTCTCCAAGGTATTCCGAATCCGCAGGTGGAAAGAGCAGGAGGTCGAACTCTTTGGACTCGTCGGCATTTTCTATCTGGATTTTCTCTTCACCAGTTAATTCAAGAGTCATATCGCGATAATATTTTGCCTTGATTGAATAATTTCCTGGAGAAAGAGTGAAGTTATATTCCCCTGTCGGTGAAACCATATACTGAACTCGTGTGGAATTCTCATCAATTTCAACTATCACATTCTTCAGCGGGTTGTCAAAATCCGACCATCCATAAATGGTGCCGTGTAAAATTGCAGCCTTCGCGCCAGTAATGAAGATGGCTATAAATAGAATTCCCAAGAAAAACCTTCTTCTCGTGAACACATAGCCTAATCTTAAAAGACAATATATATAGTTTATTATAAAGCTAAAAAACCATTTATAAAGTTTTGTAAAGGATTTGAGAGCCTGAAAAAGGTTGAATTTTTTATCGTATAAAAGTATGCTTATCTTTTCTGCGATTATAGTATCGGGTAGCAATCGTATGAATATTGCGATTGATCAAAAATAGAAGGAGGCAATAAGATGAAAAACAAAAAGGCAGTTAGTATATTGACGTCGTTTGTTGCGACGTTGTTTATACTGAGTCTGTTCTCCGGAATCGCAGTCGCACAAAAGCAAGGAGAAAATAACGGAAATTACGCAAACACAGAAAAACAATTCGGGGATGCAAAGGCACAATTGGACAAGGCATTCAAACAATTCAATGCTAAAAAGGACAGCAAATCAAAGGAAAATCTGGTGGTCAAAGCCCAGAATTATCTTGAAAAAGCAATTGACCATACAAATTCATACCTTAATAGACTGAAATCCACGGCAGAGAAATCTGAAAATATAGGAATAATCCCGTTCAATGTTCCTAATATCATCGGTGCTCATGTAGCAGAACTGGAGCAGCTGAAAACAAAAGTGCAGCAGGATAACACCACCGAAGAGTTAAGAGCTGATAACAATGAGTTAAAGGATATATATACTACTATTAGACTTGAAACCCGATACGATTTCGCGATGCTGCTTAGTAATAGAATAGATAAATTCATTGCAAAAGCAGATAATGTGACGGCAAAATTGAATGCGGCAATTCTGAACCTGAAAGGCAAAGATACATCAAACCTTGAGGCAATCGAGGCAAATTTCACAAGTTTGATGCAACAAGCCGCAGCCGACCAGAATGCAACAAAAGCCCTGTTGGCAACCCACAATGGATTTAACGATTCTGGCATGGTAACAAATATTACGGATGCCCAGGCTTTCTTAAATCAAGTGGACGTCTCACAAAGAGAAACAATCAATGTATTGAGAGATGCAGCCAGGCAACTGCAGGTCTTTGTCCGGGATTACAGAAGACTTTCAGGTGGACTCGCCGTAACAGGTCAGCCGGAAAGCCGGGAGAATGAACGAGGTATAAAAACCCTTGCCAGCGGGAATAATACATTGGTAGCCAACGGCAGCGGCAGGGCAGTAATCGAAGGAAATGTCACCGTTACGCTGTCTGGAATAAACGGTACCTTGGTGGTCTCAAATAATACCGCCGTTACCACAGACGGCACGAATCAGACTCTTGGCAACGGACAGGTCAAATACCAGGGGTTCACCTTCGCAACAATAACTCCGCTAACGGCGGGCGGGAACATCAGGGTCGCAATATCGGGTAACAACATCAATCTCACTGCCACATGCGATCCAACCGCAACCACATGCACTGCATTTCTAAACGGTCGCGGAACATTTAGTGTAAGCGGTATAGGCAACTTGAGCGTGAGTGGCGGATGGAAGAAGGGGGACTAAACATGAAACATGTATATATATTGCTGGTGCTCATACTCGCAGCTTCGGTGTTAGGCTGTGTAGGCCAAAAGTCATCCGAAGTAATACCCACTCCGGCTGGGACATCCGTATCTCCGACCGAAACACCCGCCTCTGCTGCAGCAACCCCAACCCCGTCAGTCAATGACGAGTTCGGAACGCAGAGCGACATTAATGCAATGGATTCACTGGTCAACGACTCAAGTATTGATATCCCCCTATCCAATATCTAAGGTAGGCTCTTTGGAGTTTACCTTTTTTTATTTTTAAAGTTCATTAAACCAAAATTATATAAACTATGAAGTAGAATTGGTTACTGGATGCATACATCGGAGGTAATACTATGGTACGATTAGAAAGACAAGGGGATTCCTTCGTACTTATAACAGGTGCAGCACAAAAGCAGGACATCAGCATTTTAACCCATGCCATATCAGAGCTTCAAAAAAATTCCCCTGATATGGTCAGGATAAAAGAAGGACTTTTTTATCTTGACAATTCTGCGGGAATTGATATCAGAAAGGAGATAAAAACCATCCTGCAAAAGGCTGTGGAAAAGAAAGACCCTGGGACTTGAACCGTCAGTGACTTATAACCTCATAACAATATCTCACTGATGGCTAAGTTATTCCTGATTCCAATTATAAGCATATTCGATGTTCACGACGTTGCCATCAGGGACTGGCTCAATAAACTTGACGATCCCGCTCTGCATGCGCATCTTGAGTACCCTTTCCAGCTTGGCAGGTTTTTTCCAGAGAATTCGAAGCATGTTTTGATGAGCGTTGATTCCGTTCACAACGAGGTTCTGCGCCTTCTTGATAATATTGACCCTCAGGTGGTTTTTCTTGATATACCGGTTGACTTTGTTGAGCTTGAGAATAGATACAACAAAAGGCTGATATCACCTTTTGAGTTCTGGTCTGAATATTATCAAATCTCGGCCGGCATGGGCGATCCCTCGCAGGCAATCTATTGCATCTATATCGAAGGAGTTATTGATAAGAAGATAAGGCTTATAGAAAGCAAAGAACACCTTCCCTTAAGTGTTATTTTTTATGGGCCAGATATCAAAACCAGGGAAGAACTTATTCCAGTATATGAAAATATCCTTGAGAAAGATGATGAATTCTTATTGCAAATAGCAAGAGTAATCAATGAAATAACATCGCTTCGCGAATCTCCAAAACACCTCTGGTACACTCCCATGCAGGTAAGGCAGACGGCTGTTTCATATGAGGAGACCGAGAGATTCTACAACGAGCTTTTAATCAGGCTTGGGCGATTTCTCAAATTTAAAATCCGGGAGTATGTTGTCAAAAACTTAAGAGAACATGCGCAGGAGTTTGTTTCAGCATATGAGAAATTTCTGGACTATAAGATGAGAGAAGATGAAATAAAATTCTCAAATATAATCGAGGGTCTAAACCTTCTGAAAGTTCAGTCTGATTACAAAGCTATTGTAATATTCTGTGCACCCATGCATTACTCTGCCCTTTTGAATTCCTTAAAAAAGGAAAATGCATTATTCCGGCTTGGGATTGCAGTTGAAGACCTTAATACTCCTGCATTGCTTGATAAAATGAGACCGTTTTTGCAGAAGAACAGGATAATGCAGAGCAATTATGAAAACGCCCTTAATATCCTCGGGCGCAAAAAACCTGAAAGATTCATCGCCCCTGGTGCGGTTCTTATCCCTGCATGATATACTCCACATTCGACCTGGCTGCCCGATAGCATTTCATGAATTCATGGATTTCAGGGGGCAATTCCGTTGAAACAGGCAGCCCAAGAGCCTGCGCATCCTTTGCCGAAATAAGCTGGGCATGCACCATCTCTCCACCGATGAGTTTCTCTATAACCTGCTTTTGCTTTTCCCTGTCATCGAATTTGCCTTCGAGCAGTTCATTTGCAAGAGCTCTCGTGAAGTTCAATGCTTTTTCTGAGACATCGCTGATCACAAGAGTCGTGTCATCTGCCTCAAGCCCCTTTTTCCTTGCTACATGAAGCCACGAAGGAGCAGGAAACACGCCGCGCAGGAAATCGCCTACCTGAGGGTCTATGGGGCCAAGAGATGCGTCCTTATCCATTATGATTTCCCCAGCCGCAAGGGCTATTATCGTCCCCCCTGACATGGAATAGTGCGGAACAAATACGCGGGTTTTGGCATTGTGGTTTCTTAATGCCCGCGCTATCTGCATCGAGGCATGCAACTGCCCGCCAGGGGTATGAAGGATGAGGTCGATGGGCTTATCCTTTGCCTCACGAATGCCTCTTAATATTTCTTCGGCATCTTCTACATCTATGTATTGATAAACAGGAAAGCCAAACATTGAAATCGCTTCCTTTCGATGTATCATGGTCATGACCTTTGTGCCCCATTTTTCTTCCATTTCACGAATTTTACCCAGTCTCTTTCTCCGTGATGCACGTATCTGGAGCTGCGGGTACATCATCAGATAGAGAAAAAACAATATTCCAAACAGAATCAAAATATCTGTGGTGCTTATCTGATCAAACATAAGTAATTATTGTTTTCCCGATTAATAAGTATAGTTTATGAAAATTCCCCAGATGATGAGAACAACTGCGCCGAATATTATGAAATAAGCAAAGGTCTTGTTTATCATTCCAACAAGCTCCGACGGTCCTGACCATTTCACGAGCAGCATCTTATTCCCCGTACTTATTATGCTTGCAAGGAGTGCTGTTATCGCTGCAGTGCTGTATGAAACATTACCGCTAACTGCAAGCGCTGCTGCTGATGCCGTTACCACAGCGCTGCTGATAAATCCTCCGAGCGCTGTTGCATAGACACCGGCAACACCAGCCCAGAGGTTGGCGAACCTTGAAACCACGGATAATGCCGTAAAACCGAAGGCAAATTTTATTGCAGGGGATAGTGCAAATGGCGACTGCAATTGTATAGTCCCGCTAACTGGTGTTATGTTTCTTGATTTAATGACTGCAGCAACGGCGAACAGGGTCAGTATGAGCTGCGGAATGACCATGAGATAAAGCACCCTGCCACTGGGGTCAACTATAAAAGCTATAACTAAATTCCTTATCAGCATTGCAGCATTGGACAATATTATCCCCACAAAACTGGATTCGATGAGTTCGCTCCTTTTCTTTGCCATCGCCGCAAGGGCACCGGTTGTAGCTTCACTGTTCACAAGCCCGCCCAGCATTCCGGATAATGGTATACCTTGTTTTGTTCCCATTTTTTTCATGGCGACAAAGCTTATGAAGCTCAATGTAGCCACTATTATCACAATCAGGAGAATCGTTCTGGGATTGACGACGCCCATGAACAACCCATCCGGAGTTATAGGGTAGAGTATGAAAACAACTGCCAGGAAACGGACTGCGCTTAAAATCTCATCATCGGTCAGATTTGTTGCAAATGAATGCAACGGACGTTTCTCAGCAAGCAGCAGGGTTATAACAACTGCCCCGACGATGGCGATACGGTATAGTTCATAGGCTATAAGCACGCCAAGAAGGAAAGTGCAATAGAAAGCAATCGGACCGGTTATGCCCGGCTGCTTCAGTGTAACGTTTTTTATATAAACATATACCACAGATATCACCGCAAAAAAAGCAAGAGAAATCAGCAGAATTCCTGGATTGATAATCTGTGCAAGATATGAAGAAATCATTCCGGCGATGCTTGCAATCGTAAATGAGCGAACCCCTGCAATCAATTCCACTGCTTCAGGACGCCTGTGTTCTCTTTCTATGCCGATGAGAATCCCGATAAGTGCAGCAAGGGCTAATTTTTGGAAAAAAACGATATTGACTTCCATATTACCAAATTGCGGTACCAGGTCAATCATTAATAATCAATGGTTAATACTTTTTTAAATACTTATGTTCTTTCATCTGTTCATAATAAGAAAGATAATATTATTGGAGAACATTACAGAAATTATGAAAATTGTAGTATCAGTAGGCGGGTCTGTACTGGCACATGAATTGCGCCCTGAAAAATTTAAAAGCTATGCAGCGGTTTTAAAGGAGCTCTCAAAGAAGAACACAGTATTTATCGTGACAGGCGGCGGGCAGGCTGCTCGCGATTATATTAGAGCGGCAAGAGAGCTTGGGGCTGACGAGGCAACCTGCGACCTCATAGGCATTGAACTTACGCGCCTCAATGCAAGGCTGCTTATCACTGCCCTCGGCGAGTCGGCATACCACGAGCCGCCACTGGATTACAAGCAGGCAAAGAATGCAAGCCTCGGCGGCAGGATTGTTGTGATGGGAGGTGTTTCACCCGGTCATACCACGGATGCTGTGGCTGCAATCCTTGCAGAATACGTCGGCGCAGAGCTTCTCATCAATGCCACTTCAATAGATGGCGTATATACAGGCGACCCCAAGAAGAATAGGGGAGCGAAGAAGTTCAAGACCATGACCCCCAAGCAGCTAATAGAGGTGGTGATGGAAACCGAGATGCTTGCGGGCGCAAATTCGCCGATAGATTTGCTGGCTGCAAAGGTTATAGAGCGCAGCAATATAAAGACTATAGTTCTGAGCGGTGAGGATCCGAGGAATATCGTGGACGCGGTGAATGGAAAACACCGTGGAACCGTGATTGAAAAAAATAAAGCTCGCGGCTCTGAACCTCTGAAAGAAGATTCGGGGATAGATACCTGTAATCTTGGTTATTTCAGTGAAAAGGGCTGTGATTACTGATTTTTCATTACCCTTTTGCTATTTTCTTCCATGCCTCCACCTTCCCGTCATCACAAGAGCGTTTGCGCCCAGAGCCGGGGCAGCTTCTTCCTGTGCCGCAGCAATCCCTACAAGGAAGGTTGTCATCAATACCAATATCGCTAAGCTGAATATTGACCTAAAGAAAATTAATTATTAAACATAAAGATTAAAGGCAACAACGATTAAGTAAGCAAAATGACAATTGAACAAATAAAACAACTAAAGACTGTGGAATTTTTTAAAGTTCTTTCTCATGAAATAAGAGCAGAAATAATAGCTCTCCTTCATGATAACATAGAGATGTCGTACACGGAGATTCTGCATACACTGAATATAGAGGAAGGGAACCTGAATTTTCATTTAAGGAAGATGAAAGGTTTTGTTGAGCTCACTGAGAAAAAGAATTACAGGCTCTCTGAGTACGGGAAAATTACATACAGTATGTTTCAGGGAGTGGATGCAAGATTGTGGAAGGATGCGAAGGAAATAATCAAAACAGATAACATGACATTTTCTGCATCCATGCTTCTAAGAAGGACTGCGGCAGCATTGATAGATTTTACATTATTCTTGCTATTTGGAGCTACTAATATTTTAATATTAAAAAATTGGCTAAAATTCGATGCATTTGCTGTCATAATATATCTTCAAATAGTTCTTCTATTGGCATATGTCTATTTTGTTATCATGGAAACATACAGCGGGCAGACGATCGGTAAATACGTGATGAAGATCAGAGTCGTAAAAACAAATGGGGATAAGGTCAACGTGCTTGAGTGTGCCATAAGAAATATAGGAAAGGTCTTTTTCCTGCCGTTTGATGTTTTGGTAGGGCTGCTGTTCTACAGTAAAAAGGGATATATTAAGTTCTTTGATTATTATACAAAGACAAAAGTTGAAAAGGTTATTTAAATTAACCCTTTTAGGATTTGTTAATACGAACAGCACATTTTCCTGATCTCAACGATATTCAATCCAAGCTCCCTGCTTGTTGCATAGGCATTTCTCGTAGGCACTGCGATCCTATCAACACCGGAGAGGATGGCATACCGGTCCAGCATTGAACGGTACCTTCCTCCCGGGCGCACACAGCTCAGCGAGAGAGGTACTTCGAACATCTCCCTTGCTTTTGTGATCACTCTGACCACATCCTCAATCCTTGGTGGGGCAATTCCCTCAAGAGCCGTTCCTTTTGTTGGGATGAATACCACTATCACCACAACTTCAGGATTGAACTTCCTGACTATTTCAAGGGCTTTACACTCTCCTCTCAATCTGCCGTTGTGCAAGCCTACAACAATATGCGGAGCAAGTGGAATTCCGGCTGAAGAAAGTGCCCTCAGCGAACCCTCATAATCCTGGACGCAGGCATCCATGCCCATTATTTCATGTATGGTTTCATCGCTTCCGATAATATCCACGAGCGCCATATCAAGGTAACCTGAAAGTATATTTGCCTGCATGCCATTCACGATGCCTGTATGTGCGCTGATTTTTAGATTCATCTCCTGCTTTAGTTTTAGAATATCCTCGACATTCTTGTACGTGGGTACACTTCCGTCTGCTGCGCTTCCCCCGCTCAGCAATATCCCTTCTTCACCTTTTTCTTTCAAAAAATGCACCTGCGAGTATAATTTCCCTTCCGAGCCGTCGAGCATGTGGCTCAGGTAATGTGAATTGCAGTGCTTGCATTTTAAAGAGCATCGTGTGCCTGTCAGAGAAATCGGGGTAAAAGGCTCGATGAAGAAACGGATATCGCTTCCGAAAAGCTCAATCCTGCGTTCGAATGACTTTTGCATGGAAGCTTTTACCGCTTCATCAGTTTCCAATGCTTCTATCATGCCTGCAGCACGATGTGGGTCGAAATGCATAATTCGCTTAAGATGTTTTGCTGTATAAATAACCTATAAGGCAAATAATATATATCCTTAGCACCAAGAGGGCGGGAAATTATAGGAGGAATTATGGACTCGTTATTGTACTTTGCCCCGATTGCTGGGGTAATTGGCTTATTATTTGCAGTGTATCTTGTGCTGTATATACTCAAACTTGATGCAGGAAGCGAAAGGATGAAATCCATCGCCTCTGCGATTCAGGAAGGCGCCATGGCTTACCTGAACAGGCAGTATAAGACTGTGGCAGTTATTGCAATTATACTTGCTATTCTGATTGCATTAGCAATCGGACCTGAGACTGCCATCGGATTCGTTCTTGGCGCGGTTATGTCAGCAGCAGCAGGTTATCTCGGTATGAACATCTCTGTTAGAAGCAATGTGCGCTGCGCCAATGCTGCAAAGGAAGGAATGCAGAAAGCCCTGAGCGTTGCGTTCAAAGGCGGAGCCGTAACAGGAATATCAGTTGCAAGCCTTGCGCTTCTCGGTGTAAGCGGGCTTTATATCGCATTCGGCGGTGACAAAACAGCCGTTGCAAAGGTCGTGGGTTTCGGGTTCGGAGCATCTCTTATCAGCCTTTTCGCAAGGATCGGAGGCGGGATATACACAAAAGCAGCAGACGTTGGCACTGATCTCGTGGGAAAAGTAGAAGCCGGAATACCCGAGGATGACCCGCGCAACCCGGGTGTGATTGCTGATAACGTGGGCGATAACGTGGGCGATTGCGCAGGTATGGCGGCAGACCTTTTCGAAACGTATGCAGTTACTACGCTTGGCGCAATGCTTATTGGCGTGACGGTTCTATCCGCATATCCAAATGCAATCATATATCCTCTTGTGCTTGGGGCGGCGGCTATAATAGCATCCATCATCGGGACTTTCTTTGTCAGGCTTGGGAAATCGGGCGACATAATGGGGGCGATGTACAAAGGCGCAATCGTGGCAGGGGTTATATCGGTCGTACTTTTCTACATAATCACGCAGCAGTTGATGAATAATATTGGTTTTTTCGTCAGCGCGCTCGCGGGTCTTGGCGTCACGGCTGGCATGATAATTATTACTGAGTATTACACCGCAACAACACACACGCCTGTAAAGGACATTGCCAACGCCTCTGTTACCGGTCCAGGGACAAACATCATAACAGGTCTTGCGGTCGGGCTTCAGAGCACGGCTTTGCCCGTACTTGTCATCTGCGCAGGCATACTGGTTTCATTCTTCGTTAACGGTGGTGCCTCTAATCCCGCCATGGGGTTATATGGCATTGCCATAGCTGCGGCTGCAATGCTTTCGGTCACAGGCATTATTATCTCCATAGACTCATACGGACCGATTACTGATAACGCAGGCGGCATAGCTGAAATGGCAGAGCTATCCAAGGAAGTGAGGGATATCACGGACCCACTTGATGCAGTCGGGAATACAACGAAGGCTGTTACGAAAGGCTATGCCATAGGCTCGGCAGCGCTGGGTGCCCTTGCTCTCTATGCCGCTTACAGCAGCGAGATTAACAGCCTTCTGATACTGCAGGGTAAACCTGAATTGGTTCTTAAACTCTCAGACCCTCTTGTTTTGATCGGGCTTTTCATAGGCGGAATGATTCCTTTCCTTTTCGCAAGCTTCCTGATGAGAGCAGTCGGAAAGGCAGCCTCTACCATCGTTTCTGAAATAAGGCGCCAGTTCAGGGAGATTGCAGGCATAATGGAGGGAAAGGCAAAGCCCGATTACGGGCGCTGTGTGGATATTGTCACCTTAGCAGCACAGAAGGAGATGGTAATACCAGGGCTCCTTGCAGTGTTATCGCCATTGGTTGTGGGCTTTATCTTCGGTCCTGTGGCGCTTGGTGGTCTTCTTATCGGCGTGATAATCTCGGGTCTCCTTCTTGCGCTTATGATGACAGCAGGAGGCGCAGCATGGGACAATGCCAAGAAGTACATCGAGTCAGGGAATCTTGGAGGAAAGAAACTTCCCGACGGCAGCAAGAACCCGACGCATGCAGCCGCCGTCGTGGGCGACACCGTGGGCGACCCTACGAAGGATACTGCCGGTCCTGCTATCAACCCTCTGATAAAAGTGATGAACATCGTGGCGATACTGTTTGCAGCATTGATTCTGAAATACAGCCTTCTGGGATGAAGGCTGTGATTTTTTAGAAACTGTCAAAAATATGGTGCCTGTGCAGACTTGCCACAGAGGCGCAAAGACACAGAGAATTAAATTCGCTCTGCGCCTCCGTGCCTCTGTGGCTGATTCTATGGCTTTGAATCTTGAACAAAAGAACTTACAGCCGCATTTTTTAGAAAACGTTATTATCCCACCCATTTTTAAAGAGGTGAGGTGTATTGTTGAAAACGACAGCATTTGCCGTTGAAAATATCCCGCTGATTAAAAAGGGTGACGATATTGCGCGACTTTTGAGTGAGAAAACAGAACTCAAAGAGCACGATATAGTTGTAATTTCCTCCACTATTGTATCCAAATCAGAAGGCAGAGTTATCTCGCTGAATAATGTGAACCCAACCTCGAAAGCAAAAACTATCGCCAAAAAAAACGACAACGACCCAAGATTCGTACAGGCTGTAATGGACGAAAGCAGTGAGATACTTATTGAATCGCCTTTTCTTCTTGTACGCACAAGAAATGGGAGCATATGCGTGAATGCAGGCATCGACCGCTCAAATGTCGAAGGAAGTGAGAATATCCTCCTGCTTCCCAAAGACCCTGACAAAAGCGCGCTCGGGATTAAGAAATCATTATTGAGATACACAGGCAAAAAAGTCAGCGTAATCATCAGTGATACCAACGGCAGGGCTTTCAGGATGGGGCAGACGGGCGCTGCCATCGGGATTGCAGGCATAAAGCCAACAAGGGACTGGAGGGGGACTAAAGACCTTTTCGGAAGAGTACTTGAAGTAAAAAACGAAGCCGTTGTGGACGAGCTCGCTGGTTTTGCGAATATATTGATGGGTGAAGGAAACGGGGGCACACCGATTGTTGTAATAAGGGGCTTGGACCTTTATCATGAATCCAACGGAATAAAGGAGCTGTACAGACCTGAAAAAGAGGATGTGATAAGAAAGGCTCTTGAAAACCTCAGCTCTTCCATAAAAAAATAAAAGGGCAGCACAGCAAGATGCCGCAAAGCCCTTAAGCAAACCGCCTTAACGGTTAGATCACAACCATAATTAACTGTTATCACAACCTATATAAGAATGTTGGTACGTTTTCACCTTGCTGGGGTGGCACAGCAGGTAACTGCGACCGCCTGAAGAGCGGCTAGATCACAACCGATCTTCCTGGGTTCGAATCCCAGCCCCAGCGCAGTGATCAATTATATTTCACTTTTGCTACCAAAGCAACTGCAAAGCGCTCAAAGCTCGCTCAGCTTGAACTGCTTTGTATCCTTTTTCACCTCAAAGAATTCCCTCGCAACCTTACCTACCTTTTCCCTGCACTCAGGCAGAGTAAAAACCCCGAGACGCCAGTTATCAAGCTGCGCTTTCCCAAGGGCAGAGACAAGGCTTGAGGCTTTATCAATGGGAATCATCTTTCCGTTTACAAGAACCTCGGCTTTCATTTCAACAATCTCGGGTTTTTCCGGTATGTCCACGAGCACGTATTCCGCCTCCACGCCTGCACTCTCTGCTATTTCATTTTCAATCCTCTTTATGTTGTTCCTTGCCTTCATCACATCCATGCCTATGGAATCAAAGCCTGTATAGAGCGCCCGCTTGAATAACCGCCTTTCGTCAAGCTTCGCTGCAATCTCGGATGCAAAGCCTCCTGAAGCTTTCATCTCATTCATGAACTCAACATCATCCATCCTCCTCAAGGAATTCGGCGAAAGCCCGTTATCTATCATATATACGGCAGCATGCTGGCACATCGACTCAGCAATCCTGCTCACATGATGGAAATAAACCGTGGGATGCATGAGGAATCTTGAAACAAGCAGCGATTCGGCAGCCTGCAGCCCACCGGGATTCAGGACAAGTTTATTTTCATTGAACTTGAGTTCATGGATTAACCTCACATGGTCGATGAGACCGAAGGCTACGCCGGTATAATAGGCATCGCGCACAAGGTAATCCATCCTGTCCACATCTATTTCGCTGTTGATTATCTGACCAGGAGGTGTCTTGCCCTTTATATGATTTGCAACATGCGAAGGTTGTATGGAAAAGTCCGAAAGTTTTTCAGAGATTTCTCCTTTTCTTAATAATTCCTCCACATCGACATGGCTTTTTCTGGAATACCTTTTCACTACATCCTCGGTTGCATGGGAAAAAGGTGCATGCCCGATGTCATGGAGCAGCGCTGCCGCAAGCAATTCGTCCTGGAATTCATCCACCTGTTTAACTATATGCTTTGCAAGGTGATACACGCCAAGGGAATGCTCAAAGCGCGTGTGGTTTGCCCCTGGATAAACAAGATTTGAAAATCCAAGTTGCCTTATCCTCCGAAGCCTCTGAACCTGCGGGGTTTCAAGAAGAGCAAGGGCAAGTTCGTCCAGTTCGATATAATCATGTATTGGGTCGCGTATGACTTTCATATATTTCTATCTCTATAAACAAATATATAGTATAAAGACCTTCTTAATGATATAACACCCGCGATGAATATTGAAATCAGGAAAGCCACAGAGGCTGACATTAAGGACATAAAAATTCTCCTCTCTTTTTATTATCTTGACACCGAAAAAGTGGAGAAAAACCTTCCCGAATTCATAGTAGCTGTTCTGGATAACAAAACCGTTGGGTGCGCCTGTCTTGATATCGATGAGATTGTGGAGCTGCGTTCCATTGCAGTACTTCCAGGTTATCGCAATAAGGGCATAGGTTCAAGACTGGTGGATGCTATTTTAAGCCGTGCTGCCGAGCTTTCAGATACGGTTTATCTCCGCACCACATCGCCTGGTTTTTTT
The DNA here is from genome assembly GCA_964465515.1 of uncultured Candidatus Methanoperedens sp. Lineage (GTDB taxonomy): Archaea > Halobacteriota > Methanosarcinia > Methanosarcinales > Methanoperedenaceae > Methanoperedens. Next base: position 4,501 of record CAYXIP010000006.1, on the reverse strand, counting down.
GAGAAAAAAGGTTTCCAGAGGCGTCCAAACCACGAGAAAAAAATTATTTGGAATGAGTGCGAGCAATGCGATAAGTATGATATTTGCAGGCAAACTCCGATGAAGCTCGTGCTAAAATTTAATTTTAATGATTAAATATTCTTTATCCGCTTTGTAACCAAAAGACCTAAGCCTGCACATATGATATTTAAAATAACAAAGTAGATTCTAATCTTATAAAAACGGGGAAAACAGGGAGATTTTGAAATGAAGGTAAAGGTAGTTTATATCGAGCAGGAGAAGGCAAGAAGAATCAATGAGATTCTTCTGGCTGAAAAGGAATTCCGAGAATATGGGAAAAAAAAGAAGGGATGACCGCTATATTTTTGTGTAGTCCAGACCTTTTCCTGCAAAAGCTGTTAAATACAAAGAGCCCAATGTAAGCCATCGGAGGCTCCATTGCAATCTGTTGTAAATATAGGCATAGTAGGACATGTTGACCACGGCAAAACCACACTTGTAAAAGCACTTTCAGGTGTCTGGACTGACAGGCATAGCGAGGAGATAAAAAGGGGAATCTCAATCAGGCTTGGCTATGCGGATGTGATGCTAAGGAAATGCCCTAACTGCCCTGAACCTGATTGCTATACAACCAAGGAAATATGCGAGAAATGCGGTGCTAAAACAGAAGTTCTTCGTCCCATATCGTTCGTGGACTCCCCGGGTCATGAGACGCTGATGGCAACCATGCTATCAGGGGCTGCCCTGATGGACGGTGCGCTTCTTGTTATAGCAGCAAACGAGCAGTGCCCGCAGCCGCAGACAAAAGAGCACCTGATGGCTTTGAATATCCTGGGTATAAAGAATATCATAATAGTCCAGAATAAGATAGACATTGTCCCGCGCGAAAAGGTTCTTGAAAATTACAACCAGATCAAGAATTTCGTAAAAGGAACCGTAGCCGAGGATGCACCGATTATCCCTGTTTCAGCCCAGCAGAATGCGAACATAGATCTTATCATAGAAGCGATTGGAAAAAACATCCCCACTCCAAAGCATGACCTGAAAAAACCGCCACTTATGTTCGTGGCAAGGTCATTCGATATAAACAAACCAGGGACAGCTCCAGATAAGCTTGTAGGGGGCGCAATCGGCGGTTCCTTAAATCAAGGAGTTTTTCATCCTGGTGATGAGATAGAGATGCGCCCTGGAAGAAAAGTTGAAGCAGGCGGCGCTGTGAAATGGGTCCCCATCAGAACCGTAATCACAACCATCCATGCAGGAAATGAAGAGGTGGAGGAGGCTATGCCGGGCGGTCTTATCGGCGTAGGCACCAAACTCGATCCTTCCCTCACCAAGAGTGATGCCCTTGTGGGGCAGGTGGCAGGTATTCCAGGTTCATTGCCCCCTTCACTTTCGGGTTTCATTATGGAAACAAAGCTCCTCCCGCGAGTTGTTGGAATAAGCGATGAATCCGCTGTCGAACCGATACATTCAAATGAACCGCTCATGCTCAATATTGGAACTGCAACCACAATCGGCGTTGTGACAAGCGCACGGTCGCAGGATGCTGAGGTAAAACTTAAAAGACCTATTTGTGCTGATAAAGGTGCGCATATTGCTATCTCGCGCAGAGTCGGTGCGCGGTGGAGGCTTATCGGCTCAGGCATACTGAAAGAATTTAAATGAAATCCAAAGTGATAATTGATACCAATGGGCTGATGATCCCGGGACAGTTCGGTCTTGATATTTTTTCAGAGCTTGCGCGTCTTGGTTTTGATTCCTTTTTTGTTGCAAGGGCTTCTGTAAAAGAGCTTGAAAAAATTTATTCGCTTGCAAGAGGTAAGGACAAAGTAGCAGCAAACATCGCACTATCGCTGCTTGACCGCTGTACCATAATTGAAAGGAATGGATTTGCGGATGATATAATAACTGACTTGGCTGTTGAGATGGATGCAGCAGTTTTAACAAATGATATTGAATTAAAGAAAAGATTATGTAGTAAGGGAGTTACTATTGTGTATCTTCAGGATAAGACTCGTTTAAGCTTTTACTAAGAGGATTTAGATGTACAGAAAAATGAGATTAGCAGATACGGTGAGAATTGCACCTGAATTGCTTGGCGAACCCGTTCACGAAGCAGTCAAACTAGCGTTGCGGGATAAGCTTGAAGGACTTGTGGATAAAAAGATAGGTGCAATCGTTGCGGTAAAGGATGTTATAGAGGTTGGCGAAGGACATATACTTGCAGGCGATGGCGGAGTGTATTATGATGCGGTTTTCGATGCATTGACCTTCATGCCCGAGATGCAGGAGATTATCGAGGGAAGCGTGGTCGAGGTTGTAGAATTCGGAATCTTTGTAGGCATAGGTCCCCTTGACGGTCTTGTGCATGTAAGCCAGCTTACTGACGAATTCGTCAGCTATGATGAGAAAAATTCACGCCTTATAACCAAGGAATCAGGACGTTCTGTCACAGAAGGGGACAAAGTTCGCGCAAGAATTATAGCCGTAAGCCTGAACGAGCGCGAACCCAGGGATAGCAAAATCGGTCTTACGATGCGCCAGCATGCTCTGGGGAAAATGGAATGGATCGAAGAAGCGCGCAAACCAAAGGAAGGCGAAGAAAAAGCAAAGCCCAAGAAGAGAAGGAAAGAAGAAGCCCCGAAAGGGGAAAAATCAGAATCCAAACCTGAGGGGAGATAATGGCAGAGAATGTTTGCAGGGAATGTCATATTGTTGTCAAAGGACAGGTCTGCCCGATCTGCAATTCAACAGTCCTAACTTCAGATTGGAGCGGTTATGTGATAATAATCGACCCCGGAAAATCACAGATTGCAAAAAGGCTCGGTGTCAAATTACCTGGAGCGTACGCATTGAAGGTACGGTAGCTTGAAGCGATACTGCCTCCCTGACGAGTTAAGAGAAGAGCTTCGAAAACTCCACGGCGAGCTTTATCCAGGAGATGGCATCGAGACAGCAAAACAAATGATAAAAGATTTAAATATCTATACTAAAATAATTTCCGTGGGGGATATCGTGACATTCAATCTTCTAAGCGCAGGATTGGTTCCTGACATATCCTTCGTGGACGACAGGACAAAACGGGGTCCTGCATCGGATAAGATAATGCGCGGCACAAGGCATGTCCTTTTTAAAAAAATAACAGTTGAAAATCCAGCAGGAATAATAACAGAAGAACTGTTGCAGGAAATCTCCCGCGCCATGGGTGAGAACACGCCTACTCAGATATTTATAAAAGGCGAGGAGGATCTGGCAGCACTTCCAGCAATAGCCATGGCACCTCTTTCATCAGTAATTATATATGGATTGCCTGACAAAGGGGCGGTACTTGTTAGAGTGACCGAAAGCAAGAAGAAAGAAATACAATCATTGCTTGACAGAATGAAATGTAAGGAGTAGTAATATGGAAATCCAGATTATTAATGACAGGACAAATCCGATATTGAACAGAAGAGAAATTTTACTAAAAGTAAAGGAAAAGGCAACCCCATCAAGAATAGAGGTGAAGGGCAAACTGGCTGCTCTGCTTAATTCCAAACCTGAGCTGATTGTGGTAGAGCATCTTGACACAATCTATGGAAAACAGGAACTGGTGGGAACAGCATGTATCTATCAGAGCGAAGAACGGCTTAAGCAATTGGCCCATCAGCATCTTGTTGCAAGGGATGCACCGAAAGCGAAGGAAGGGGCGACGGAACCGCCTGCACAGGCTGCCCAGGCAGCTGCAAAAGAACCTGAAGTTAAAGCTGAAACAAAACCTGAGGCTAAATCCGAAGCTAAACCTGAACATAAAGCTGAATCTAAACCCAAGGCTGAAGCCAAGTCAGAAGCTAAATCGAAAGCTGAACCTATAGCAGAAGGGAAAAAGAAACATGAAGAGAAGTGATTTTAATGGCAGCGAATAAATTTTACGAGGTAAGTGGGAACAAAGCTAAAAAGATAAAGCCATCATGTCCGAGATGCGGACCAGGCGTGTTCCTGGGGGAGCACAAGAACCGTCTTGCATGCGGCAAGTGCGGATATACAGAATTCAAGAAGTAATTTTTTTACTTATCATGCTAAATTAGATATGCTCAGAGTTACAACTCTAAACCATGCTAACCCGAAGAGTCCGGCATGAACTGGAATTACTAAAAAGGCACCTCATCGTACTCAAAAAAGTAATGGACTCAGGACCAATCGGAATAATGAAACTTTCACTGGAAACAGGCATACCCCAGCATCTCGTGAGGTACTCCCTTCGCGTTCTTGAGCAGCAAGGATTGATTGCCCCTTCAACGCAGGGCGCTATTGCCACAAAGTCGGCAGAAGAGGCATATTCTGAGCTCAAATCCGAGCTTGAAAATATCGGGGAGATGACAGAGGAACTCAAAAGGATATGTTCTGGATAGTGCGGATAAAGATGCGCCAAGCTTAATAAATCCGCACAGCATAGTGAAAGGCAACCATGCCCGAACAGAGAAAAGATGCCGCAAGCCTCCTCTCAAAAGTGAATGAT
>CAYXIP010000005.1:0-38104 GCA_964465515.1 uncultured Candidatus Methanoperedens sp. | reverse complement strand
GACTTATGCCTTTAGTACATGTTTGCGGCTGTAATTGCAGGATACGCCATGCTCGCATGCACGTATCTCTTCCATTGCAAGGTTGATGATGCGCACGCAGCTGGTGTTTGAGTGTTTGCATTTCATGTCATCACAGTATCTGGTCTATTATCGAACCCTTGCTCCTGCCCGCAGGAACTCTGATTCTCTCTTCAAGGGCTGGGGAGTCTGCCGGCATTCTTTCACTCTTTGGTCCGATTATCTGGGCTGAGTGAATGCCTGTCATTATAGCCATGCAGCGTACCTTGCCCTCGTACTCCTTTTTTACCCTTGCACCCCATATCACATTGGCATGGGAGTCAAGCTCGTATGTCAGCGAAGAAGCAATCTGCTCTGCCTCGTGCAGGGACATGTCCTGTCCTCCTGTGATGTGCAGCAGACAGCCCGTTGCTCCCTTCGTGTCCACATCAAGCAGCGGGTGGTTGAGTGCCGCTCTTACGACTTCCTTTGCCTTGTCCTGTCCTTTTGCCTCCCCGACAAGCATTACCGCAAGTCCTCCGCCCCTCATTATTGCCCTGACATCTGCATAGTCAAGATTTATCAGCGAGGGCTGGGTTATGGTCTCGGCTATCCCCTTTACGGTTTCAGATATGAGCTGGTCCATTACCGAGAATGCCTGGTCGATCGGCAGATTCGGCACATAATCGAGCAGCCTGTTGTTGTCAAGTACAATAACGGTATCTGCTGCCTTTCTCAATTCTTCCAGACCTTCCTCTGCCTTGAACATCCTTGAGCGCTCAACCTTGAACGGGCTTGTAACCATTCCGATTACGATTGCGCCCTGGTCCTTAGCCACCTGTGCAACCACAGGGGCTGTACCTGTACCAGTGCCACCGCCCATGCCTGCTGTGACAAATACGAGGTTCGCCTCCTTTAATACGTCCTCAAGCGTCCCTCTTGCAAGTTCGGCTGCCCTCTTTCCTACTTCCGGAAACCCGCCTGCTCCGAGCCCGCGTGTTATCGATTTTCCGATTAAGATTTTCTTGTCTGCCTGGGTAATGTCAAGGTGAATCTTGTCTGTGTTTATTGCAATGGTTTCTGCGCCGGCTACCCCTATGTTATAGAGTCTGTTTACTGTGTTATTGCCGCCGCCTCCGCATCCCACAACAACGATTTTTGGTGTTCCGAAATCTTCTACTTCTTCAGCTCCGTTTTGCGAAGCCTTCATCAACTGTTCCTTTTCTGCCATTTTAAGTGCATCTTGCACAAATGATTCCATATTATTCATCCCCTCGGATTATTTTCTATTGTTCTTCTTTCAAGCGCAGGAAAGCTTGCGCATTTTTTGATTGCTCCTGTGCTTTGTCGAACAATTTCATCCTTCCAACCAATTTTTCGCTTCGCTGATCGATTAAATCTCTGATAGCCGTCCTGATTGCTTCGCTAGCGGACGGAAATTCACCATATTCCACCAACATGTCGATCATTTTTAGCTGCTGTTCCGGGAGCCTAAGTGTTACTCTTTGCATTTTGGTAACTCCCTGTGGGAGGTTAGATGGCGGCCGCCTGTGTACCCTCAGTACGACAATTGTCCGCCATTTGTCTGACGTTAAGTCTGACGCCAAGGTATATAAAACTATCGCTACAGGTTTATTTAAAAGGAAAAATTGCGATCTGCTATTTGATTTTGGATTTTGGTTTCTGAAATTACCCTTGTTTCCACTCCATTATGTGCATGAGGGGGTTCAAGTTTTGGAGGTATTGGGAGAAGGTCTTAAGGGGTTCTATTTGGAGTGCGGCATCTGAAAATTAACAACGAACTCATACGAACTCGTACGAGTTAGTTGTTTTGCCTTGCGCACTCCGCACCTTTGCGGTGATATAATTATTAGCTAAGGAATTAAGGTAAGTTACTATGCTTACGCTCGGAATCGTGAATACCTATGATAAAATCAAGCTCCATGAGGGGCATTACCGCAGCATTGCAAGGGCAGCGCCGATTGCATACGCTTTCGGGTTCAATCTCGCTTTATTCGATTATCCTTTCAGGATGAGCGCAGAGGAACTTGTGAATTTCGTGAAGGATAAAACCACCATCGGCGAGTCGGGGAAATATCTTGAAGAGCTATTCAAATCGGGCAGGTTCTTTGTTTTTGATCTTCCTGAAAAAGGATTCCAGCCGCAGTTCGGTGCGGTAGTGGTGACCACATCGCATCCCGCGAAGGAAAAACAGATTCTTCCTCGGGCACTTGCAGAATTAATTAATAAAAAGAAATCCTTCCTTTTCCTTATAGGACTTGGGCATAAAGGGCTGCCTCAGGAATTGTTTGAGATGGCGCAGTATCATCTCGATATAACCTCGAAGGGAGTTTCTCTTGAGACCTGCACCGCGATAGGAGCCGTGCCTGCAATAATTTCTGGATATGCGGAACGAATAAAAGCACAAAAATAAAGTTGAAAAAAGTTTCAAAATAACGTTGGGAAAAATAAGATCAATCAATAAAAATTTAGGGAAATTTTATGTCAAAAACGAATGATAACGAACTAAATACTGCCCTCTTTCCAAGTTTCGCGCCGTTTCTTCTCTTTATCCCAGTAGTCGCATTGGTAGCCGTTCTCCTTGCCGGCAACCTGTTGTGGCTGAACTATGTTCATGTGATGACAGGAGGCATGTGGACAGGTATAGATATCTTCATGTTCCTATTCGGAAGAGGCGTTATGAGGCTTATCTCTCCAGCCGCTAGGGTCGAGGTCTCGAAGAGGATTATTCCTTTGTTTCTCTTCCTTATGCCAGCCTTGGCATCGGTGGCCACGACTGCTGGCTATGTCCTCTATACAAAGTTGGGATTATGGAATCTTAGCCCCCCTTACATTCAAGCGACTGTTATCGTAGTCAGCATACTGGTGATTCAGGGCTTTGGCATTCTCCTCCCAAACGAGGTAAGGGTTCTCATGGAGCTGCGAAAGCAACAGCCTGACACGGATAAGGTGGTGAGACTCTCAATGAGGAATTTCACTGTCTCTGGAAGCCAAGCACTCTTCCAAGTCATTATCATCTTTATCATGGCGAACCTAGTACTCTAAGAGCCACCACTCATAGTTGCGGTAAAGTAAAATTCCCACAATCCTTATTACTTGCGCCTTCTACTTAGAAACAATGATCACAAAGTGAGTTAATATCAAGCATGAAGATCACAGTAACAGGAGGAGCAGGTTTCATTGGAAGTCATTTAGTGGACAGACTTCTTTCCCTTGGCAATGAAGTAACCGTTATTGACAACCTGAGCTCAGGAAAAATGAAATTCCTGAGGGAGCATCTTGAAAAACCGAATTTCAAATTCATTAAGCTTGATCTTCTCGAATCTGAAAAACTTACAAAATCAATCCGCAGCGCAGATATAATATACCATCTGGCAGCCAATCCTGACGTCAGATTGGGCGCCAAGAATACAAGAGTCCATCTTGAGCAGAATATCATGGCGACATACAACGTGCTCGAAGCCATGCGGAAAAATAATCAGAAGAGCTTCGTTTTCACATCCACCTCCACAGTATATGGCGAAGCTTCCGTGTTTCCAACGCCAGAGGAATACGGTCCGCTGATCCCCATATCCCTGTACGGCGCTTCAAAACTTGCATGTGAGGCGCTTATAACTTCATACTGCGGAAGCTTCGATATGAAGTCATGGATTTTCCGCTTTGCGAATATCGTGGGCGAGCGAAGCACCCATGGGATAATAGTAGATTTTATAAACAGGTTAAAAGATAGCCCCGCATCACTTGAAGTACTGGGAGACGGCAGGCAGACCAAATCGTATCTTCATGTTTCGGATTGCGTGGATGCAATATTGTTTGCAGTGGAAAATAGCGATGCGATGGCAAATATCTTCAATCTCGGCTCGGACGATACCATAAGTTCTACAGAAATAGGCAGGATAGTGGTAAAAGAGATGGGATTAAAGGATGTTGAATTCACTTACACGGGCGGGAAGCGCGGATGGATAGGCGATGTTCCCAGGATGCTGCTGTCCATTGAAAAATTAGAAAAACTCGGATGGAAGCCTGTCCATAATTCGAAAAGCAGTGTGGTTGCTGCGGTTAGAAGTACATTAGGGATTCGATAATGGCAGCCATCTTCTGTCCGAAATGCGGTAAAGATACCGATATTTTATATGATAACGTATGCCGACAGTGCTTTGTCGGAAATAAAAAGCTGCTTGAATGCCCGGCTGTTCTTCATTTGCGGATATGTCCCACATGCGGTTCTGTTTTTAAAAGAGGGAAGTGGTCGTTAAAAGAAGATGAAAAAGAAACAGTTCTTGATTGTGCAAAAGATGCCTTGGCGCTTGATGTACAGGCAGAGAATATCGAGCTTACATTATCCCCAAAACAGCTGGACTATTCAAGATACAATGTGCACATCGAGGCAAAAGCCGAAATTAAGGGCGCACCGATAACGACATCTCAGGATACCGAGGTCAGGATTAACTGGGAAACCTGTGATATGTGCAGCAGAATTTCGGGAGGATATTTTGAAGGTATTGTGCAGATAAGGGGAGACAGGAGGCTTCCGACAGAAGAGGAGCTTGAGCGGTGCAGGGAAATAGCAGAAGGGGTTGCTGCACGGGCGCAGAAAAAGGGGGACAGGCTTGCTTTTATCCCTAAAATCGTGGAGGTTGAAGAAGGAATGGATGTATACGTCGGGTCGATCAAGCTTGGAAAGCAGATATGTAAAGCTATAATCGATGTTTTCGGGGGCAGATTCTCCGAATCTCCAAAACTTGTGGGACAGAGAAAAGGTGAAGACCTGTATCGCATCACCTTTGCTTTGCGGCTTCCTGAGTTTGTGCGCGGGGATATTATCAGCGTGGACGATAGGGTAATCGAAGTCCAGAGCTGCGGAAAGCATGTGAGCGGCATCGACCTTGAAACAGGCAGGAGGTTTATTGAGAACTTCAACGACCTCTTGGAAGTAAAAAAATTAAGCAAGAGGAAGGATGCGGTTTCTGCGGTGCTCATAGCAGACGAAGGGAAAACGATTCAGGTTATGGATCCTGATACTTATGAAACAATTACCATAAAAAGACCGGAATTCCTGAGCACAGAGCCCGGGAATGAGATGAGAATCGTAAAAACAGCAAAGGGGATTTATGTGCTGCCGCAATAGCTTACAGTCTAATAACTACTAATATTAATATCAGAACTAACTGGCAACCCGATTGCGACCAAAAGCGTCCATAAGCCGTGCTTTTCCACAATCCGGACACCACGGCTCGCAAAGCTTTCCACCTGTATTGCCGCAGATGCATTTACACCAGTAATTAAGCAGCGGAGCTTTTGCAACCTTCCAGTCCTTGCATTTATCCGGAATCATGTTTGAAAATAAAAATGCCCTGGGGCATTATAAGCTTTATCCAGCGTTCCATCCCCCAACTGTATCACAGGACATCGGGATGCGCCTTTTCTATCTCATCGAAAAGAATGACGGCATAAGGCCGCCGTCTCACCGCCTCAGTCAGCTGACCTCCCTCTTCATAACCCACGTAACCCGGTGGCGCGCCTATGAGCCTTGCAACAGTATGCTTTTCCATATACTCGCTCATATCCAGCCGTATCATGGCAGCCTCGTTATCGCGCCCTATCACAGGGTCAAGCTTGCCGCGTCCGGCGAGTTCCGTGAGATCACGCCCGTATCGCTTCAATGCCTGGTACTTGTCCTCCGGGTTCCGGTCAGTGACGCGGGATGAGCCTCTTACATCTTTCAGGGCTTTCATAAGAGCGTCATTCGACACGCCGCTCTCTTTCAGGATCCTCGCTGCGATGCCGCCTTTCTCATCAGCTATTACAAGCAGGAGATGCTCTGTGCTCAGATATTCGTCCTTCAGGTTCGCCATCTCATCAAATGTAGCCTCAACAACAGTATTCAATCGTGGAGAAATGTATATCTGACCTGCGCCGGCGCCTTCCAGGCGCGGGAGCTTGTCTATTTCCTCTTCAAGCTGGGAGATTATTCCCTCTATATTTGGATTAAAAGGTTGCTTCGTATTAGCCTTCCTTTTAATTACCGTAATTACTTAGCTTTTTCAGAGCTTCAGATGGAGTTGCACTCTCAATATATCTCTCCGCAGCATCTCTCAGCACACTATCCTCGGTTACAAGAACTGCCTTTTCATGAACCGCGCCTGCAAGAATAGGAATATCATTCTTATCCCGAATATCAAACCTCGAAAACAAGCTTTTTGGAACATTTTTTCTTACAGTGCAGCATTCCAAGATATAATCAACTGCATAAGTTATATTTTCCTGAGAAATCTGCAACGTCTTTAATGTTCTGCGTATCTCTTTTATAATGAATTCATTTACAAATAATGAGACCATTTTCTCCTGCCGCTCTCAAGCAGGACCCAGGCATCCTTATTTCTTCCTGTTGCTGCAGAAACCGCGACAGTCGTATCTATAAAAAATCTAGGTTTGGTATTCTTCATTATATGCTTGCGAACGTACTTTTTTAACTGTTTTCACTATTTCTTCGACGCTGATTTTTTTCTTATCAGCTTCATCCCATATCGCTTTTATTTCAGGAAGGATTATCGCAAGCTCAGAAGGCACAATTTTTATCCCATCATCGGTATCAGAATATCTTACAATGTCGCCGATTTTGATATGATATTTCATTCTCAATTTTTTAGGAATGGTCACTGTACCCGCTTTAGTTACCTTTCCGAATAGGACTTGTTCGCTCAACTGATTCGCCTTATTTTAAGATATTCGTATATTTGTAAATTCTTATTTTAAAAGTTATGCTTATTATGCCAGACTATTCTGACGTAGTTCTTCCTTGCTCATGATACGGTATTTTAAAAAAATCGATAATTATTTTACAATCACGACAACGGCGCTTCCCACTTCTAAGACATCTACGGCCTTCCCTTTTAAGAGCTTTTCCTTTTCTAATGTGAAAAACGAGGAGTCAAGGATGATTTCCTCCCCATCCACAGACAGTGTTATGCCTTCTGACTCTGCAAGTTTCGGGTTAGCATTCCTGAGAGCCTCTGCAATTGGTTTTGCCTTGCTCCTGTACGTCTTGCCAAGCATCTTCATATTCGGTATGATTTCATGGGCAACAAGCTCAAAATCAGGTTTTCCAGCCTTAAGTGAAATTCTTGAATTGGCAGCACCTGCAATATCAGAACCATCTGTTATGGAGGAATAAATCTCAATATTCGCAAGTGAAGCATTTAATGCCATGCCATGTTCTGATTTATATCGCCTGATAGCAGAAGTTATATCTTTTATCAATTCGCCGCATGCCTCAGCCTCTTCGTCGATGAGCGACTCGTTCACCTCCGGCCATCGTTGTAGATGCACACTTTCCCTCTTTATGCAGGAATGTACCTCCTCTGAGAAATACGGCAGAAACGGCGCCAGAAGCCGTGAAAGTGTTTCTATCGTTACAAAAAGCGAATACTGCGCAGCCTGTTTTCCTTCTGCTTCGCCATACAATCTCGATTTTACTAGCTCTATATAGTTATCCGCAAGAATATCCCATGCAAATCCGCGGATTGTCTTAAAGGTCTCATCGAACTGGTAGGCATCCATCTTTTCAGTCGCATCTTTCACCAGCCTGTTCAACCTGCTCAGGAGCCATCTATCAACAGGTTTAAACTCGGCAGGCTTATTTGAAAATTCAGTGAAGCTTTTTGACTTTGAATATTTGACAGAATTTTCAAAATCCGATACATGCGGCAGTGAAAAACGCACAATATTCCAGAGTTTCTGCAAAAAACGCGAACCTGCGACCACGTCCTTCCAGGAAAAGATGATGTCAGAGCCTGTGGTGCCTCCAATGGCAGCCCACTGCCTGAATGCATCTGCACCGTGCTTCTTTATCACCTCTTCAGGCACAACGAAGTTGTTTCTGGACTTACTCATCTTGTGACCGTCCTCGCCAAGTACCATGCCGTTGAGCAGTATATTCTCCCAGGGCTTTGTATTAAGCAGTGCCTTTGACCGAAGTATTGTGTAAAAAGCCCAGGTTCTTATTATGTCGTAGCCCTGAGGTCGAAGCTGCGTGGGCAGAAGGAGTTCTCTGTCACCGAGCCATCCTGCAACATGAAGTGCCGAGATGGACGAATCCATCCACGTATCAAGCACATCCTCTTCACCCTTCCACTCCGAGGAGCCGCATTCGCATGCCTCAGGCGGCTTTTTCTGTGTCGGGTCAAGGGGAAGCCATTCTTCCTTCGCAACTTTTGTCTTCCCGCACTTATCGCAGTACCATGCAGGAATCGGCGTGGCAAAAATCCTCTGGCGGGAGATACACCAGTCCCATTCCATCGTACCAGTCCAGTTCTCAAGCCGCACTTTCATATAATCTGGAACCCATGTGATTTTATTTGCAGTGTCCAGTATCTCCTGGGAGATTATCTTGACAAACCACTGTTTCTCTGAAAGAATCTCGATCGGCGTCTTGCAGCGCCAGCACAAACCCACGTTCTGGGACAGTTCCTCCTGTTTGTAGAGAATCCCATCCTTTTTCATGTCCTCTATTATGGCTTTCTTACACTCCTCGGTGGTTAAGCCTGCATATTTTCCCGCAAGTTCCGTCATCTTCCCTGTCCTGTCGATTGCTTTACGCAGGGGAAGTGCATGTTCAACCCACCACCTCACATCCTGCTTGTCGCCGAATGTGCATATCATCACAACGCCCGTACCAAAGGAAGGATCAACGCTCTTGTCGGCGATTACTTTGACCTTGTGACCGAAAACAGGCACCCTTACCTCGGTGTTTACATAAGCGCGATACCTCTCGTCATCAGGATTAACTGCAGTTGCGACGCATGCTGCCAGCAGTTCAGGTCTTGTGGTGGCAATCTTTAGCTTGTCAAAATTGAGGTAATTCAGACTGGTAGTTCTGGATTCATATTCGACTTCGGCAAATGCGATAGCAGTTTCGCATCTCGGACACCAGTTCACGGGATGGTTCTGCTGGTATATCATGCCGCTGTTGTACATCTGCACGAAAGACCTCTGTGTTTTTACAAAGTACGAAGGCTCCATGGTAATGTATTCGTTGCTCCAGTCGATGGAAAACCCAAGGCGCCTCAGGCTTTTTCTCATGCGCTCGATATTCTTCGTGGTGAGTTCAACGCACAGGCGGCGGAATTCCTCGCGCGATACCTGGCTCTTCGTTATCCCGTGCGCTTCCTCCACTTTCACTTCAGTCGGCAAGCCGTGGCAGTCCCAGCCTTCCGGGAACATAACGTTGTAGCCACGCATTCTCTTGTAGCGCGCCACAAAGTCGATGTAACACCAGTTTAACGCATTGCCTATATGGAAATTTCCTGTCGGATAAGGAGGAGGAGTGTCTATTATGAACCGGGGTTTTTCTGAATCCCGGTCAAAATAATACATGGAGTCCTGCCATGCACTGAGCCATTTTTCCTCGACAGTGTTGTAATCGTATTCCTTGGGAAGTTCCATAGCTTCGCTCTGATTACTTGCATGATTAATAGAATTATCGGTTTCAGGCATATACGTTCTCTGAACAATCTATTTATGCGAATAAGTCCTTATTAGATGTGGGAGGCAGCGGAAAAAACAATAATCGCAGGTGAAAATATGTTATATACGTTCGAAGGTAAAAAACCGGCTGTCGCGAAAAATGCCTTTATAGCAGAAACAGCATGCATCATAGGGAATGTAACAATCAACGAGCGCTCAAGCGTCTGGTTTAACACAGTAATACGCGGCGACAGAGCGAGAATAAGCATTGGTAGAGGCTGTAACATCCAGGATAATGTGGTCATACACTCTGATGAGAGGGATGTGGAAATCGGCGATAACGTCACCGTCGGGCACGGGAGCGTCATGCACGGATGCATTGTGAAAAACAACGCCCTGATCGGTATGAACGCAACGGTGCTTCATGGCGCTGAAATCGGGGATTTCGCCATAATCGGGGCAGGGGCTCTGGTGCCGCCCGGGCATAAAATTCCTGCAAACGCAGTAGTTTTCGGGATACCCTGCAAGCAGGTGAGGACGACAACTGAAAAGGATATAGAACTCATCAATAGTACATTAAAGAATTACGGAGATTTGACTACAAGATACCTGAAAATGAAGGGCAAAGACCCCGTATTTTAAATGCAGGATTGATATGAGGAACATCGAAATAGAAGAACTCGGCGCCACCCCAATAACCGAGCGTAAGGTCGAGGTTGTGGAAAGGAAGGGTCTGGGGCATCCCGACTATATCTGCGATTCCATAATGAACCAGGTCTCAGTCGAGCTGTGCAAGGAATACATGCAAAGGTTCGGCGTCATCATGCACCATAACATCGACAAGGGAATGCTGGTGGCGGGGGAAGTGAAAACAAAATTCAGAGGCGGCGTGATTCTAAAGCCAATGCGCCTCATTTTCGGTGACAGGGCTACGTTCGAGGTGGAAGGCGAATTCGTTGATGTCAATAATATTGCTATCGAAGCTGCAAAGCAATGGATAAACGAGAACCTGAGGTTCGTGAATGCGGATTCTATACAGTATCAGGTTGAACTTGCCAAAGGCTCAGCAGAACTCACTGATATCTTCAAAAGAAAGGGTGCTATACTCGGAGCAAATGATACCTCGGCTGCTGTCGGATATGCCCCGATGACGCCCACAGAAACGATGGTGCTTGAAACTGAGCGATTTTTGAACTCCCCGGATTTTAAGAAAAGATTTCCTGAATCGGGTGAGGATATTAAGGTCATGGGGCTTCGCGAGAAGAACGAGCTTCATCTCACCATAGCCGACCCGCTTGTGGACAGGTTCATTGAAAGCGAAGCCGGGTATTTCAGGAAAAAGGATGAACTCCTTGAGGAGATAAAAACATACGCAACTGAGAGAACAGAGCTTGAAACCTCAATTTATTTGAACACGCTGGACAGGGAAGGAAGGGGCATGGGCGGGATTTATCTCACGGTCACTGGCACTTCTGCTGAGGATGCTGATTCAGGGCAGGTTGGGCGTGGAAACAGGGTGAACGGGATAATACCTTTGAACCGCCCGGTGAGCAGCGAGGCGGCTGCCGGGAAAAACCCGGTGAGCCATGTCGGGAAGATATACAACGTGCTCAGCCACAGGATAGCGAATGAGATTTATACCAACGTTCCCGATATAAAGGAAGTTTATGTCTGGCTGCTCAGCCAGATAGGCGAGCCCATAGACCAGCCAAAGATAGCAGCGGCGCAGGTGATTATGGAGAGGGGTTCTCTTTCGGATGTGGAAAGAGAAGTGAATGAGGTTATCGATAGCGAGCTTGCGAATATACAGGAATTCTGCATGGAGCTTGCATACGGGAAGATACCTGTGTGCTAAGTCAGTGATTTTTTTAGTTCCTTTGCCTTTTCCGGCAGCCTTTTCTCTATCACTTCAAGCATGGCATCGAAATCCCCTTCAGCCAGCGAGCGAACATCCTCCTCGCCTTTTAAAATCAGCTCAACAAGGTAATTCAATTCCTCGTCGCTCAATCGATTGACCCTGTTTGCGAAATCCTCCGGGGATTCCGAGAACCTGTGCGACACAGGAAGCAGGATGAACTTATAGTCGTGCCCCGGCGCCGGACCTGTGGCGCCTTCAAGATCGGGCGCGAGTTTTGCGAGGATGGTTTTGTCGAGGTCGGTGAGGGTTCTCATGGCCAATAAGTATTCAGTATTTCAGAATTTCCAATCCTGTTATTTTTGATATTTCATCAAAGTCCTTGTCTGCAGAAGCGATTTTTTCTATCCCGTTGGCTAAAGCGATTCCTGAGATAAGTACATCAAGTGAGTTGACAATCTTTCCTTCATGCAATAGCCGTGCCATTATTTCACTTGATTTTTCAGCGGATTTCAAATCAAAATCTAAAACCTCTATTTCCGAGAAGAATCTCCTGAAAAAGGTTTCTTCTTTCTTGGCTTTTTTATGTTTCGCTCCTGATAGAATTTCATGATAGTTTACTACCGTAGTTGCCACATCCGAATATACGATTTCCGAAGTTTTATTTTTCCCTTTAAAATAATCTATCAGAAAACTTGTATCAAGCAGAATCGCATTCATATCCTAATCCTTGCAGCCTCTCTTATTTTCTTGCTGTCATTTTCAATCTCGCTCATTACCTCACTATCTTTCAATCCTCCAAAAAAATCGCTTAAGTTTGATTTTCTTTTCTTAACCAATTTTTTAATTACATCGCTAAAGCTTTCTTCCTCTTGTTTAAGATTCTTCAGGAGTGTATATACCTCATCCCTTATCGAAATTGTTTTTGTTCCCATGTGTTCTGTGTATGCATACACAGATATATATACTCGATTGATTTTTGAGATTGCAGTTAAAAGTAGTACATATATTATGGGACATTCATTCTGACCAGAAAAGTAAGGATGATTTCGGTCAAAAATATCGGTGGAAAAGGCAAAGCTGAGGTGGCGAAGGAGGTTTTGGATGGATGATTATTGAGTGCGATGATGATGAGTACGAAGTATTCGGCGCACATATCTTGGAAATAAGGTTCAAACAGAGATTGAACGAAAAGGACATCAGAGGTGGTATTGAGATTAAAGAGGAGAATTTAGAGGATATAAAATATGAAATTTAAATCCTCTATCGAATCTAACCCGCCTGTAAAGAGTTTAAGAGAAATAATGGAAATACTGGCGGAGCATGAAGAGGAAATTCATGGAAAGTATAAAGTTAATGAAATTGGCATTTTCGGTTCTTATGTAAGGGGTGAACAGAGGAAAACCAGTGATATAGATATTCTCGTAGAATTTGAAAATGAGAAATCTATTCGTGGATTTGAATTTATAGGTTTAATGACAGATTTAGAAAATTGTATTCAGAAAATACTCGGAATAAAACCGCATCTTGCATCGAAAAGACATGTAATGCAATCGGATAAATGGAAGGATATAGAAAAAGAAGTGGTATATGTTCGATATGGAAGCTGAAATAAAATGCGCCGCCGCACTCCGAGATCGCATGGGTGTCAGCAGGCGCCACCGTAAAGAACGCAAAGTTCGCAAAGATTAATTTTATAAATTAGTTAAGATTAATTTGCGCGCTTCTATTAAAAAAGATGAAGCAGCCTGCTGATTTATCGTGTCCGTTATCCGACAGGATAACAGGATTAACAGGAAATAAAGTTTATCGTGTCAATCATGTAAATCCCATCGAACTGCATCTTTTTGGAGATGCTTTCTGTTTATGGAGGCTGCCAGTAAATTTTTAAGCCGGTCTCTTCTGCAAGGTCATTGAATAGTGATTTCTTGGAAAGATCAACAAGATGAACTGGCTTGGATAGATTCTTGAATAATTCAGCGTAAAATTTGAAAAATAGACGAGGTTTAATTCCTTTTACTCCAAGGTCAATGTCGGTTATAACCACAGCCATAACCGTGGTAAATTTCAACTCCACGTCTATTTTAATTATATGACATTGTAATTTTATATACTAAGGTCAGTTGCAAAATAGTTCACGAATCAATCTTTTTCTTATTGGTTGATCGATGCTTTGCAGGGTACTTTTTTTCTTCGTGATGTACAACCTCGGTCTGCCCTTTTTCGTTTATCTCCTCTACATGATGGGACTTCCGTGTAAAGTTTGCGTCAGTTCTATCGATGGTAAGGGTTTCATGGGCTTGGCGCTTCGTATTCCCAGAGATTTTGTCTCTATACTTTGACATCATACTTACGAACCCAGAGCTATCCTTCTGCTCTAGTTTCAACGATTCCTGCGGCTTGAAGGTCTCGGAAAGCTCGATACGATAGGATTTCCTACTTGAACCACAATTTGGGCAAGGTTTATTTTCTTCGGTTAAAATCTGACCGCAATCTTGACATTCAATTTTTTTCATATCATCAAAGTTGTCATTTTCCCTGGGACTAATTCTTCCTCCCCCTCGCCCCCCTCAGCACCAACTGCATCTCTGTCCTCGCAACCATATCCCTTACAGCCTCAACAGCATCGATATTCGCAGAAATGCTCGTTATCCCGAGCTCCACAAGCCTCTTCGCCACCTTGGGATTGCTCCCTGCCTGCCCGCAGATGCTCGTCTTCACGCCAGCCTTATTGCATTCAACAATAACATGCTCGATGAGCGCCATCACAGCAGGATGCATCTCGTTATAAAGATGCGCCACATGCTCATTGTTCCTGTCAACCGCAAGAGTGTACTGCGTTAAATCGTTCGTCCCGAAGCTCACGAAATCCAGCCCTTCGGCAATGAACTGGTCGATTATTAGCGCAGCGGCAGGTATCTCAACCATTATCCCGATATTCAGCTTATCGATATCCAGCCCCTTCTCGCGCATGAACTCCTTTGCGCGGCGAAGCTCAGAAGGATGCTGCACCAGTGGAATCATGATGCCCATGTTGTTATAGCCGCGCTTTATTAGCTCTTTGAATGCCCTTACCTCAAGCTCGAAATGCTCCGTATCAATCAGGTCGCGCCTTATACCCCTGTAACCAAGCATCGGGTTCGGCTCGATGGGTTCTCCCTCGCCGCCCTCCATTGCCCTGAACTCATCCGTGGGGGCATCCAGCGTTCTTACCCACACAGGCTTTGGATAAAAAGCATCCACCACCGTTTGGATTCGTGAGACAAGCTCATTTACGTACTCATCCGCTTTTCCTTCCCTGACATACTGTCTTGGATGTTTTGGAAGTCCCAGTATAATATGCTCAATCCGCAGAAGCCCCACGCCGTCAGCCTGTGTTTCGACTGCACGAGCAGTGGCTTCAGGAATAGAGATGTTCACCTTTATTTCGGTCGCAGTAATGGGCTTTGATTTCGCGAAAGAAGGCTTCTCCGGCTGCACTGCAGGCGCTACAATATCCTTTTTTCCTTCGAACACAAGCCCCTTCTCGCCATCCACCGTTATTTTCATGCCGTCTGCCAATAATTGTGTGGCTTTTCGCGTACCAACGACAGCAGGGCAGCCAAGTTCGCGGGACACGATGGCGGCATGGCACGTCAGACCCCCTTCATCTGTGACGATGGCGGCGGCGCGCTTCATCGCTGGAACCATATCGGGCGTTGTCATAACTGCCACGAGTATATCGCCATTCTTGACCTTCCCGAGTTCGCTTGCATCGGAAACAAGCTTTGCCTCGCCAAAAGCAATTCCGGGCGAGGCCCCAAGCCCTTCAAGTAGGGCGGAAGTTGCTACTTTCTCCTTTGTTTCCTTTTTCTTCTTTATCGTGGTTATGGGCCTTGACTGTAGCATGAAGATTTCCTTGTTCTTTATCGCCCATTCCACATCCTGGGGCGTGCCATAGAGCTCTTCGACCACCTCACCGAGCTTGGCAAGTTTTAAGATCTCATCGTCATCAAGAACCTTTGCGTTTTTCTTATTTTCAGGTACCGAAACTTCTATGGTTTTACCGGTCTTTGGATCTTTGGTATGCATCACGTTCTTGGCGGCAACCTTCCTTTCGGTTATCTTTTTTGTCTGTTTGTCAACCACGTAATAATCAGGGGAAACGGCTCCTGAAACCACTGTTTCACCAAGCCCCCATGCACCTTCAATAATTGTGAGCGGCTCTCCTGTAGAAGGATGTGACGAGAACATGACCCCGGCTTTTTCTGCATCCACCATCAACTGGACTACTGCGCAGAGATTAACCTTGCGATGCTCGAATCCCTGCTTCACGCGGTAGTAGATCGCCCTTGCTCCATAAAGCGATGCCCAGCATTTTTTTACTGCCTCGATTACGTTCTGCTCTCCTTTTATATTAAGGAAGGTATCCTGCTGGCCTGCGAAACTCGCGTCTGGCAAATCCTCTGCAGTGGCACTTGAACGCACAGCCACGAAAGCCTGGTTTCCTTCGCGTTTGCATAGCTCCTTGTATTTTGACCTTATGCTCTTTTCAATATCATCGGGTATTTTTGCCCCCATGATAATTTTTTTTGCTTTTTTCTCTGCCTCACTCAATTCATCGGCGTCATCAACATCCACCTCAAGGGAGCTGAAAAGCTCATCACTTATTCCATTCTCGTCTATGAATCGACGATATGCCTGTGCAGTCACAGCAAATCCTGTCGGAACAGGCAGTTCAGCCCGAAGCATCTCGCCCAGACTTGCTCCTTTCCCACCGACTGTTGCTATATCTTCTTTCCCAACCTCTTCAAGCCAGACAACCGAATTCTCTGTCATAATTTTTTCTCCTTCAACGATTTTTTAATTTTAATGAGTTTTTTATCATAACTTTCAACCGCTACTTTCAGCATAACCATAAGTTTCTCGCGGGAAAACCCGAGTTCCTTTGCGAGATTTTCAAGAAAATAAAGGTCAATTTCCTTATGCTGCGCCCTCTCAACGCGGGCTGCCTCGATTAGAGCCATTGCATTGATGAATTTTTTCACAAATTCAAATGTAGGGGTGACGCTTCCATTCTCGATACGGGATATGGATTCACGGCGAAGCCCCATGATTTCCCCGAGTTCTTCCTGAGACATGCCGTATCTCTTCCTGTAGTCGCATATCACTTCCCCATGGTACTGATTCAGAACGATTTCGCCAGCGGCTTCCTTTTCAAAGGAAACAAGCCAGTCGGGCATGTATAACAAAGTTGACTTTATATTCAAGCAATCCTCCGAAATAAATGTTAGATATTACATCACATTTATTGGTGTATTGTATGTGGTGGTTACAATATTTATAGTTTTCCGAGAATTGCAAATAATAAATATGACTTTTCATGTCACATTTTTCAAATACTGTCCAGCGCCTGCCCAAGATCAGTTATAATATCCTCAACATCCTCAAGCCCCACGGAAAGACGAACAAGCTCGTCGGCAATCCCGTATCGAATCCTTTTCTCCCTTGGCACAACGGCATGGGTCATGGTTGCAGGATGCTGGATCAGCGTCTCTGCATCGCCAAGGCTCACGGCAAGTGTGCACATAGAAAGTGCATCGAGAAACACTGGAACATCTTTTGCATTTTTCAGCAGGAATGAAATCATGCCGCCTGAGCCTCTCATCTGTTTTCTTGCAAGCTTGTACTGCGGATGGTCTTTCAGCCCCGGATAAATAACCTCTGCCACTTTTTCATGCCCGTGCAGGAATCCCGCCACAGCCGTTGCATTCTCATTGTGCCTGTCCATTCTTACCGTGAGCGTTTTCATCCCTCTGATGATGAGCCATGCCGAGAGGGGGCTCATTGCCCCTCCCATGTTCTTGGCTGTGTGCCTTGCATTTTTTATAAAATCCGAAGAACCCACGATAACCCCTCCGAGTGTGTCTCCGTGACCGTTCAGGTATTTTGTTGCGCTGTGCACCACAACGTCTGCGCCGAGTAAGAGCGGCTGCTGGAAATAAGGGGTCATGAAGGTATTGTCCGCCACTACGCTTGCGCCCCTCTCATGCGCCATTTCGCATACGGCTTTGATGTCGGTGAGTTTCATCGTCGGATTTGCCGGTGTTTCGAAGAAAACAAGCTTCGTGTCCTTGCGAAAGGCAGTTTCCACGCTGCCGATATCAGAGGTGTCTATAAAACTCACATCCACACCGAACTTTTGCAGGTCAACGAAAAGGTCGTATGTGCTTCCGTAGAGCACTTCATCAGCAATTACGTGGTCGCCAGCTTTTATCGAAGTGAAGACCGCTGTGGTGATTGCTGCCATTCCCGATGCCTGGGCGAGCGCCGCCTCGCCTCCCTCAAGGTCTGCCATCTTTTCTTCGAGCACTTCCGTGGTTGGATTCAAGCCCCGGGAATACACATATCCTTTTTCCTTCCCAGCCATTACATCTGCTGCGTGGGCAGCGGTTTCGAATTCGAATGTTGCGGTCTGGTATATGGGAGTGTTGACCGCGCCGGTTTCAGAGGCTTTCTCGCCTGCATGGATTGCGCGTGTGGAGAAGCCGGATTTTTTGAGGTTCATAATTTCCCTATTTATGTCGTATACATCGCATTAATCTTCACATAATCATACGTCAGATCGCATCCCCATGCAGTCGCCTCATGCTCCCCAAGACCGAGAGCCACCTCGATAACAATCTCCCTGCTCTCCATAATGCCCTTCAGCGCCCCGAGCTTTCCCTCGACAATCCTGCCCGAATCAACGAGCGTCGCTTCGTTCTTATTATCCGAGAACTTGAGGGATATTTTATCCTGCGAAAGCTCGGCGCCCGAATACCCCACGGCAGCCACAACCCTTCCCCAGTTCGGGTCTTTTCCGAATATCGCTGTTTTCACAAGCGGCGAGCGCACGATAGCCTTGGCAGCCGCTCTTGCATCTTCTATGGTTCTTGCGCCTTTCACCCTTGCCTCAATCAATTTCGTAGCGCCTTCGCCGTCTTTTGCGATCATCTTCGCAAGGCTGATGCATACAAGGTCAAGCCCCTTCTGGAATACCTCTTCCTCGCATTCCTGATAACCCGTAGCAGTAAGGAGCACCATGTCGTTGGTGCTGGTATCCCCGTCAACCACTACCATGTTAAAACTTTTATCAACTGCCTTTTTCAGGCAGGAGTTGAGAGTTTCCTTCGACAAAGCCGCATCCGTATATAAAAAAGCAAGCATCGTGCCCATATCGGGTTCTATCATTCCGGAGCCTTTCGCAAGCCCACCTATATGCACGCCGTTATCAAGCTCAACTGCAACTTCCTTAATGAAAGTATCGGTTGTCATGATCGCGCAGGCGCAGGATTTGCCAGCTTCTTTAGAATCCGAAAGCCCGTTTAGGACTTCGTCAAAGTTTTCCTCTATCCAATCTCTGTCGAGGTATCTTCCGATTACGCCAGTTGATGCCACACCGATTTCATTCTCGGCGCAATTCAGTTTTTTTGATAGCAAAGCTGCCATCCAGCGTGCATCGAGTATGCCTTTTTCGCCAGTGAACGCATTTGCGCACCCGCTGTTTGCGATTACAGCTTTTAATTTCCCATTCATCAGCGCCTCCCGGGTGACAACGAGGGGGGCAGCTATCACTTTATTCCTTGTGAAAACGCCGGCGGAAGTAAGCCTGTGCGCATCAGTCACGATGATTGCAAGACCGTTCTTCCCCTGCTTGATGCCGTTTGTCCTGACTCCACGAACTGCACAGATACCGCCCTCTATGAGCTTCATGATTATTCCGCTACGGAAAGACCCCTTATTATATCGCTTCGCGCTACGATTCCCACAAGTTTCCCATTTTCGATGACAGGAAGCCTGTTTACCCTGTGCTTGACCATAATGCTTGATGCTTCTTCCAGACTGTCATCCGGGGAAATGGAGTGAACCTCCTTATTCATAATATCCTTCACGGGCTTTGACTTCAGTTCTTCGAGGGTTTTTTTAAACTCCTCGAATCGCACAAGGTTCCGTATAGGAACCTCGATTACCTCGAAAGGGCTTGGAAGCCATAATCCGCCTGTGAATTGCGGTACCTCGAATAACTTGAGGAGGTCGGTCTCGGATACAATTCCCACTACTTTTCCTTTTTCAACCACAGGCAAGCCGCTGATATGGTTTTCTTTTAACAGCTTCGAAAGTATACTCACAGGGTCGTCTGGCTTGCATGTAATCACATTCTTATTCATCACATCTTTTATTTTCATATCTACCTCACGGAGCGAGAGCCGGCGTCCAGAGACCAGTTGTCTCGGAAAGCCCGAACATCAGGTTCATGTTCTGGATTGCCTGTCCCGATGCCCCTTTCACAAGGTTGTCTATAGCAGAGATTACAACTATCCGGTCGCTTCCTTTTTCAATCTCAAAACCTATATCGCAGAAATTGGAGCCGCGTACACTGCCCAATATCGGGATTCCCTTGATGAGCCTGATGAAGGGCTTGTCGCGAAAAAAATTCTCATATATCTCGTTAACTTCCTCTTCGCTCAATTCCTTTTTTACGAAAATATGCGCCGTAGTAAGGATTCCGCGCACCGAAGGGATAACGTGCGGAGTGAAGCTGATGCTTTTCAAACTGCCGTCGAGCAGTGAAAGCTCTTGGACAATCTCGGCGCTGTGGCGGTGGGATGTAAGTTTATACGCCTGTATATTCTCAGCCATGTTGGGGTAATGTGAAGTAGCAGTCGGCTCTGCACCTGCCCCTGAAATTCCGCTTTTTGAATCGAAAACCACCCTCTCAATAGCACCGGCATCGGCAAGAGGTGCTGCAGCAAGGGTTGCTCCTGTAGGATAGCATCCTGGATTTGCCACAAGGTCTTGCTCAGCCACCTCAGGATGAAGTTCTGGTATGCCGTAAACTACCTTGCGCGGGTCTGTATGTTTTATTTTGTAGATTTTTTCAAATACTTCACTTTTTAAGCGATAATCCGCGCTCAGGTCTATGACTCTCACGCCTGCATCAAGAAGCTCTGGCACCACTGCCATTGCAGTGCCGTGGGGGACTGCTGTGAACACGATGTCAGCGCGGGATGCCACTTCCTTGGCGCTTAAATCTTCGAATTCCATGTCGCATAACTTCCGAAGATGCGTGTGCGTATCGCTCACTTTCTGTCCTTTTTTGCTGCGCGAGGTAACTGCCGTGAGCTTCGCCTCAGGATGCTGCGAAAGCAAGCGCAGAAGTTCACCGCCTGTGTATCCTGAGCCTCCGATTATTCCAATGTCCATATTGCCTTACATGTGCGGGTAAATAATGATACTTTCGTTCCCCGAAATGCCTTCGCATGCTCCCGCAGCCTTGCCCATTATATTTTTACCTGTGAAAAAAAGGTGCGATTCGCATGAGCAGTCAGTGCACCCAAAGCCTTTTATTCCTTTTGAAAACTCATCGAGTATTTTTGCGACCGTGCATTCAAGGTCTTCATCCGTGGGGGAAAATACTGCACAAATTATCTTCGAGTGCGGCAGAAGGTAGTCAATATGCCATGTTCTTGTGGCGTTTTTTCGTTTCGCCATGTTAAAATGTCTTATTATGCGCTTTTCCCCAGCGCTTCCCTGAGCTGAGCCCACGTAGGCATAGTATCCTCTCCTGAAATGAAGCCTGCCGAGTTTTCCTACCTCGATGTCCCTGCTTTCATTAAGCCTCAGAATCAGGACATATACTCCTTTCATGTTTATTATATAACATCAAAGCTTTATGCGATAAAATTAATTGAGCGAAGGCGCGGAGGTCGCCCAGCCAGGTCAAAGGCGCAGGATTTAGGGTCCTGTCTCGCAGGAGTTCATGGGTTCGAATCCCATCCTCCGCATCCATGTTCAGGTCGAAACATCCAAGGGATATACTCAACGAGATCAAATGGAGGTTCGACCTTCGCAGGTGCAAGGTGCACCACATCCACAGAGGCGTGCCCGGCGATATCAGAATAGTAGAGGGGAGCGCCATCAAAAATATCGACAGGTCATTCTTGATACTTGAGAGTGTCGTGGGTGAGGTGTATATCCCCTACCACAGGATAGTCAGCATTGAGTTTGATAATCAGATGATATTTGAAAGAAAAATAAGAGATTCCGAGCATTTATAACTTTTATTTGCTTTATTTTGAAAACCTCAACGATGCTAAAAGTCTATACATGCTCATCAAAAAGTCTTTATATCATTAATCTAAGTAAAAGATTGGCCTTTGCAGCAAAAAAATACCACCATATCCAACCTTTTTTCTTCTGCAAAGGCTTACTTCATTTTAAGTATTTAAATGATTTTTGCCAGACTTTACCCAAACCCGCTAATTTGCATGCAGAATAAAAACCAAAACATTTAAACCGATACAGAACCTAATTAAGCATGTGATAGGTAATGGAAGCTAAAGATTCAAAAGTTCCTATTTATATTGCAATTCTGATTGCAGTCATACTTATTGGTGCAGGTGGTTACTTTGTTCTGGGCGGCCCCTCAAAACTAAAGGGAACGCCAGCGCCGACATCTGAAAGTACGCCATCAGCGACTGCGACAACAACCCCTGGCCCTGTAGCAACCACAACTGTTGCAACCGCACCGGCACAGGCAACAATCAAGTGCGAATTATGTCATACAGACCCGCAAAACCTCCCGCCGCACGTTAACGGTGGAAAACTCTGCATAAACTGCCACGGCAGCCAGGTGCATAATATCCACATCGGACCCGGTACTGTAGGTCTGCAGTGTGACACCTGCCACGGCTTCCCGCCAAAGATTCCAACAGTGGCGAATGGAACAGGGCCTGGTTATTATTCGGTTTGTGAGAACTGCCATGCCCCGCCGCCTGACTCGCTCAAACCAAGCTATGGCAACCTCATCGTGGTGCATCTATCAAGAGGGAAATACTGTACAAACTGCCACGGATCCGATATCGGCGCCATTCACGCGGCATCACTTGCCAATTTAACTAAAAAACAGTGAAAGGGTCAACCTACTTTTCAAGGCGGTAAACCCATTCCGAAAGAGTGACGCATTGTTCTGGTATGCATTCAAGAGCGCAGCCTGTGCAGGGGGAGAACATATCTCCGATCAGCAGTAACCTGAAATTTTTAGTTTTTTCTTTTTTTTTCTCCTTGGCGAGTTTAATAATGTAAGTTCTATCAGAAGGTTCTCTGCTTATTTTCCCTTCTTTTTCCAGTCTGGCAAGAATCCTGGAACATTTGCTGCTGTCTATTTTAGCAGCTTTCCAGAGTTCGTTCTGTAAAATTCCTTTTTTTTTGGATTTTATCAATTTAAGGAGCTTCTCTTCGATGTCCATTCTATTCCCCTACCGGACATAACATGATTATGTTGTTGCCTCTCAGGATGACCGAACCCAGAGAACGCGATTTAACGCCGTCTGCAATCTCATACGTATCCACAAGATGCAGGTTCAAATACTCATCCGCACTCTCAAGCCTGCCTTCAAGGGTATGTTTATCTCCTTTCATCTCAACCTGTACCACTCTACCTATCAATGACTGAACCTTTTTAGTTGGGAACAAGATTTTTCCTCTGCTACCTTTATTTTCTCTTCATTTATTCCTTTAGTACTTCAATTTTTGGGTTCACAAGCGCTCTAATAAGTTTTAGCCATTATCGCTATACTTGCCGTCCTTTTTTTGCATATCGGGCAATTTCCGCCACCTTCCCCAAGCTCACCTTCAGGTATCCCGAGTATCCCAGCACCGACCGCTTCCTCCATAGCAAGCCCGCATTCCCGCCCGCCGCACCACGGGATGCGTGCAATCCCTACAGGGATTTTATCCTTCACTTCTTCCAGAGTATTGCAGTCAAAGATGCGCTCCTCCATTGATTTTTTAGCCTTTTCAAGCAGGCTTTTATGAATCTCCCCAAACCGCTTTCTGATTTCTTCTGCGATATTATTTAGCGGAACAGTTTCCCTGCCTCCAGTATCCCTTCTCACTACGGTAGCAACATTGTTTTTCAAATCGCGTGGACCTATCTCCACCCTAAGAGGAACGCCCTTCATCTCCCATTTATAATACTTGGCACCCGGGCGCTCATCGCTCTCGTCAAGAGCAACTCGCATACCTTTTTCTTTTAGTCGTTCTGCGGCATCCCGGCAAGCCTTTATTATCTCCTCGCTCTTCCCGAAAAGAATGGGAATGACCACAACCTGAACTGGCGCAACCTCTGGCGGGAATATCAATCCTTTATCATCCCCGTGAATGGAAATAAGCGCTGCTATGCACCTCTCGGAAACGCCGTAGCATGTCTGCTGTGCATACCGCTGCTCTCCGTTTATGTCCTCATACTTTATATCAAACGTCTTTGCGAAGTTGTTTCCCAGATGATGCGCGGTTCCTATCTGCAGTGTTTTGTTATCAGGCATCAGGGTATCAACAGCCATCGTATAATCCGCTCCCGGGAATTTATCCCAGTCAGGTCTTTTTGAAACGACGGTGGGAATTGCAAGCCGCCGGTAGAATTCCTGATAGATGCGAGTGGCTTCTTTAACCTGCTCTGCTGCTTCATCCCATGTGGCATGCACGGTATGTGCTTCCTTGAAGGAGGTGATCTCGCGAAGGCGTATTAAAGGGCGTGTATGCTTTGTCTCGTACCTGAAGGTGTTCACAATCTGATAAATCTTAATCGGCAAATCCGCATGCGAGCGCACCCATACTTTATACATGGGATAGATGGCAGTCTCACTTGTGGGGCGAAGCGCCAGCCTGATATCCAGTTCATTTTTTCCTCCGCGTGTGACCCAGTACACCTCATTTTCAAAGCCTTTGATGTGCTCAGCTTCCTTCATGAACTCGGTCTCGGGTATAAGGAGCGGGAAAAGTGCCTCTTTGTGGTCTCTGTCAAGGAGTTCTCTAATTATTGCATACGTTCTTTTTCGCACCTCGAAGCCGAAAGGAAACCAGACATAAAGCCCCTTGATAGGATAGCGCACATCCATAATTTCTCCTGTGAGAAGAAGTTCGTTATACCATTCGCTGAAATTTGATTTTGGAGGAAGTATAGATTTTTTTTCTTCTGTCAGCGTTTCTTTTGTTTGCTTTTCTGGCATTGAGTCACCGTATCGGCTGCTACTATTGTCTTATTGGCTATAAAAAGCTATTAGACCTTTTCAGGATAATTGAAACTCCTGACATATATATAAAAAGAAAGTGCCGCTGCAGCATATCCCGCGACATAAACAAGCGAATCCGTGCCGGCAGCGCCTGAGGATAGTCTTGTCACAAGATTAAAAGGCGAGCCAGCAAAGAGATACCCGATAAGAAGAAGCAGTATAAGGATAAGGGAATACATATACTGGGATATTGCCCTTTCCCTATATTTGACCGCAACCAGGGCTCCTATGAGGACAATGACAACTGCGATTATGCTTATCAATAAAAGGATAATCCATACATTGTAAACCGCAACGCCATTTAAACGCACAAGCAATAGCCATAAAAATACCTGTATGGGGACAATGATTACAGCAACAAGCATCTTGCCGTTCAGTATCTCAAGGAAGGATACAGGTGAAACAAGTAGAAGCTCCATCGTCTTGCGTTCAAATTCCTCTGTGAACATATCTATGACCAAGCCGCCTGAAATAAAAACAGGCGTGAATACAAGGAGAGGAATAAGTATCCCGTATATGAATTCAAAGTAGGTGGATGTTTTCTGGGGAAGGGAGTCAACGTACAGCCTTACAGGTTCAAACCCTATTCTCGGGCTCCTCACTTCGCGAACGAATGTCTCATAATCTTCCAGGGGTTTTTTCAACTGCAGCGTAACAAGCGTGCCTTTAATGTCAGATTTTGGCAGATAGATTATAACCTGAATAATCTCGTTTCCACCAGATTCCTGAGACGGGATTACCACCACCGCATCTATCTTATTATTGTTGAAAGCTGAAAGCGCAGAGCCAAGGTCGCGATAATAATAAGGTTTGACACTGCTTTTTTCAATGAACTGCTTTAGTTCCCCCTCTCCCACGATACCCACGTTTGCTCTCTGCCCCTCGTATTTACCGAGGGCAGAGGGGTCAAAAAAAGAAGCAAGACCTATAACCAGAAGCGACGAGAAAGAAGCTATCAGCAGCTGGATGATAATTGCAAGCACAAGGGTCTTTTCATGGAAAAGAGAAAACATCTCCTTCTCTGCGATGATTATGGTATTACCCAAGAACAACACCTCTGAGGAGGTAAAGATTATATGCGGAATGAATAACCGTGGCGAGGATAACTGAAAAGGGATAATTCCCGCTTCCCTTTAAACTCAATGAAGCTGTGGTGGTAGCGCTGATATGTAAAATTAATGGATAAATGAGAAGACCGATACCCATAGCAGACCCGAAGACCGAGCCCGCTATGCCTGCTATAACAACCAGGAGTAGAAGCTTTTCTCCCAGGAAAAAACCTGCGCCTGATATGAGCCCGAATTTCAGGGCATTACCTGTGGTAACATCGGATAATTTCCTTGAAAAAACTGTATATATTCCCACCGATTTAACCGCCTCTTCGATGAATGCGGCAAGCAGGATAAACACCACTATACCGTAGCGGATTGGAAGATTGAACATCAACACTATCAGCATCAACTGGAGTGAAAATACAAGCGGGAGAAGAGCGATACTCAGAAAGAAAAGCGGAGCAGGCACCCGGTTTATAAACTCCTGCACAGAATCCAGAAGTTTACTCCTTATCGACTTCTGGGTGAAGAGGTCCTCTTCCCTGTAAATGAAAATACCGAACATGAAAATCAAAAAGGATACAAGATAGAACGGCGTGGCTGAAAAGATATATTCACTTGCTGAAACAGGCTCATTCCCGAGAAGCTTGACCACAAGAGTGATGGGTGAAATGATGCTGATGGCATGTATATTTGCAAACATCGCAGGCAGGAAGATATACCCTGAGAGGAAAACCGAGAGGAAAACAAGCACAAACGTTAGTTCCTTGAAACTGCGCGCTATTATTGCACCCATAAAGGCGGTTGAAAGAAAAATTAAAGCAACAGGAAGTAACATAAGAACTATCCATGCGCTGCCCCCGAGATAAACGGTAATAACCGCCACCAGCGCCAGCGTAATTAAAAGATAGGGGAGTAATTTCCCTGTCACTATCTCGTATGGTTTTGCAGGTGATACAAGCAAAAGCTCCCCTTTTCGCTTCACTCTTTCTTCCATTATGCTTGATGAGAAAAATTGGGCTATAAAATATATGGGAAAGATAAAAAGGAAACTCAGGACAACGGACTTAAAAGGAATTGGAGGAGCGAAATGCGATGGTGTTGCAAGCTCCTGCTCTTTTAAGGTGGAAATGGTTTCTATACCAGCAAGTTCTTTTTTGGATGGCACTCGTCCTTCTTCAGATGCTCGGGAAATGGTCTCTGCGGCTGGCGTCGAACTTGGTGTTATCTCAAATTCAGGCAGTTTTTGGACGGACAGGGGCTGGAATACCTGCTCTCTTGCAATATTTTTCACGCTTATCCATACAGGAAACGTATTGTTCAGATCATTATATTTCAGAAGCCTTGCCTCATCGTATCTTTGAATGGCTTTATCCAGCGCATCGAGAGCTGAAATGGATTTTTCGGAATTGCGATGTATGACTTTGTTACCTATTATCAGGACATCAAAACCGCCCTGTTCAAAAAGATACCTTGCCTCAGGTTCGTCTGCCGTGTGAACCTCGAATTTATCGTCTGTCCGCAGGATTGGAGCAAGAGCCGGGTCTGTGATGACCACACTGTAGATATTATCGTTTACATGAAGACCGGATTGGGATACAAAAAAAGAAACGGCTCCTATTAAAATTAAAAGGATAATTGAAAAAAGAAGGGTCTTTCTACTGAAGCTTAATCTTGTCCTTCTTAATTCCCACCATGAGATGGTCAATATATCCCTTATCATTATGTTTATTATACTCAGTAATCAAATAAGTATTTCTATGAGTGAAATTACGGTCGAAAGCTTGAGAAAAGAATATGATGGCTTTATTGCTGTCGAGTCCCTCGATTTTGAGATTGAAAAAGGCGAGATTTTCGGAATTGTTGGACCTAACGGCGCAGGCAAGACCACGACGCTTAAAATGTTAAGCGGGCTGATTGCTCCTACGAGTGGGAGTATAAGAATTCAGGGAATGGATATAAAAAAGGATGCACAGAGGATAAAGCAGAAACTCGGTTTCCTGCCTGAGGAAAGCCCTCTTTATGAAGGCATGACTGCTTACGATTACCTTATGTTTTTCGCACGGGTCTATGGGGTTGAAAAGAAAAACGCTTCGATGCGGATTTCCGATACCCTCAATGCGCTGCGGCTTGATGCCAGAGACAAAAAGATTGGAGAGATGTCAAAAGGGATGCAGCGAAAGGTTGCAATTGCTCGGGCGCTGATAAACGACCCGGAATATCTCGTACTGGATGAAATGACCTCCGGTCTTGACCCCGCTACGTCGAAATACCTTGTGGATTTCGTGTCTCTACTTAAAAAACAGGGGAAAACAATCGTGTTCAGCGCACACAACCTCTACCAGGTTGAAAGCCTGTGCGACCGCCTGCTAATAATGAACAGGGGAAAAGAAATAGCAATAGGCACCATGCCACAGATAAAGAAAATGTGCGGAGGTGTTGTTTACACAATCGAGTTCAGTGTTGAAGAAGCAATTGATTTTGAGGCTGTTAAAAATAACGGGAATTTCATAGCACGCACGAACAACATGGAGGAGTTTAACAGGATTACAGGCTGGGTGGCGAAGCATAATGGAAAAATAATTGACATTAAGACCACTGAAACCTCGCTTGAGGAGATATTCCTGAAATTGATGGGTTGAATTATTTTCTGATGTCCTTCTCCATCATAGCCCGTTTTTTCTTTAGTGCCGAGAGGCTCATGTAATAATAGCCCAGAATAATGACTGCGAAAAAGAAAAGTGAGACGAGAAAATAAAACAACAGCACTGGAGCATTTTTCTCCTGGTATTTAACCCTGATAGCTTCCTCAGGATAAGGGTTATTCCATATAAGCACTTCCCTTCCAAAACTGTCATAAGTAATATTATCGGGTTTTGGCTCTGCGATGCCAAGGAAAGAACGTACGGTGTAATTTACAGGTAAAACCGCCCTTACAGTACCATTTTTTGTTAGAAGATACATAAAATCCTGGCTACCTGGTTGAGTAAATGCCACGAACCCTGAAAAAGGTGAGCTGAAGCTAAAATTGGCAAAATTTCTTCCCTGAACTATCTCTATTGAAACATTGAAACTGACATTTTTCCCGGAATAATCCGCAGCTACGGGATTCCTGAAACTCATCTCATCACTCGATATAAAAAATCCAGCCGATGTTGTGTTTATAACATTGTCAACAATCTGCACGGATGATAAATTAAGGTAAATGATGGTGGTATTGATAAGACCGGGAAGCTCGTACTCGGCAGGATTTCCTGTTTTTATTTCGGGGGCAATGCATCCTGCCACAATAACCAAAAGTAATATCAGGAGGAGATAAGGCTTCACCGCTCCTCCACCAGTTCAAAATACTCCTTCGTTGTTGGAATCCTCCCCAGCATAGCGGTAATTGCAGCAACTTCTGCCGAGCCGAGGTAAACCTTTGCATTCTTGCCCATGCGGTTATCGAAATTGCGCGTGGATGTGGAGAATACCACGGCATTATCAGCCACCCTTGCCTGGTTACCCATGCACAGGCTGCACCCTGGAATTTCCATCCTTGCCCCGAGTTCCTTGAATTTTGAATATCCTCCCGTATCCTTCATGCTCTTTTCAACCAGCCTTGTGGGCGGGGCAATCCAAAGTTTCGGGAATATCATGTTAGCCTTTCCGAGTATGCCTGCAGCTCTCTGGAAATGCTCAAGACCTATCATGCACGAACCCATGAATACCTCATCGATTTTTTCATTTGCAACCTGCGAAAGCGGTTTTATGTAATCCGGGTCGTTCGGGCAGGCAAGCAGAGGCTCGGTTATCTTGGAAAGGTCTATCTCCAGCACATCGGCATATTGTGCATCGGCATCTGCATGGAAAAGAGACGGATTTTCAAGCCATTCCTCCATTGCCTTGATACGCTTCTCAAGAGCCGCTGATGCATAACCCTCATCCAGTAACGATTTTAAAATGGATATGTTATTTCGAATATACCGAACCACCTGCTCCTTTGATAGGGCTATAACAGCAGCTTCGGCAGAGCGCTCTGCACTTGAGTCCGTGAGTTCAAAAGCCTGCTCCACGGTAATGTCGGGAAGACCTTCGATTTCTATTATCCTTCCATTGAAGATGTTCTTTTTATTCCTTTTTTCAAGGGTGAGCTTTCCCTGCATCTTGGCAAAATAAGGAATGGAGTTCACAGCATCACGCAGAAAAATGCCTTTCCTGAGTTTACCCGTAAAGCGTACGAGCACGCTTTGCGGCATATCAAGCGGCATTACACCAAGTGATGCTGCAAATGCCACAAGCCCGCTTCCGGCAGGGAATGAAATCCCGATCGGGAAGCGGGTGTGGCTGTCCCCGCCTGTGCCTACTGTATCTGGCAGGAGCATTCTGTTAAGCCATGAATGGATTATGCCGTCCCCAGGTTTCAGCACAACGCCTCCTCTTTCCCTGAAGAAGGATGCAAGCTCTTTGTGCATTTTTCGATCCTGAGGCGTTGGATAGGCTGCGGTATGGCAGAAGGACTGCATCACAAGAGGTGCCTGGAATTCGATGCAGGCTAATTCTTTTATCTCCTCGGCAGTCATGGGACCTGTCGTATCCTGCGAACCAACTGTCGTGATTCTTGGAAGACATGCCTCACCAGGTCGAACGCCTTTTAATCCGCAGGCTCTTCCGACAATTTTCTGGGCAAGCGTGTAACCCTTATCTGAAGCTTCAGGTTCCCGAGTCTTGATAAATACATCGTATTTTTTTCCCAGCGCTTCCTGTGCTTTCTGTGCGAGCTCTTTACCGATTATGAGGAGAAGCCTTCCTCCTGCCCTGTATTCATCAGGAAGTGTTTCAGGCATGCTGAAAGATGTTACCACATTTTCATTCTCATCAAGAATCCTTCCACCTTCAAAATCCATGGTTACAACCATGCCGGTTTCCAGTTGCGATACATTACATCGTATAGGAAGGGAGCCGCTGTCCCTTGCAGTATTGAAAAATATAGGAGCAATCTGGCTTCCGAGAATTATCCCTCCCCTGCGTTTGTTCGGGACGCCAGGCATATCCTCGCCTGTCCACCACAGGAGGGAGTTCATGGCCGATTTCCTGCTGCTGCCAGTTCCCACAACATCTGCGGTAAATGCTATCTGATACCCTTTCTTTTTCAACTCTTTAATTTCCTTAATTGCACTTGGATGCCTGGATTCGAGCATGGAGAGGGCGTGGAGCGGAATATCGGCTCTGCTTCCTGCACGGGATGAAGGTGAAAGGTCATCAGTGTTGACCTCACCCGGGATTTTGAATACCGCAACTTTCTGCGTTTTTGGAAGTCTTCTGGAGCGAAAGAACCACTCAGCCTTTGCCCAGCTTTCCAAAACCTTCGCAGCATGGTTATTTGTACGTGCAAGCTCCTCTATTCTATCAAAGAAACCGAAAATAAGTATTGTATCAGATAAGGCTAAAGCAGCATCATTTGCAAGCTCATCGTCGAGCAATTCGATCAGCGTCTCGATGTTGTAGCCGCCTTTCATCATTCCAAGAAGCACTGCTGCATCGTGCGGGCTTAATATTTTTGAGCTTTTTTCACGAAGCGCAATGCTTCGAAGAAGCTTTGCCTTTTCAAGCGATGCATCGTCAACACCAGGAGGTATGTGTTCTTTCAGAAGTTTCAGGACGAGCTCCTCCTTACCCTCTGGTGGATTGAGCACAAGTTCGGATAGCTCTTTTACCTGTTTGGCATTCAGGGGAAGTGGAGGGATTCCCTGCTTTTGTCTATCTGCGATGTGTTTTTGATAGGATTCAAGCATTGGCATATCGAGGTCTTAAGGTCGGTTGAATCTATTAATTTAACGATGGAAACAACAAGATATATCTAATCAATACTACATTAAAGGCGAGGATACATGAGAAAGCTGGCACAATTTATTGTCTCAATATTTTTAATTGCTTTTTTGATCAGCACAGCCTATGGGTTTCCGTGGATGGCAGGAAACAATTCAACTACACAGGGGAATATCACGCAACAGGGTCAGATTGCTACTGTTTTGCTAAACACCACGCAATCGGAACAGGATATTAGATTAGTGCAGCATCTTATCGAGGTAGATGCGGTTCAATTTCAATCAGAAAACAGGTTGTACGTACGAGAAACCCTGATATTTAAGAATGTGGGAACTCAGAATTTCTCGGGTTCTTTAAGAACATGGGTTCCAGACGGGGCTCGGATTATTAAAAGGAACGAAACGGGAGAAATTGCAAAAAACGAAATGACGTCAGGAACTGCAACTGATTACCTTCCTGTCGTACAAAACGGGAATATCGTTAGCTGGCACGATGATATTGAAACAAATACTCTTGCTTCTCTTTATATCATTGAATATCTGGTGACTGCAAACCCCGAAGGAACACTGACCAAGACACAGGTATATACAAAGATGCTGACATATCCAACCCTAATAAATTACCAGTATGTACAGAGCTCGGACCTGCCTCCAATCGTACTTATAATTACAAAACCGCAAGGCAGTTCGGCTACATTTAGGGATGAAAATGGAAATAAAATAAGCCCGTCGGATGTAAGCGAACAGGGCAACTCGGTTAAAAATAGGTTTAATTCTGTACAATTCAAAGAGCTCAAAATCGAGATCTCAGTACCGGTGATAACTCAAGCCCAGCTTGCAGTTTATGGGATTATCGGGCTTCTCATAGTGCTTGCACTTTCATATCCTTTCCTGAGGAGGAGTGAAAAGTTCCAGGCGCTCGAAGGAAAAATAAGAAACGCTCTGAAAAAGGAAAGGATATCCAGAAGGATAGAAAAGCTATAATCCTATCATTTTCAAAAAATAATGGTGTATTCGCGCATCATGTGTCAATTCGGGATGAAACGCAAGAGCAAGCATGTTATCCTGCTTTGCAGCAACTATGGAACCATTGTATATCGAAAGGATTTCCACACCCCTGCCCGCTTGTGTGATGCATGGCGCACGTATGAACACGGCATTGAAAGGCTTGGAAAGCCCTTTAAAGTCCACATGAGCTTCAAACGATTCTCTCTGCCGCCCGAAGGCGTTCCTGTTCACACGAATATCCATCAGTGAAAGTAAAGGCTGCCCTGTCTTCTCTACCTGTTTGTCCCCCTGTTTTGAAAGCAACACAAGTCCTGCGCAAGTTCCCATTATAGGAACACCTGCATGTGCAGCACTCCTTATCTCAGAGGAAATTCCTTCGCTTTCCATCAGCCTGCCAAGCGTGGTGCTTTCACCGCCTGGAAGGATTAATGCATCGCATGTTGGAACTATTCCTTTATGTTTTATCTTTATGACGTCTGCTTCTCGTTTTGCCTCTTTTAATGCCTTTACCATGGCATTAACGTGTTCTTCGACATTTCCCTGGATTGCGATGACTCCGATTCGCATGTATCCAAAGTTACTGGATTAGAATATAAATTCTCGCATATCGCAACTTTGCGCTCTTGGCGTGCTTTGCGGTGCATGATTTTCACCGCAGAGGGCGCAAAGTACGCAAAGAATTTGCTACTTTTACAATTCCCCCTGAGCGAATATTTATATCGAAGATAATCTATTAAACTTCTTCGATGACCGCGGAACTGAATGAGGTAAAGAAGGCATCAAGACCATCTGTGGCAGTTATAGGTCTTGGAGGTGCAGGATGCAACATTATCACGTATCTCTGGCAAAGAGGCATACTGGGCGCAAAAACAATTGCGGCTAACACCGATATAAACCACCTTGTTCTGCAGCATGCGGACAAACGCATGCTCATTGGAAAAGAGAGATGCAGGGGCAAGGGATGCGGAGGCTTTCCCGAAATAGGTGCTGAATGTGCCCGTGAAAGCAGAAAAGAACTCAAAAAAGAGCTTGATGATAATAACATCGTGTTCATAGTGGCAGGGCTTGGCGGCGGGACTGGAACAGGTTCTGCTCCCGTAGTTGCAGAGATTTCGCGCAGGCTTGGCGCACTCACAATCGCATGCCTGACCATGCCCTTTGAGATCGAATCGCTACGCAGGGAAAACGCCAAAAAGACTATTCGGGCTCTCTCTCCGCTCTGCGACTCAGTGGTGTTGCTTGATAATACCAAACTTCGGAAAGTGGCAGGAAAATTGCCTCTTAAAACAGCTTTTGCAGTTGCAAATGCCCTGATAGGCACCTTTATCAAGGGTATCACGGAAATCATAACGCAACCCAGCCTGATGAACCTTGACTTTGCAGACCTGAAGGCAGTGCTTGAAAAAGGGGGCATATCATCCTTTGGAATCGGTGAGGCGGATGGTCAAATGCGTGTCGATAAAGCTGTTCAGCAGGCAATGGATGCTCCCCTGCTTGACATCCCGGATCTGTCTTCTGCGCATGGTTTACTTATTCATATCACCGGAGGTCAGGAAATGACGCTTGAAGAAGTGGCAAAGGTGGGAGAATTGATGGCAGAGCGTGTCCATTGCGAGCGGATAATCTGGGGCGCAAATGTTGAGGATACCATGACAGGGCGCATCAGGGTGATGGCGTTATTTGCCAGCGTTGGCAACCCTTTTGAGTGATGCTGAAGAATTGAACCAAGATGAACACCAACGTAGATATTGCGAGGGTAAATACTAAATAATATAAGAATATCGTAGTACTTTACATGTCTCGAACTCTTCGGTCTAAAGAAGATAAAACTGGAAAGAAGACATTAGAGCAAAGGCTCAAGGAATCTGATCTAAAATATAGAGACCTTTTTGAGAATGCCAGCGATGCCATCTACATCTACGATGTCAATGGCTATTTTTTGGATGTAAATAGCACTGCACTAAAGATGCTTGGATGCACGAAAGAGGAGATAATAGGAACCCACATATCCAAATGGATTACACCGGAAAGCCTTAAACTCACGCGTGAGAACCTGAAGAAATGCATCGCAGGCAAACCTGCAGAGCCGATGGTTCTCGATGTGATTTGCAAGAATGGGGAGCATCGATTGATGGAGATAAAAAGACGACTTATTAAAAATTGTGGTAAGGTAGTCGCAGTCCACGGCATAGGCAGGGACATTACCGAGAAAATGAAGCTGGAAAAACAGCTTAAGGAATACCATGAAAAACTCAAGGGATCAGAGAAAATGTACAGGGATCTTTTTGAGAACGCCAATGATGCAATCTTTACTTTCGATGCTGAGGGTCATATCATCACAGCGAATAATGCAGCAGCCAGAATATCGGGATGTTATACGAAAGATGAGGTAATAGGGACTCGATTCTCTGACTGGCTTACACCGGAGAGCCTCAGGCAGGCTCTGAATAACACAAGAAAATACTTCCTGGGTGAAGGTGTTGAACAGCCAGTAGTGTATGAATTTATACGGAGAAATGGAGAACATGGATGGTTGGAGGTTAGAAGCCGGATTATCAAAGAAGGCGACAAAACAATAGCAGTTCACTGCATAGCCAGGGATATTACTGAAAAAAGAAAATTGGAACAGGAGCTAAAAAAATCCGAATCAAAATACCGGGAGCTTTTTGAAAATGCGCAGGACATCATGTACGTACTCGATAAGGATGGCAATTTTCTTGATATGAACCTGATCGGTCTTCAAATACTTGGCTGCGAAAAAGATGATGTTATTGGCACGAACATTTCGAATTGGCTAACACCTGAGAGCTTAAAGATTGCCCGAGAGCGCCTGAGAAAACGTCTTTCGGGAGATATTGTGAAACATACAGATATCATCGAGTTCGTGTGCAAGAACGGTGAACACAGATGGGCCGAAATAAAATCAAGGGCTATCAGAGACGGTGCCAATCCGAGAGAAATCCATGGAATCGCAAGGGATATAACAGAAAATAAGAGACTTAAACAGGAACTCAAGGAGTCCAATAAACAATTACAACTGCTGCGGTATTTAATGACGGGAACGCGGGGAGGAAGTACACGTGCGTTGATCGTGAACAATCTTACAGACAGACCTTATAACGCAAATCAATTATCAGAAGCTTTGAATTTGGATTATAAAACTGTCAGGCATCATATTGATGTTTTAATTAAAAATGGAATAATCACTAAGGGAAACGGCTACCCTGCAATATATTTCCTTTCAAAGAACATGGAAGAGATTTTAAACAAGTTTAACCGAAAACTTAAGCGACAGGAGTGAATTTGCCTTGCTGTTAAAACACTACCGCCCATCCCCAACCCGCCCTTTTCCTGCATGGTCTCTAAGTTTTTGATTGTTAAATGGATTTTCCCAAACTTTACCCGAACCATTCAGGATATTAGAGATAGACAATTTTCAAGTGTACCGTTCCCCACAATATCAGGAACTACGCCGTCATCTCGCTCTTACCGAAGCCTGAAAACTCAAGATTTCGCACTTCATGCTCGGCATATTCGCCTGTATCGGAAAGATCTCCTGATATTTTTTTGGAAGTAAGTTCCTTTTGAATCCGCACCGATAAGCCCTGTATATACGGACTCATCTACATCAAAATACTGGTACACTCCGCCTTTGATAAACTCTATTTCAAGGACTTTTGTTTCCTTATCATAACCAACCGTTCGCAGACTACTTGATTGCACTGGTTGCCGAATCATCTTTTGTAACATTCTTTTCAAAACTTAAAACAAATGCTTTTTATTATGCGACTAAGTAGTAGACAGGCTATGACTGAAATCTCCTTCGTCTTACTTATTATCTCCATCTTCCTCGGATTCCTCCTCGGCATAATCTCCGGTCTCACACCAGGCATTCATGTCAATAACTTTGCCCTTCTTCTTGTTGCGCTCTCACCATTCTTCACGAGCATCGGTTTTGCGCCGTTCTATATTGCAGTGGTAATTCTCTCGAATTCCATAGCGCACACCTTCCTTGACATTATACCTTCGATTTTCCTCGGAGCACCCGAACCCGATACTGCGCTCGCAGTACTCCCCGGTCATGCGCTTCTCATGGAGGGAAGAGGTGCTGAGGCTGTGCGGCTTTCAGCACTTGGAAGCGCAGGCGCAGTCTTCGTCTCTTTGTTAATGGCTTTTCCCATGGCATTTTTCTTCCTGAACATCTACGGCACAATAAACGCATACATCGGATGGATTCTTGTATTGATCGTTGTACTCATGATAGGTATCGAGAAAGGGGAAGAAATTGAAGGGCAGGGTTCTCTCGTTCACCTCAAATTCAAGATGTATGCTGTGGTACTGTTTTTTATTTCAGGAGCTCTGGGGATATTTGCATTCGGAAATGAGGGCTTGATGGCGCCGCTTGTTAAATTCGGGGAACCTTCAATTCTTCTTCCTCTTCTTTCAGGGTTATTCGGTGCTTCCATGCTTGTTATCAGCCTGATAACGAAATCAGAGGTACCTTTGCAGCAGGTGAAATGCAGGTTCGAGCTTTCTCAAGGGAGGATTATCCGCGCCATGTTTACAGGAAGCGTGGCAGGTTCTTTTGTGGCATGGCTTCCCGGCGTATCCTCTGCTGTTGGCACAATCATAGCAAGGCTCTTTGTCCGTGAGGAGAAAGTAGCGGATTCGTCGAAGGAATTCATGGTATCAATAAGCAGCGCCAACACATCAAATGCGATTTTCAGTCTAATTGCCCTTTACATAATCCAGAAGGCACGAAGCGGCGCCATGGTTGCCATCGATAAACTGGTCAATATAAAAGAGTGGGAGCTTTCAGTTATAATATTTTTGTTAATTGTTATAGTGTTTATTTCTGTGATTTCTTATTATACCACGATTTATCTTGGAGACAGGGTAGCAGGTTTTCTTTCTGGAATCAATTACTCAAAACTGTGCGCAGGTGTCCTTGCAGGGCTTTCTTTTATGGTCTTCATGTTCACAGGCTGGTTCGGGTTTGTCATATTTTTGATATCCACACCTGTCGGGATGGTGGCATCGTTTGCAAAAATAAGAAAAACACACGCTATGGGAGTGATACTGCTGCCTGTAATACTGTATTTCCTGAAAATATAAAAAGCTTTAGAAATTTTTCGGTTTGACAAGATATTCTTTTACCTTGATTTCAAAAAATTTATTTGATGAATTCGCCCTGATAACTGCTGCTGTATCTGCTCCTCTGCCTGTTCCAGCCACTGCGATAATGTCTGAGAAGGGTATCAAGCCTGCGTCTGCGCTCATGGCTGCAATCTCAATAATGACCTTGGTTCCCTGACCGAAAATCCGAAGGGTATCTGCCACTATTTGCTCCTGCGAACTTCCTCCTCTCTCCTTTAATGCCGTACCAAGTCCTCTGAGCACCATGGTTCCTGTATGAACCTTTCCTCCCAGTTCCTCGATCTTCTTTTTTGCCTCTTTACTGAAAGTCTGCAAACCCTCTTCTCGAATCCCAGTGTTGTGGGTAACAACTACAAGATTTATTCCTGTACCTTTCAACAACTCGGCAGCAGCCAGTCCCGTATCTCCGTATGTGGAGGCGACGACTATATGCTTTATTTTCCTCTTAATTGCTTCCTCTTTAGCGATTTGAAGCGTTTTCTCGGTATTTTCTTTACCTGCTTTTTCAAAATACATGTTATTTCCAACACCTTACACTGTTATACATAATGCGCTAAAAAATATAAAAGCCATTCCAACACGCATAAGCATGCGGAATTGGCTTCTGATTTATATATCGAAGTACTGGTAGAACTCATAAGGCGTTGG
>CAYXIP010000004.1:23858-39086 GCA_964465515.1 uncultured Candidatus Methanoperedens sp. | reverse complement strand
CGC
Organism: uncultured Candidatus Methanoperedens sp.; assembly: GCA_964465515.1. Taxonomy (GTDB): domain Archaea; phylum Halobacteriota; class Methanosarcinia; order Methanosarcinales; family Methanoperedenaceae; genus Methanoperedens. The sequence goes on along the minus strand of CAYXIP010000004.1, from coordinate 39,083 downwards.
TCATCATATTCATAGCAATGGTGCTTGTGGCTGCTGTCGCTGCCGCAGTGCTAATCCAAACGTCGGGTACGATGCAGTCCAAGAGTACATCAACAACGAAGGAAGCTGCGTCGGCAATATCAGAAAACGTTGTCGTAGAATCAGTGGACGGAGTTGCCACCGCTGCTGGAACATTAAATACAATAAACATTACAGTAAGACTTGCATCAGGTAGTTCAGATGTTGACTTGAGCAAGCTTTTGGTAAAGGTCAACTCTGTGCCCTATGGCTATAGCCCTAATCTTTCAGCATTCCTATCGTCTAGCACCAATTTCACGGTGTATTCATTAAGGGACCCCAGCAATGGGCTAAATACCTCAGTCAATCAATGGACTAATACACCAGTGAGTTCCCCTCCGGTACTTAAATCTGGTGCTCTGGCAAGACTCGACATCACAGGATTAAGTTTAGCGTCGAAGGCATCCGTGCCAATTGCACTGACACCGGAAAAGGGTACAACATTCAACCTGCCATTGACACTTCCAGCCATTGCAGCAGGTTCTAATTCGATATACCCGTAAGGTATAAGGTGTATCGAATTTTTTTATTTTTATAATTTTTATTTTTCTTCCATCTTGCATCACAACCTTTAAGTCAAGTAATTATCATTATAACTATAATGAGCATAATAGAGGACTTCAACTATGGGCGCGGAAACTTCGGTTGTCGTTGCACTGTTATTTGTCGGATTCTTATTTGTGGCGACTTCCATCTATTCATTGGTTAATTACGACCAGAACCTTGTGAAAAAAGCTCAGTATGACCAGGATACCATGAAAAAAGCGAAAATGCAGACAGATATCACGATAACGAATATCTGGCCGGCAAATCCACCGTATCTGAATATTACAGTCCAGAATACGGGCGAGACCACGCTCAATTCAAGTGCTCTTGAGATTTTTGTCAACGGGAACTACTATCCTTCTTACAATCTCTCACCTATTGGAAATACATGGGTTCCGAAGAATAGCAAGAATATCTCAATCCTCACGGGTAGTTATCCCAACAACAGTCGTATAAAAGTTGTAGCAGAGAACGGAATATCGGCTTATGCACTTTCGCCGTAGGTGATTGTATGGGATTTTCTGTAATAATGCTCGGAGTTCTGCTGGCTGCGGGTCTGGTGATGGCAAGTGTGGTGACATATGGGGTTGCTAAGGATAGCCAGACTGCGCCGCTGAAGGCGAAGAATATTTATGCTGGTATAAAAACTGATCAGGCGCAGACTGCGCTGACGATTGTAAATACATGTTTAAGCCCTGCTGGTGGCGGTGACAGATACACGAAAGGTCAAGGTACAGAAACATTATCTGGACCCTATACACTTTATCTAACTGTCAGAAATAATGGGAGTATTGTATTGAATGCAACAAAAGCAACAGTCCTTTTTAATCGTTCTTATAGCAGCACCACTTATGTTACCTCAGGAAATGTCTGGACTCCTTTAAACAACGCCAGCATGCAGGTTTCCAACATTTATATTGCAACTCCTGACACTCCAGCGCCAGGTCCCGAAATCAGGCTGCTGGTTGATGCAGAAAATGGAGTTTCTGTAATTGCTCCAACCGCGCCAACAAATTTTACTGGAAGTACCAATAGCCAGAATAATTCATTTCAATTCTATTGGAATGCGTCGTATGCTGCGGCTGGAATCGCATATTATAACTTGTATGATATTAATAGTGAAAGTAATACAGGTAAGTGCCCTCCTCAACCTTATGTTATCCAGCAAATAACAGGGGACATTAATAATCAAGTTTTTAATTATTCTTCATTATGTCCAGTAAATAATGGAGGTAATCCTGTATGTAATGCCGACTGGTTTTACCTGACAGCGGTTGATAATCTTGGAAATGAAGGCATCCAGTCCAGAACCATAAAATGCAACCCATCAGCAAATAACCCATGTAAGTGGGGTGGATAATATAATGAGGAAAAAATCATGGCAGGCGAAGCAACAACCCATCTGATATTTTTCATAGGTGCAGTCGTGATAGCCGTGGGAGTCGTCGGCGTCCTGACGCAAAATGTCCAGTCCATAACTGCATCCTCGGCTATGGGCAGCAAGACCCTGGCTGACCAGTTGAAGACCGACATCACAATAATCAACGACCCTGCGGCGATTCCGTGCGATTCAAAAAATTGCAGCTTCTTTGTGAAAAATACAGGAAAAAACACGCTTGACCCCACAGCAGTCAATATGTTTGTGAACGGGAAGTATGTAAACGTAACAGGCAACTGGACAATCATGGACAGTGTGGGCATCTCTAAATGGTACCCCACGTATGTCCTGAGAATTAATTCCAGCTATTCTCTGATACAATCCGGAGACAATACAGTGCGAGTGGTCGCTGGAAACGGCGTAGCAGATACGCTGCCTTTCAGGATATGATGTTTATGAGCAACGGTATCCGTCACTTTGATTTAAAACGCGATGAGGTGTGCAGCAGGCTGGGCGGAGGCTTTCCATCAGGCTCCATCGTAGTAATAGAAGGAGGCAACGGAAGCGGAAAAAGCACAATCTGCCAGCGGTTTGCATATGGACTTATGGAGAACGGCTCTTCAGTCGCCTATGTTTCAACCCAGTTAACAACCAAAGGTTTTATCAACCAGATGTATTCGCTTAACTACAAAATGGCAGGTTTTCTGTTAAAAAAGAAACTGCTCTACATCCCCGTCCTTTCCCTTATAGGTCCTATGCCAGCAAGAACGGATTTCATCGAACGATTAAGAAATGGAAAAGAACTCTTCGATAACGACGTAATAATAATAGACACCATCTCATCCCTTATCAAACACAGCGCAAATGTAGAAAAAAGTCTTGAACTTATATCGTTTTTCAAAAAATTGACAGGAATAAAAAAAACAATCATCCTCTCTATTGACCCCTCTGAACTGGAGCCTAAGATCCTTTCGGAATTCGTTGGTGCAAGCGACATAAACCTTTCCTTGAAGGTGAGCACGCTTGGCAGCAGCATCAAGAGAACAATTATAGTAAATAAATTCACAGGAGCCTCTGCTTCCGTCGAAAGCATGATCGGTTTCAGGATTGAGTCAAACGTGGGTGTGGTAGTTGAAATCGCATCTGTGTCGTGATGGAAATGAACGAAACGCTTGACGATGCACTAAAGCGCAACCCCCATCTTTCGCAATACCTTGCAGACCTTCAAAAAAATAATAAACCGCTCCCTTCATTTGTCATCCAGATTCCCCGCGAGATGTCGCTTGAAAAAACGCCCAACATGATATATCCGGTGGGAGACCCGGTATTCATACATATCATGGGAGAGCCGGGGAAGGAGACTATATACAACGTCATCGAACCGCACCTGAATAGGGATGAAACCGGTAAATACAGCCTTATTGTTGAAAAAGTCCTTGAAAAAGGGCTTAAAAGTAAAACCCCTGTATCAAAGGAAAATCTGAAAAAGACTCTCCTTGTGCTTCTCGATGAGACGATAAAAGTTGGACCAATCGGGAAAAAAGTATCTGGCGCTTCTGCAATTCCCGTAACCAAAGAAGAATACGACAAATTCAGCTATCTCATAGTAAGGGACATTATTGATTCTGGACCGGTTGAAGCCACAATGCTTGACCCGTATCTTGAGGATATCCACTGCGTTGGCTTAAATCCTGTATCGCTTGTGCATAAGATATTCGGGAATCTCAAAACCAATATACAGTTTGATTCCAAGCAATCGCTTGATAACTGGCTTCGAACCATGAGCGAACGAATTGGAAGACCAATAGGTGACGCAAATCCACTAGCCGGCGGCACTCTTCCAAGCGGTTCGCGCATCGCCATCGCTTACAGCGACGATATCAGCAGGCGCGGAAGTTCTTTTACAGTAAGAAAATTCACAAAAACCCCTCTCTCCATAACCCAGCTCATCAAATGGGGAACATTGAGTTCCGAAGAAGCGGCATATCTCTGGCTCTGCCTGGAAAATGGTATGAGTATATTTATGTGCGGGGAAACAGCGAGCGGCAAAACTGCTGCCATGAATGCCACGCTCGTATTCATAGACCCAAAAGCCAAGATATACAGCGCAGAAGATGCCACGGAAGTTACACCTCCGCATGAAGTATGGCAGCAGCTTGCCACAAAAGAGGAGGGCGCAGAGGAATCACAGGTTCATATGTTTACCCTGCTCAAGGCTGCGCTTCGTTCGCGCCCCAATTATATTATAGTAGGCGAGATAAGGGGCGTGGAGGGTGCGGTGGCATTCCAGGCAATGCAAACAGGTCATCCTGTGATGGCGACATTCCATGCCTCATCTGTGAAAAGGATGATACAGAGGTTTATAGGCAACCCCATAAACGTCCCTGTCACGTTTATAGATAATCTCAACGTTTGCGTGGTGCTTCATGCCATGTACCGGAACGGCATGCTGATAAGGCGCATAACTGCAGTGGAAGAACTTGAAGGTTACTATGAAGAAGCAGGCGGCGTGATAACTCGTGCTGTTTTCGAATGGAATCCATCAAGTGACAGGCATGATTTCAGGGGATTGAACAACAGCTATATCCTCGAAGAAAAGATTGCAGCGAGGCAGGGTTACAGGGATAAACGGAGAATCTATGAAGAACTCGCAACCAGGGCAAGGATTCTTGATGCGATGGTTGAACGCGGGATATTCGATTTCATGGGGACGTTTGAGCTCGTGAAAGCATATCGTGAGAAAGGTCTTGAAGGGATTCCTTTTGCTGTCTGAGGTGCCATGACGCTTGAAGAGGCGGTTAAAAATAACCCCCATCTCGGGAAATACCTTCGTGAATTCCAGGAAAAAAACGGCACGATACCTGAGTTTGTGACGCAGCTCTCAAGAGATATAGACAAAAAAAACGTTAACGCGATTTATCCAGTGGGAGACCCGATTTTTATTCATATTTATGGGACACCAAAAACCCCTGCCGAGTATTATTCCATCGAACCTGAGATGACAGAGGTCGAAAAGAGCAAGTACGAAGAAATTCTGAGCATAATTTTGAAAAAAACACCGCAGGAACCTGCCGCAGACAACACGGAAAAACTCAGAGAACATTTCAAGAGGCTTCTTGAAAAAATAATTGTCATAGGAGAAACTGAAAAAGATAAGGAGAGAGTTGCATTAACAGAAGAACAGTTTAAAAAAATAAAATATTTTATCGACAGGAACGTAGTGGGTCACGGTATAATCGAACCCATTATTCGCGACCCCTATCTTGAGGATATCAATAATATAGGCAGACAAAATATATTTGTGGTGCATAAAATTTTCGGCATGATGCAGACGAATATTCATTTTTCAACCGATGAGGAACTTGATGAATGGATGAGGGTGATGAGTGAGCGTATCGGCAGACCTGTGAGTGATTTCAGACCCATCGCGGATGGCGCATTGCCAGACGGTTCCCGTATCAATATAATCTACAGCCGCGAAGTAAGCAGGCGCGGTAGCTCATTTACCATGAGGAAGTTCAATCCCATCCCGACAAGCGTGACGCAGCTCATAAAATGGGGCAGCATCAGCGTCGAGATAGCGGCTTACCTCTGGCTCTGCCTTGAAAACGGCATGAACGTCTTCGTGAGCGGCGAAACGGCAAGCGGGAAGACAACGGCACTTAATTCCATACTGCCCTTTATAAATTCAAAGGGCAAAATATACAGCGTGGAGGACACAGCCGAGGTCGTTGCCCCGCAGTCGGTGTGGCAGCAGATGATTACCCGTGAGACCGGCCCGAAAAATTCGCAGGTGGATATGTTCTCGCTGCTGAAGCTTGCACTTCGCTCTCGCCCTACCTACGTAATCGTAGGTGAGATCAGGGGCGTGGAGGGTGCGGTGGCATTTCAGGCAATGCAGGCTGGCAATTCTGTCATGGCAACATTCCACGCCTCGTCTGTAAAGAAACTCATCCAGAGAATTACAGGCGACCCTATCAAAGTCCCTGTTACTTTCATAGACAACCTGAACGTGGTAATAATCCTGCAGGCAGTTTACAGGCAGGGTGTGTTTTTGCGGCGATGCATCTCGGTTGAGGAAATAGAAGGGTATCTGGAGGAATCAAAGGGTGTTGTAACAAGAGCGGTTTTCCAGTACGACCCTGTTTATGATAAGCAAAATTTCCGGGGATTGAACAATAGCTATATCCTTGAAAATCTTGTGGCTCAAAAACTTGGGTATGCAGATAAAAAAAGGATTTACAAAGAGCTTGAGCTCAGGGCAAAGGTGCTTGAAAAAATGGCAGAGCTGAACATAACTGATTATTATAAAGTAAAAGATATAATATGGGATTTCGAAAGACGCGGAGTTGACGGGCTTCCTTTTGCACTATAGGTGAACCATGTTGGAAAAAGCATTCGAATGTATGGACATGACCCAGGAGCAGTACATGATGAAGTTTGCTCTGCCTGTTGCAGCTATGGGTATTTTTTTCCCGCTCGTCATGCTTCTCGTTGTACCAAGCCTTGTAACGGGCATATTCCTGTACGTGCTCCTGCTTGTTCCTGTACTCTGTATAGGGCTTGTATTTTTTTATCCTATTTCCGTGATGGAGGGCAAGAGAAGCCAGATTGACCTGAACATGCATTATTATATCACGCATATGGGCGTGCTTGCAGCATCCAACATGGCAAGGAAAGAGGTTATTCATCATCTTTCCATGCATGAAGCATACGGTTATCTTGCCACGGAAACGGCTAAGATTTATTCGCTTATGAATGACTGGAATCTCAGCCTTGCTCAAGCTTGCAGGTTTATGGCAAAAAGAACACCATCAGCGATTTTTGCAGATTTTCTCGATAGACTGGCGCACTCTGCTGAAGCGGGAGAGCCATTTGAAGAGTTTGTGTGGACTGAGCAGAAAGTGGTGATGAATGAATTCGACACCATGTATAAGAAATCCCTCAGTGAAATCTCAATGACAAAAGAGATATTCGTTGCAATGATGACCGCCCTCATCTTCCTTACATCCATCTCTCTGATAATGCCAATAATAACTGGAATAGATCCACTTACTCTCCTGGGAGGTTCTATCGTGACATTCCTGGGGGCTGAAGGGATTATTGTGTATTTCATGAAAACTAAGGCGCCAAAAGATAAAATCTGGCACACGCTTAACATCGAAACCGAGGCAGAAAGGGTTATTCGTATGTCTTTTCCGATTTCGATACTTGGAAGCACAGTTCTTTCGATTATACTGCTGCTCTTGGGAGGAGGGCTCCCGGTTACCATAATGATTGCAATAGCCCTTTCTCCCCTTGCTATAACCGGGTATTATGCAAGAAGGGAAGAAGAGCTGATAAAAAGAAAGGATGACAATTTTTCTCAGTTCGTGCGTGCCCTCGGTTCAACTGCGGGAGCAAGAGGCGGTATTATCCGGGAATCGCTCCGCAACCTGACCTACCATGATTTCGGTCCCCTCACCCTCGAGGTCAAGGATTTATACAAACGTCTTGAGACCAGGATCAATAAATATACGTCCTGGAATTATTTTGCAGCAGGCACGGGGAGTAACCTCATCGAGCGGTTCGCCACGATATTTGCCGAAGGAATCGACAAGGGAGGAAAACCTGAAGTTATCGGCGAAATAATCGGGGATAACTTCATGCGCATTGTATCACTGAGAAAACTTCGTTATTCTCTGGCAAGAAGCCTTGTTGGTGAGGTATATGGATTGACAGGAGGTATTGCCTTCACCATGTTTCTTACACTCGGGATTGTCAAGATGCTGATAAATATATTTTCAGGCGCGGATATTCCCCCCGGAATGTCCCAGATTATCGCTCTGAACAGTGTTGTAGATATAAATTTGCTTGCACTGCTGCTTATGAGCATGATGGTAGGGCACTCTTTGCTATCCGCGCTCATGTTAAGAGCTGTGGATGGAGGCAGCCTTTTCAATTCTTATATTCACTTTGTGGGCATGGTATGGCTTTCTGCTGTTGCAGCAGAGGTCTCGTTTGCTGCAATGATTCGCATGCTGGGATGAACATGGTATCAAAAGAATTTACCACGCTGAGCATGTTAATGCCTGTGGCAATGTCCATAGGAACGCTGATTTCTATATACGCATACAAGAACTCGTATCAGAGCCTGGCATTGGTAACAATTGGAGGAAGCTCGCTCTTAATTATATTGCTGCTCTACACGTACGGCAGAAGTAAAAGAAAAATCAGGTGACCAGGATTTCGCTGCTTCGGATAATCTTGTCAAGATCCCGCTCAAGTCTTGAAATTAAGTTCTTATCTATCTTTTTGCCCTTTAACTGTTCTATAAACAGGAGGGATTTTGTGTGGTCTTCAGGCAGAAGTTTCCATGTCGGCCTTTCCACATAATAATCTATCCCGTTTGCGTAATCCATTATCATTGAACTTACTTCCTGGCTTATCCAGCCTATTTCAACATAGTATTCAAGTATGTCGATCAGGTTATTTCGTCCCACCTTTTCCATAAGGAATTGGATCCAGTTCAAAAGAATGACCGAGGTCTCAGGCCTGCTATCCAAGAAGGTAAGCTTTGCCCCCTGATCTCCGCTGTATCGAGATGCATCTGATGTTTGCTCAAACGTCTTGGTCTCCTGAGGGATTGAAGAATTCCCTTGCTTTGGCGATTGCGGTTTGATGTGTTCCAGAACCTGTTCCGTGACTTTTTCAACCAGCGCCTCTTCATTTACAACATTTGATTCCACCATTTTTTTTAGTTCTTCCATATTGCTTTCAAAGATTTTGAATCTATTATCAACTTCAACCGTGAGATTTTCCGGTACCTCAGGGGTTTTCTGGCTCAACTCCTCGACCTTTTTCTCAATATCAGCCAGCTTTTCAGCCACAGGGCCCTCTTTATTGTCAAGAAAGGGGTTCACAGTGCTTGATACAACCTCATACAGCGACAATAATTCCAGAACTGTTTCATCCATCTTGTCCAGCCTTGCCTTAAAATCATCTATGCCTTTTTTCCCTGCCGATACTGTTTGTTCCAGCTTGCTGAACTGTGACTCGATGTTCTTTACCGCTTCTGTACTGGCTTTTATCTGCTCAGATTTTGAATTTATCATCTCTTCGATTTTTTTGTTGAGCTCTTCGGGGGTTTTTTTAAGTTCCTCCCTCAGCTTTTCTATCACATCCGGAGATAAGTCGCCACCCCTTGTCTCTTGTGCCACCGAAGCTTTTTTTATTTTTTCAAGTTTTTTAATAAGAGACCCTTCGGGCATTGCCAATACAAACTTTCCCGACAGGTCTTTTAACATACTTACCTCATTAACCATCTTTTAAATAGTTATAATTATCATCATGAGATATAATATTATTGGTCATTATTTTGTATTTATTATTTATATATTTATTCGATGTATATATACTCTATCAGCAAGATGTCGAATCCCTCTCTGCCAGTACAAACAAGAAAAAGTTTAAACCAATAGAATTCAATTATGAGCATAATGAGCATCAGAATTGTAATATGTTTCATGATGATAGGTATCCTTCCAGTCGCATCTGCAAGCACAATGGATAATGTCTGGGTTGCCAAATATTCTGGATTTATCAAATCCAACCAATCCGTATCCTTTGGGAATTATCTCATAAAATCAAAAATATTAGATAACACAAAAGCCGCTGTGACTGTTTACAGAGGGGAGAATCCGATAGAAACGCGAAACTTTTATATAAATGATTTCAAACAATACGATAATATCGGTATAACCCTGCTTGGAATTAAAGGGGATTATTCGTGGATAGCAATCAGCAAACCTGAAAATGAAACCATATGGAGACCGTTAGCTAAAACAGTGTTGAAATGGGGCGAGACATACTCGGTCGGAAATTATACGTTCAATATTGACACCTTTGGTAGCGATTCGGTGAACCTGATTGTATCAAACAGCAGCATGACTGAAACAAACACCCTTTCAAATAACGGCTCAAAGGACTATGGGGATTTCAGGTTTGCTGTCAGAGATATAAATAGAACGGGTTTTATAAAGCTTGAATTCTCTACAAATAGGACTCCTGACATTCAAGCTTGGGTGCTGACGGACAAGGATGAATACTTTCCTGATGAAACAATCCCTGTTACAATAAAAATAGCGAGCGATGGTGCCCAGAATATAGTGGGCATAACTCTGCAAAGCAATCTGAATGCTGAGATCCTGCCCGATAGTTTCGCAGCAACAGGCATTAACGGTTCGAAGTCCTTTTATTCACAGATAACAGGCTTGCCTGCAAATTCCACACTCACCATCACTGCAAAAATCGAGACGCGAGATTATTATAACAATGCCCAGATAATCACAGCAAGCAAGGATATATCCATCATGCCCGAGGTCTCCATAATAAAACGCGTCCCGGCAGATACAGATGATGAAAACGTCAGGGTGGAACTCTATATTTATAATTCAGGATTGAATAATAAGTCAATACATGTCCACGACACCGTATCTGACGAACTTACGGCAAAAAAATTTGACTGGGATATAGCACTTGGGCCAAAGAACTCCACAGCCTTTGCGTATTATGTTACACCAATAAGACCGGGATTGTATTTTCTTCCTGCCGCAACTGCACAGTGGGATGGGAGGTTATCCACCTCTAAAAGAGTGGAAATGACAGTGCATATGCCCTATATAAGTATGACCAAAACTGCAGTAATAAAGACCCAGTATTTAAATATAAGGAGTAGTGAAAGCCTAACAGACGTTAAACTTGTTATAAGCAATACCGGTGACAGGAAGGCAAGCGTAGTCGTATCGGATAGAATACCTGATGGTTATCTGGTTGTTAGTGGTGTAACAACGATGTCTGGTTTTCTTGAAAGAGGGGAAAGTACTACAATCACGTATTCCCTGAAGGGTAATATTGAAAAACTTCCCGCTGCGGATGCAACATATCGCGATATTCGCGGCGTTGTCAGACACGCACAATCAAATACCATCGAACCCGGAGCAAAAAGCACAGATGATACAGAAAAAAAAGAAGGGGCGCCAGCTTTAAATTCCGAGCAGTATGGTATAATGTCATTTATGATTTCATCGTTCATTGCGATTGTGGGAATTATCTCAGTTGCTGCACTGATTGTATATTTATTAGCCACGGTTAAAAGGAGGAAATAATATGGATATAGTATCAATTATGATATTTTTAATATATATTATGGTAATTTTAATGATTCTAATATATATATCGCCGATACTTGCATCTCTTGTGTTGGTGCTTGTTCCTATGGTTGCTGTCTATCTCCTACCAGCCCAGACAATAGGGTTCTTTAAAGAGCCACAATTCTCATTTGGAGGGATATATATACAGAATCTCCACATCCTGCTTTTAATCTGGTCTGCGGTTATCGGTGTCGTTGCTTCTACCGAGATCATGTCCTGGTATCTCTTAAGAAGCAAAAAACCGGTATCAAAGGTCAAGATGCCAAAAGTGCCGGAAAAACCAGCCGCCATACCTGCACCCTTGAAACCCGTAGAATCACAAAAATCATTAAAGGTTAAAGTAGAGGGACATTTGCTCAAACTCGGGAAAATTATGAGCGGAAGAAAGGGCTAATGGTAGTCCTCGTGCCCGATCTCTACAGGCTCGCATTCAGCGCATTCGAATTGTAACGTGGTATGCAATATCCTGAACCTGTCCTTGACGAGCTTGCTGATTTTGCTAATCAATGCCTCCGTCTGCGCAACGTGGATCCTATCCACCAGCACATGGGCGCTCATGGCATGGATATTTGAGCAGATGCTCCAGATATGGATATCATGTGCGCCTTTGATTCCTTCAATTTCCATCATTGCAGCTGCGAGCGTATCCGCATCAACATGCTTTGGCGCGAATTCAAGCAGGATGCGCGCCGAGCCGAATACGAGTTTGAATGCACCGTAGAGCAGCATCGCACCTATTAAAATGCTAAGAACAGGGTCAACCAGATTGAATCCAGTAAAAATTATAATTACCGCTCCAGATATAACCGCAATCGATGCCAGAGCATCGCCAATAACGTGCAGATACGCTCCTTTTATATTGATATCATGATGCCCATGCAGCTTTAAAGCCGCCCAAGTATTGACAACAAGACCGATGGTGGCGATTATAAACACCTGAGCGCCTTTTACGGCAGGCGGATTCGATATCCTGTTGGATGCTTCATAAAAGATGAAAAATGCAATTCCGATAATGGTCAATCCGTTGATCATGGCAGCGAAAATCTCAAACCGATGATAACCGAAGGTCACGTTGCGATTGGAAGGGCGGGCGGAGATTCGTATTGCGCCGTATGCGAGGAATAACGCAACCACGTCCATGAACACATGGGCTGAATCCGAGAGAAGGGCAAGGCTGTTGGATATTATCCCTCCTGCGAACTCAAGGAAAAATACAAGTGCCGTTAAAACTATTGCAATTTTCAGGTTTTTATTGATGTCGTCCATGTCTATCCATAGATTAACCACAGAGACGCTGAGGCACGGAGAGCTTTGAAATATTTCTCTGCGTCTCTGTGCCTCCGTGGTGATGTACCAAATTGGTGCTATGATAAAATATTTCTATCGGTAAAACCACGTAGAATTATGCTCATTGAAGAGATTAAACTTGAAAATGGCAGCGCCCTTGGATTAAAAATGGATATGGAGCATGCGCCCCTGCTCGTTATCAGGGCAGCAAGAGGATTTGTGATGTGTGGTTATTTAAATATCGACGTTGCAAATAAACTCAGGGACGTGGCTGTCAGGGTAACAGGTGTAAAAAGCTTCGAGGATGTTCTGAATGCAAAAGCCGTTGATGTCTCCGAGGCTGCTAAGAAGCTCGGCATAACAATCGGTATGCCTGCAAGAGAAGCTCTTAATATGATGTTTTAATCATTGGCTGGCGTCAGCTCTTTACACACATCCAGCTTTCTGCATATTTCGCAATCTTCCTCGCACGGCTCGATGTGTATAAGAATTGACAGATTCGGGATTTTATCCTTTATGTCCTTTTCAAGATGGTCACAGAATTCATGTGCATCCGCTACATGCTGGTTTTTGGGCACAACAAGATGCAAATCCACATATCTCTCTGCCCCCGACATTCTTGTTCTCAGGTCATGGTATTCCGCATACCTGGAATAATGCTCGGCAATTATTGACTTGATAATATTCTCTTCCTTGTCAGAGAGCTTTACGTCCATAATGCCAGAGACAGAGCGTTTTGTCAGGGCATAGGATGTCTTAAGAATGATGAGTGCAACGATTATTGCCAGAATCGGGTCAAAAATCTCAATCCCTGTCAATTTGATAAGCACAAGACCGATAAAGACACCTACTGATGTGTACACGTCTGTAGTTAAGTGGTAAGCATCTGCTTCAAGGGCTATAGACTCGGCTTTTAGTGCAACTTTCATAATTTTTCTAGAAACAATTAAGTTTGCGACAGCGGATACGCCCATGATAATAATACCTGTGCCAATGTATCCTTTCAGTAATTTTTCACCACCCATAAAGAGTAGTATCTTTTGACCCGACTCAAACAGTATGATTAATGCCGCTACGAAAATAAGAATCGCTTCGATAGTGCCTGAGACATTTTCAAACTTTCCGTGCCCGAACTTGTGTATCTCGTCAGCAGGTTTTCCTGCTTTTCTCACCGAATAATTGGCAATGACAGCAGCCACAAGATCTATGCCTGAATGGAGGGCTTCTGAGAGCACACTTATCGAGCCCATGAAAATACCTGCTGCAAGCTTCATAAAAAATAAAAGAGTATTGGAATATATCGAGAGCCTTGCGATCCGGGTTATTTCCTTATGAGCGGCAAAATATTTGTTGTTATCAGGCATATCAATCCCCTTTAAATGGGTCAACACGGGGTATTTTACCTATCTTACTGATAGTATAAAGGGATTTGGCAAGTGAACATTTCAAAACCTATTTATCACCGTAATTTAGTCTAACTATCGAGAAAAAACACAAAAACGGGATAGGATAAATGGTAATGGATAAAAATGAAATCTCTGGCAATAGTCCGGGCAGCTGATTTCCTGAAACTCAATTCGATGCTTCTTGAAATGAACAGGGCAGGCTTGAACTTTGAGGGAAAACCCAAGGAGATAAATCCGGCTTCGATAGAAAAATTGTTATCCTTGGAACCGTCTGGCGAAAATGGGGTTTGCGCTTTAGTTTGTCTGAGCCAGGATTATGAACTTTCCCGCAGCAGATTACAGAGTCGTCATCTGATACCAGATATGCTCATCCTTGATGTTTCGCACAAATTTTTTGAATACTTTGTCAAATTGATACCACTTCTACCCGACCTTGCAATGTCACATGCATATAAACAGGATTCAAAGCCCCCAAGAGTTTATCTTGGTGTTTTTGTGAACAGGAAAGTACAGGTACAAACAGTTTCCGGCTCGATCCATGCAGGTATTCTCAAACATGCAGATTCCTTCGGCATTCTTTTTGAGCCCTCTGACAGTTCGGATTCTCTTTTTATTACATGGCATGATGTAAAAAAAATAATAATTCCAAAAGAAGAAAAAAATTAATATCAACTTGGAAGAATGAAAATAGGTATAGAGATAGGTACGGGGATAGGTATAAATACAGGTATGTAATTATTAAATATTACCGTCCATAGGAGGTCAATGTGCTGAAAGGCAAAGGGAGAATCATAGCTATCCCTCCAGTTAGCAGTTTCAAAGTGCTTATCGAATCAAAGATAGTAAGCGACTCGCAGTTCCCTTTACCTCTCGAAAAAGGCGCGGAAGTCGATGTCAAAATTGAAAATGAGAGACTCGTGTTGAAAAGAGTGGACCAGATATGAAATTTATGGGATTACTAATAAACTAAAAGGAGGTGAAAAAAATGGTCGGACTAGAAAGCTCAATGGATCAGGCTGAAACTGCGCAAAAGACAAAGCAGCCAAAGGTTGATTCTGCCGAAAGAGAGAGGCAGAAAGAGTTCTATGCAAAACTGAGAGCCAGAAAGGCAGAGCAGCCGAAGGGCGCGCAGTATAAATAAATACAGATATATGGAGAAGTGTGGCACAAAAGTCGTATGAAAGGTTCCGCCTTTTTGTGTCGCTTCTCTTAATTATTTTTTGATGCACAGAAAATTATAAACCACAGAGTACACGGAGAGCACAGAGAATCTGGTAAGTGCAATGTGGGATTAATTAAGAACTCTGCGTCCTCTGTGCTCTCTGTGGTTTTTCAAGCATACAAAAGCTTAATACAAGCT
>CAYXIP010000004.1:0-23758 GCA_964465515.1 uncultured Candidatus Methanoperedens sp. | reverse complement strand
TGCGTCCTCTGTGCTCTCTGTGGTTTTTCAAGCATACAAAAGCTTAATACAAGCTAATATCATATACAATAATGATAAACGGAGGTGGGAACAATGTGCAGCACATATACCCCGTTCGAAATAAAGCCTGAAGAGCTGGCAGAGATAGGAAAAGCATACGGTATGTTCTGGTGCATGTCATGCAAGAAGACCTTCATGAAAAAAGGCGCAACCGAATGCCCCAGCTGCGGCTCAAACAGAATAAAGCCGAGGGCACCATAAGAGTTATATCGCAAGAATATTCTTTTCTACCAATCCATTCAAAAAGTCTTTGCATTTAAATTCAGCTTCGCTGCGGGATAGTCGATATTTTCCTTGAATTATATCCACTATTTCGGATAAATCTGATTTTCCGTTACAGCTATCGAGTATATCTTTTGCAAAATCGGGTACTGTAAATATCCTGTTGCTGTTGGTATCGAACAGCACATTTGTACGCTCTTTATCCAGACTGTGCGAAACATTGCCTGACATCAGGTCACGATTTATCCGTGCAAGATTGAAGTTGAACGCACCAGCAAAAACCCCTTCTCTGAGCATTGGATACGAATCATTTTCAATGCTTCCCAGCCTCTGCCTCGACTGTTTCTCCCGTGCCATTTTTATCGGCAGAGAGAGCCCGCTTTTACTCCCATAATGGGAAATGTACAGAAAGAGATGCTCCCTGTCGAGATTGCTCCATAGCTTCATATCCCTGTACCTTCGGGAAAGCGCATCGTAGAACTCTTTTATAACGTTGTCTATATCCTTCTTCGACATCCCGTGCGATGTCTCGTAATCAAACCACAGGGAAATGTCCATATTCTCATCCACTATGTTGAGTATCCCGAACATCAAAGGCATCTGGTGCACCTTTGAATGCTTTGTAAGCTGAAAGCTCCCGAACGATAAAGACCTTACCACATTGCTGTGAGCAAGAATAAAATCCATCGTTTCTTTCGCCTCCTCTTTCGTCTCGGTAGGAAAGCCAAATATCAAGAAAATATGCGTCCAGATATTAGCTTCAGCGCAGTATCTGCATATCCTCAACACATTCTCCTTTTTTATTCCTTTATCCATGCAGCCCAGTATCCTGTCGTTTGCAGACTCAAGCCCGAAATACAGCATTTTGCACCCTGCGTTTGCGAGTTTTCTGCCGAGTTCGGGGGAGAATGAGGGCTCGAATCGCGAATCCGCAAGCCACACAATATCAAGCTCATTCTCTATGAGCCTGTCAGATAATTCTCCAATCAACCTTGGTGCAACGCCTTCGTCCTGAAAGGTGAAAAATTGCGTTTTGTATCTGCTTTTCAATGTATCCAGATCGTTATACAGAAGCTCAACATCCCTTGGTCTGTATCTGCCTGCATAACTATAGCCGTGGTCGCAGAAAGTGCATCTCCGCCAGTAGCATCCTCTCGAAGAAAGCACAGGTAGAACAAGCTCGGGCGAAAAATACAGCTCAAGAGGGAAACCGTCAAAGCATGGAGTAGGTAAGGAATTGATATCCTCCCCTTCTGAGCTTATTTTATTGACCCTGATTTCAGCCCCATCTTTATAAATAAGATTGGGAATATTTCTTATATCAAACTCGCCTTTGCGGTATTTAATCAATGCAAGCAGTGAACTCTCCCCCTCATGCACTATAACGCTATCAAAAACCGAGAACAGCTCCTTATTCCCGCTTATCTCATTGATTAAACGGGTGAAAACGCTGCCGCCGATATTTATATGAATGCTGTCGTCTGCTTTTTTAATCAGGCTGGCAAGAGTTAAGCCGGGGATTATCTGGCTTGTATTGATTATTGAAATGCCGATTAGCTCCGGGTCATTTTCAAGGAGCTTTTGAAGCGTGTTTTTCTCAAAATACTCAATGAAAAGATTCTCCTCCCTATCGTTGATGGCTGAAAGCACCTCTTGGCTTGAGCGGCAGGAGCGGCGCATGTCGTAGGCATGGAAAGTCAGGTTCGTTGGATAATAGGCTGAGGAGGCAAGCAGGAGTCCGAGTTCAAGAATCCGGAATGCGTAGTTGAATTCATCAAACTCGTAGAATTTATTCTTATCTCTTAAGATTTTTTTTGCATCTTCTACTTTTTCTATGGTATATTCTCCAAAAAGAATAGAGCTGCCGAGCAAAGCGTACTTCTTCTGGAGCTCTGAAGGTAATTCTTTCCGTGATTCAAGCTCGTAGAACTTCGAACACACCCTTTCATGAAATGGAATGAGCCCTTTTTTGCTTAATATATCATCATAAAAGGTCACATTGAGATCCATCTGCTCTACGTTGCAGTTGTTGGCTTTCAAAAAAGCGGTCAAAGAAGGAAGGCTCAAATAAGGCTGTGTGGGAATCCATTGCGGCGGGAATAATAGTTTGGTGAGCATGTTATGAATACCCCGTATTTAAATACGGGGTCTAATAACTTTTGGTGACGCATTCACCGTAACCTTTATGTGACCTAATAATGATTTCATGTTAAGTGACTTACATGGCAGAAACCAAACCAAAACACGTTGGCGATGAATTTGTTGAAGAGGAAGATGTCGTTGAGGAGAAGGGAAAGGAAGCTGCAGGTCTTTATGACTTGGTTTTGCCTCCAGGAGTCCCTCACAAAGTAATTATCGAAGCTGTTGAGAAATTTAATTTAGAGGTTACCACTCGAAGATGCGCGTTGAAAACTATCGATGTGGAGCCTGAGAATCTTCTGGTACTGCGCGGAGAATTGGAATCGGTGAACAGCGCTCATGATTATATCTATAAGAAAATGAGTGAGAAGTACAATTACAAGAGATAGTTTTTATATTTCAAATTTAGAGTAGGGAAAAATCCCTACTTCCTTAGAATAATCGCTCTTTGCCAACAGGTCTTGTGGCGCCAGTTCCACCGCAGTTGGTGCATGGAATTCCCTTCATCAAATAACCTCTGCCCTTGCACCACTGGCACTTTCGCGACGAGTCAACAACATACACAGTTCCTTTCCCGCCGCAAACAATACATGTCTTGCCCTCTTGTTTTCCTGTCCCGTCGCAGTATGCGCATTTTACGTCACCGGGCACCTTCGGCGTTCTTTTTACTTCTCCTTTTGCTTCTGCCATTTTAGATCACATCACTATGAATATCAAACTATAATATATGTTTTTCCTTTTTAATTCTTATATCCCAAAAAATAAGAAAAGTAGGCAGCCCACGAATGGGCTTGCCCACAAGGTTTACTTTGCCGGGATAACGAAGGCTCTCTCTCCAGCGCAGCGGTCCCACTCTCTGAGTGCCGCCTTGCCGAATGCTCCTCTTGGATCCGCGAAGTCGAAGTTGATCAATTCATCTGCGAAGCATGTCTTGACCAGCGGGTTCACACAGAAAGCATCCTTTCTTCCAGCATGTGTTGCAGCAACTACTGAGGTATATCCACCCTGGTGTCCTACGTTCATGGCGTAGTTGGGGTAGTTAGCACCTCTGAGCTCTCCTATGCAGCCCTCATCAGAGCCGATCGAGAACACGTTGGTTGCGCCGCACTGATCCTGCAGGTCGTATCCGTAGAATCCGAGTCTGCCCCATGCCTCTTTGTGGAGGTACATGGACAGATACCATGCGGATAGACCGGCATTGCTGTGTCCGGTTGCCAGAGCTGTTGAGGTTCCTGCTGCAATCGCAAGCACCGTAGCGCGCTGCGAGCCACCGAAGTGATCCTCGAGTGTTGTCGGGTACTTCTCGTAGCTCTCAAGACCGTAGAGTGTTACCTCTGTACCGATATCTTTGACGGTCTCGATGGTTGCTTTCGCCTTGCTGAATCCACCGTACTTCTTCTGCGCATAGTCTGCGCCCCAGTAGCAGTAGTCATCCAGGATATCGTTGGTGTACGCTGGTGTTGCATACATCGTGAATCCTACGCCACCGCTCATGTAGCCGCCGAGCCAGATCTGGTCATAAAGCTGGCTTGCTGCGCTTGCTACCTGGAGAACTACATTCACCGGGTCATCTGGTGTCTTTCTGCTTGTCTGGCAGATATCTGCCATGTGGCCGAAGGACAATCCTCCTGGCTCGTTTGGACCCCTTGCTCTGCGTGCTGGGATCATATCACCCATTTCTACAAGTCCTGCGTGCTTGGCTGTGAATGCAAGTTCGCCGACTGCCGCTTCACCTGCGCACATGTGGTATGCGCTGATAAAGGTCATACCGACCTGCATTGCCATCCAGCGGCTTGTGCCTGGTCCGTCCTCAGTCCTTGTGACTATGGTGGGGATGTGCACTGCCTGCCATGATGTCTTGCCTACTCCTGCCTTGATCTGCTTTGCCTGTGCATCAGGGAATTCGTTGTCGATATTGATAACGAACTGCTTATCGATTTCATCCTGCAAGGATTCGTCGCCTGTGAATACTTTCACATAGCAATCGTCCACTAATGCAGGGTGCGTCTCGACCATGTGTTCCTGAACAATGGCTGCGCCGGGCATTGCATGGTTCAAGACTTCAAGATAGTAGTTGATGGTCTCAGGAGTAACTTCCTTGCCCAACCTCTTCTCAAGAGTCTCATGTGCCAGGTCAAGTCCTACAACGCATGTTCTCCTTATGTCGTCCCATTCCTGCTGCATTGCAGCATTGTTGACGAAGTGGAGATCGTCACCGTCGCATACGATATCTGTTCCAGATATTGTATATGGGGTGAGTTGTCTCTGACCCATGGGGATACCAGCAAGATGCAGCTTGGGATCGTATGCCTGCAATCCTCTCTTCTTGGTGATTGCCGCTCCGCACTTGGTCATTTCTACCTTTCTTGGGTTCTGGGTATAGCCCAATCTCAGGTATTTGGTTTTCTTGTCGGTTATTTTGCTCTTTGCCACGGAGCCGACCTTATTTGATCCCCATTCCTTTGCGTACTTTGTTTCCATTGATTTCTTAAATCTTGGTTCTGCCATTTTGAATCACCTCACGCCTTTGGCTGGAAGCCATATCTGGTTCTTAACTCCCAGACTCTCTGGACATGCTCGACTACTTCCTTGTCGCTTCTGAATGGCACGTTATCCACTCTGTATATGGTGGTTCTCTTGGCAGCTTCTGCCTCGCTCATTGGTTTGCCGAGATTGACCTTTCTGTCGATTGGCACACCCACCATGTCTTTGTCCATTATGATAACGCCGCCTTCGAGTCTGCGCCTGTCCAGCATATCGAACATTACGCCGTCTTCCTGCAACCTGAGCGAGTGTCCGTGAACTGTACAGCCACGAAGTCCAGCAAGACCCCAGTCTGTCATTTCGGTCTCTGCTTGCCTCTTGGCATACTCTTCAAGGTCTCTCTCTCTCATCTCATTGACCTGTCTGCCCGAAAGGGTACCCGGGTCAACTCCTCTGAAGTTGATCGCAACATGATACGATCTCCAGTACGGTGTTGCTGGTGCATTATACATGGAGTCAGAGAACTGTGCGTACCTGACCCTGTCGCCTGCTGCTGCGCCTGGTGTTGGTTCTACAACCTCTCTTACCGGGTCGTCCGGCTCTCCCATTTCCGAAAGTGGCGGATGGGTGCTGGGATAATCCGAGCCTGGTGCTCTGTGCCCCAGAATTGCGGTCAAGTCCTCATCTGAGATATCGCGCAGTTTCTCTACGTCATCTGACATGTGTTTTCTTCTGTTCTTGGCAACTGAGGTATTGCCTGGGTAGTATTGTGGTTTATAAGCCATATTTTTTCCTCCTTAATTTTAAACGGTTTTTTCTGCTGTGCTGGATAAATCCACTCTTTCCGCCTCTGTTCCAATTACACAGAGGTGGGTTTCCGCTTTAGCATGGGGGTCGATCAAACCGAGTAATCGTTCATCCTCAAGATTGATTGTTTCATCAGTCTTGCTTTTGAACCCGTACTTGGCGTAATCAGTCAGAGTGGGTCTTTTCTTAATGAAGTGCCCGCGTTTGAATTCAAAGGGAAAGGGAAGCGCTCGCTCACACGCACACTTAACCTCATCGAGAACACTTTCATTCTCCACTTCGACTACGATCTCTCCCACTATGATATGCAATTCGAATGCACAATCCCCAACATGGATGATTTCCATATTGGGATGGTTAACATCTGCACCTGTGCCGGGTCCGCATGTGACCTTTCTGGGCAGATTTTTCCCATTCAACAGCATCCTTATTACACCCTTGACCTGATCGATCTCATTTAGGACCTTTTCAGCCGTCGCAGGTTGTAACAACCGCTGCGGAAATACTTTTACCTGAATTGGTTTATCCGTGACTGAAGCAGTTTTTACCATTCAATTCTCCTTATACGGCCTCCGCGATAGCCTTTATCGGCTCTCTGAACTCATCTACTGCGCTGAAGACATCTCCTACAAGCTGAGAGGTCTTCGCCGGGCTGTAGATCTGTACACCAGCGTCAAGAGCAACTGCTGCTGCTACGCATGGTACACCAAGTCCCTTGGAGTGTCTCGTGGTTACGTGATTGCCGTTGAATGTTCCAGGTCCGCCGCCTCCGTATATGGAGTGCGAGAAGAAGGAGAATCCGACTGCAACACCTTCTACCTTACCGAAGTCTGCTCCTGGCAGTGAGGTCTCTTTCTCGATGAGGTCGTTGGTATACAGCAATACTGCTGATACAGACTGTGGTGCTCTCATTGCACCGCAGTTCACGAGCGTTGCTGCAAGTGTTGCTGCTGCGCAGTATGCATTCCACTTTCCTACATCATTTGTCTTGTATGTGGTATAGCCTGATGCAAACTTTTTATCAGCGCTTATTACTTTGTCTGCGATTGCTTTCTCGACAAACGCATGGACTACCGTACCGATCGTGCCGGTCTTGCCCTGCGCCTTTGTTGTGCCATATACCAGGTTGTCTCCATTCAAGCCCTGGTATCCGTATGCCAGCAATCTGTGTCTCTCCTGTATGCCGATTGCATCTCCCATTTCGAAGACGCCTACGGTTTCGAGAGTTGAGCACAGTGCTGCTGTGTTCATGGCATTGAACCTGCAGGTTGCTGCAAGGTGGTTTGCCATGACGTTTCTCAGGGTATAGCCAAAGCCTTCATCTTTCTGCGGTATCTCAACGATCGACTTTACGTTTCCGCCCACCATATCCAGTGTCTGCGGGTACTGTCCCCAGACCGCTGATTTGATGGTTGGTGCATCGAACATTCCGATATTGAACTGGTTGATTATTGCCTGTGTTACTGCTGATGCTGAGCAGGTTAATGACGAAACATACTCTGCTGCTACATCGATTCTCTGGGATGGCACCTGAACCAGTAACTGCTTGCCACCGTTTAAGGATTCCACGTTGGTGTCGTCGCCCCTCTCTATTTTTACGAGATCGGCAACTGCGCTCTGAATCTTCGCTGCGTTCTTTACTATATCCAGTTTCATTTCTCTTCCGATAATCTTTCTGCCTTTGCCACCAAGTGCACCGGTTGCTAAGGCTTTCTCGATTCCGGCTAAGTCAACGGCTGCTGTTCGCTTTATACCGGTGACTATTTTCTTAATAGCGGCATTCTTCATCGGACTGATGGCGCTTAAGTCAACGCCTGATTGAAGTTTTGCTCCTCTGTCGCTATATAGGTCTATTGTGTCAGCCACGTTTATTTACCTCCTATTTGTATATTCCAAGAAATTGCTCACTTGGAAGCGATACAACAAACGAGCGACGCAATGCGATAGAGTACAGAACTCAAAATAAGATGCTTACGTTCTATTTAATTCCCCTATCGCATTGTTTTTTATTGTATCGAACAACCATTACAATCCCTTGTACACCCTATCAATTCCCTTAAAGTACTTAAAGCTTACGAATCATTCATGATAATACATTATAAAATAAAAAAGTTATAAAAAATTGCGGCGATGCATCATTGATTATATTTTATAAATTAAAATCTATAATTTATATTTTATCCACCACTTTCTACACTGACATCGCTCATTTCTGTTGGAGCAGCTTCTTTCTCCTTTTCTAATTTTTCGCCAACTTCTTCACGAGTGAATATTTTTTCTCCAATTTCTTTTTCTTCAACTTCCTTTATCACTGTAAGAACTTCAGGTTTATAATATAGATTGGTCTTATCAAGAAGTGCCCATGTCCCTTCCCCATCTGACATGATTTCAGTTATATTACCTTTAGTGCCTGTAGGCGCATAGAGCACCGAACTCCCTATCTGTAAAGGATTGCCTCCCGAATCAAATATCGGTGTTTCGCTCATCAATTCTTATTAGTACTGATATCCCTTAATACTTGTGGTTTCCTGCATCGTTCAAATTTCTATCCTTTCTAAGTTGTATACGTCTCTGTGATGTTTAATTTAATTTAACCAAAATTTTTATATAGTAAGTGATAAATTAAGATGATAATCATTATCATAATGTGGATAATCTGGATATGAACGGCTGCAAAGAACGCAAGTGCCCGTGCAGAATGTGGGTGAATTGTCTCTATTACATCGACATGAAGAGGCAGGCTTTGCGCCTGAAGGGGAAAGAATACGACTTCCACGAATGGTATCTGGATAACTTCCGCAGCGAAATAGAGATGGTTGATGCGATTGCAAACGGATGATCAGGTTCCCTTTTCATATCAAATTTCTACTCTCTCCAGGCTCTGATGCATCTCCCTGTAGCGCTTTTTCTTATCTTTTAATTTTTCAAAAGCCTCCTCGTACATCTGCGCTATTGTTTGAGGTGTCATCTTGAGCTGGTACTTATCTGTCAGGGCACGAAATTCATAATCGCAGTTTGCACATAAATGGATAATTCGGTTATTTTTTGAATCCAATTCCTCTGGTATAAGAAGATGCTGGTGAATGGAGGCATTGCTCATGTATCCGCAGATCTCGCATTCCACGTACGGCTTATCGAGTGTTTCCAGCTTCAGCCATTTCTCGATATAGTTATCGATATACTTTTTATTCTTTATTTCTGCTGCAAAACTGGTTTTATCACCCATAATTATGCTTTATGCAGTATTATCAAGTCCGGTCTTGGTTTTTCAAAGCTGGCAAGCTCGTTCCTGCACCTGCTGCACAGTTCTCTTGCTGTAAATGCCACTACCTCGAAGGAACCGGGCAAGGTGCGGGCATAGAGCAAATGAGGCTCCAAGCCGAGGTTCTTGCTTATTTCAGATAGAACACCCACAAACTGTTCCTGATAAACTTCTATGTCCTCGGTCTGCAATCCTCTTACATCCGCGAGCATACCAATGCAGCCGCATGCGGTTCCAAACACCTTTAATTCTGCAATATAAACCGGCGCCCCTTTGAATTTCCTTATGGTACTTTCAAGCTTTCCCCGGCTCTCTGGAATTTTTCCTACGAAATCGCGCATTTTCGCACCTCGCTTAATGGGAGTGCTTTTCTCTGCATATCCTTGAATTCATAAACCCTGATAACCCTTTGCGCAGTCGCTTTACAAAACCCGCACTTATGGCAGAATTTCTTGCAATTCATCCACTGTTTTATTGCACCTTCAAGCTCCCTGTTTGGAATATAGAATATATCACGTAGCTCACTCGGGCAATCCAGCAAATCCATCAGGTTCCCGTCGTAAGATCTATTAGAATAAGCTTTCATGACATCTATTATCCAGCTTATGGTGTTGGCACGCCCCGACATCTTAAAACAATCTATGCCCAGAGCCTCGTATTCCTTGAGGTCTTCGGGTCTTATCCAGGGAGATTTTATAACGAGTTCAGGATACCTGACCCTGAAGGACATGCACTTTTCATAATAGAAATCGCTGAAGATATTGGGCTTGTTCCCTGTTCCTGTCATGTGGGAGAACAGATTGAAGTGGGAGTACCGAAACGGGCATTTGTATAAGCAGGCTTCATTCACCAGCAGCCTGAGTTCACAATCTGCAACATCCTTTATGGCTTCCAGAACACCGAAGTCCCGGTTTATATTGGTATCCAGCGTTATGGCATCAGCGCCGAGTTCGATATAAAACCTTGCCCTCTCAGGCGAATCCACATGTGAAATGGTAGAAACCACAACCTTCAGGTCTGGAAATTCTTTAGAAAGCAGTTCTATCAGATAAGGCTCAGCAACCGTAACCGAATCCACCCCCATGTCATTTAGCTTTCCAAAATACCATTTGAACATGTTATATCCCTGCAAGGTGAGATGCTGACCTCCCATGCAGGAAGGATTCATGACAATCCCCATTTCTAATTTTTTATCATGGAGGTATTGGGTCTGCTTTTCAATTTCATCCAGCAATGGCGCATGCAGGGTAATTCTTCCGCTTCCCAGTACTTCTGGGGTACCAGCCATATAAACCTCGTAAGCTTCGTTGGTTGCTTCCCTGCATATCTCCTTCAGTGCTAAAAAATGACCCGGATGCGGTATCACCAATTTCATTTTGTCACTACTTTTTTTAATTGCAGGGTCTTTTTCTCATGGAGCATCATATAGCTTTGCAATAGGTTTATTAGAATCTCGCACATTTCATAAAAGCATGGAAATTCTCGCAGACATAGGGGGACGCCCCGGACTTGAC
This sequence comes from uncultured Candidatus Methanoperedens sp., assembly GCA_964465515.1. Lineage (GTDB taxonomy): Archaea > Halobacteriota > Methanosarcinia > Methanosarcinales > Methanoperedenaceae > Methanoperedens. The sequence continues at coordinate 13,270 of CAYXIP010000004.1, read as the reverse complement.
TGCAGGGGTTTTTGCAGGTATTGCTATTTCAGAGGAGTGAAAGAAGTCCCGGCTTTTGGCTGCAAGCACTGCCTTCCCTTCCAGAAAGGCTGCAATTACTGCACAAAAAATGTGAAGGAAGGTTATTCGGGTTTTAAACCGCTATCCATGGTGGCACAGGAAGTCCAGCAGGCTGTTTTTTTCAACAGAAACATTTCTAAATTCAATGTGAGCGGGGGAGGGGATGTGAGCTGCTATCCTGAGCTTAAATCGCTTGTGAAGTTCCTGTCGCAGTATAAAAAACCAATACACCTTGGCTACACAAGCGGCAAGGGGCTGAATAAGGAAGACGCCCTGTTCTTCCTCGATCACGGGGTAAGCGAGGTAACATTCACTGTTTTTGCCACAGACCCCAAGCTTCGCAAAATTTACATGAACGACAAAGCACCTTTGGATTCGCTCCAAGCGCTTCGCACGCTTGCGAAAAAGTGCGAGGTTTATGCTGCGGCGGTGCTCATTCCCGGTGTGAACGACGGCGATGTTCTTTTAAAAACATGCGCCGACCTTGAGAAAATGGGCGTAAAAGGTCTCATCCTGATGCGGTTTGCCAATGTACCAGAGCAGGGTTTGATCCTCAATAATGCTCCTCTGATCGAAGGCATTGTACCTCATTCGCTTTCCGAGTTCAAATCAATCGTTGATGACATAAACAATAAATTCAATTTCCGTGTCACAGGCACGCCCTTATACGACCCCGAGATCGGCTCGCCCTTTGCCATAAGAAACGATAACAATGCTCTTTCGAAATTGCCGAAAATAACAAAAGAAGCCACCGTAATAACAGGCAAGGTTGCAGCGCCTTTATTAAAAGAGATTTTCGATAAGCTGGGAGGGCTTGTAAACGTCGTTCCTGTAAAAAAGGACGTGGGATGCCTGATTACCATCGAAGATATAAAATCCCTGGATTTAAGTCAGATAAAAGAAACGGTTTTTTTCCCTGGGAGGGCATTCGTTCATGACCCTGAAATCAAGAAAATAGTATCATGCGATGGGATGGAAAGGCTGGTGAGAAGAGGCCCTGATATGCTCACAGTGGATGGGGAAATGAGCATTTCGATGACGAAAGAGGAGGTTATTGCTAAGGAAATTGAGGCTTTCACCGAGCTTATCCAGATGATAAACGTGCTTGGAGTAAAGCCAAAAATTTAATCGCTTTTTTCTTTCTCCTGCGGCATGCTGCATACCCTGCATTCATCCTTAAGCTCAGAATCCATCGCTCTTGTGCCTTCAGCAAGCGCTGCATTGTTGGATAGCGAACCTGCTATGAGAATGGCATCAAATATCTCTTCCTTTGTCGCTCCCATGCGCTGGGCCACGCGGATGTGAAGCTTGAGGCAGTGCTCGCATCGCAGCGCTGCTGATACGCCTATGGAGATTAGTTCAATCGTTTTTGCATCGAGGTGCTTGAATTCCCTGATTATCTGATTTTCGTAAAGCACCTTCGCAATGAGCAATTCAGGCGATTGCTTCATGAAGTTAAGAATATATGGGATTTCACCGTAAGCTTTTTCAACCTCTTTCAATAACTCTTCGGCTGCTTTCTCTGGTTCTTTTTTCAGGATATTTTCAAGCTTGCGCAGTTCCATATTTTCTATTGAACAATTGTATTTCTTTACTAAATAAACATTTGGTTATAATTTTTTATTTGAATTTTTAACGTGTAAGGGCCGGAATTATTTTAAATGCATCCACATCAACAAGCCCTTTATCTGTTATCCTGAGGGATGGAATAACAGCCAGGGAAAGGAATGACATCTGGATGAAAGGTGCGTCAAGTTTACACCCCATTTTTTTCACCATGCTGTTCAGTTCTTTTAGTTTTCTATCGACTTCGTATGCGCTTTCTGTGCTGAGGATGCCCGCAAAGGGAAGATGCAGGCAATCCACTACCCTGCCTTTTGCTATCACTATTCCTCCCTGCAGTTCTTTAATTTTATTCGCACAGAGTGCCATATCCTCAAAATTTGTGCCCACAAGCAGGACATTATGTGAGTCATGTGCAATACTCTGCCCGATTGCGCCTTCTTTCAAGCCGAAGCCGCGTACAAAACTACGGCCTATGTTTCCCGATTTTTTATGGCGTTCAATCACGGCTATGGTGAGGATGTCTTGTTCTATATCAGGCAGGAGAGTTTGTTTTTCTGCTTTTAACTCTTCGATGCTTCTTTTTGTGATAAGCTTGCCGGGCACTATTTCTATTACGTGAGCCGACACGGTTTTTTTCCTGGATTTGAGTTTCAATTCATCTGGTGCAATTTTTTTATATTTAACCGTACTGAAGACATAGCCTGGGTATTCAATCGCTTCGATTTTCGGGTTCATTTTGCCGCGTACCATCACTTTTTTAATCCTGAATGCCCGCAAATCATCAAGTATGACAAGATTCGCTCTTCGACCTATGCTTATTGAACCAACAAGCTGGTCTATCCTGTAATGACGTGCAGTATTGATGGTAACCATGGAAATCGCCTGAATCGGGTCTATTCCAAGCTTGATTGCAGCCCGAACGATTATGTCCATGTATCCCTCAATAAGGTCCGCAGGGTGTTTATCATCCGTAGCGAAGAAAAAGTTTTCAAGGGATATTCTATCACGCACCAGTCTGGGAATGAAATCTGCAAGACTCTTTGCCGCAGAGCCTTCCCGAAGCATGATTTTCATACCGAGGCGCGCCTTTTCGAGTACTTCATCGTATGTTACAGACTCGTGGTCACTTGAAATGCCTGTACTCATGTATCCGAACAATTCTCGTCCTCTCATACCAGGGCAGTGACCGTCCACAACGAGTTTTCTCTCAAGAGCAGCAGCAATCATTCCAAGTTTTTCAGGATTCCCGCGCAGGATTTCTGGATAATCCATCACCTCACCCAGACCTACGACGTATTTCATGTCCAGAAACCTTTTAATCTCTTTCAGCCCGAGCTTTGCACCTGATGTTTCAAGCGAGCTTGGAGGCACACACGATGGAATCGTAACAAAAACATCCATCGGCAGCCGTTTTGCCTCATCCATAACAAGCTTGATACCTTTTATGCCTGTGATATTGGCTATCTCATGCGGGTCGATTACGATACCAGTTGTCCCGTGAAGAATAGATTGTCTTGCGAACTGCGTAAGAGTTATCATGCTTGATTCAAAATGCACGTGCCCATCTATCAATCCAGGGCAGGCATAGGCATTTTTTATATCAAGCATCTCGGTTTTATCGCCTATCAGTTCTTCCACATCACCGATACCACTGATGAAACCTGAACTTACTGCTATATCGCCCTTCGTAATCTCTTTTGTGTTGACATTCACAATTCTGCAATTCTTAAGTACAGTATCAGCCTTGATCCTGCCTTCCCCTGCAAGCACCTTCTCTCTCAAAAACATAATACAGAATTGTTCTATACTGGTTAAAATGTCTTGTGTTTATTCTGCCTGAATGTAAACTCCCATAGACTCTCGCCCTTGATTTCTTTTCGCTTCAGGTGCTCCATCTCGTGGGCTATGTCATACGCAGTAGAGCCGTCGAATACAAGTTCTTTTTCTGCGAGTTGTTCCACTTTTATCTCTTTTTTAAGAGGATAAACGGTTGCTTTTATGATGCGCTCGCTTCCAACCCTCACCTTATAAGGGCGCACAACAAGCATTCTTACATTCTCATCCCCGCATTTTTCAAGCCTGTGGACGGCTCCCTCTTCCTCTTTAAGAAATGGATTTATGAAAAGGTATATCTCCTCAAGGGAATAACCCGATTTGTTTTCATCTTCATAAACAGTGGTTTTGTCCAATACCGCAACCGTCTTTATTTCTTTTGACGAATAACTCCAGTCGCCTCCATCTCTTAACGAGAGCAAAAGCGGAATAAATGCATCGGCGGTTATGCCAAAATCCAAGATCAGCTTTTTCTCTGCGTTTGTGAAGTCTATTGCCTTCTTGAGATGCTCTATGTCCATATATCTAGCATATTGTCTCTTCGGTTCATATAAAGCTCGCAATGGCAGCTTTGCCTGCCTACCGAAAGCTATTTGTTTGAATAAATCCATTTTATTACTGTGGGAGGGATTATATGAAAGTCGGTGAAGTAATGACAAAAAACCTGGTTACAGTAAGTGCTGCATCCATGGCAACCGATGCTGCTAAAAAGATGCAGTCAGAGAATGTAGGAACTGTCCTTGTTACAGACAGGGGTCAGTTAAAAGGTATCGTGACTGATAGACAGATAGCAGCAAAGGTGATAGGAACAGGGAAGGATGCTTCTCGGATCAAGGTAAGCGATTTCATGACCAGAAATCCTGTTACATGCAGCCCTGAAATTGGAATATGCGAAGCTGCAAGGATTATTGGAGAGAACAGGTTTAGAAGGATTCCCGTAGTAGAAAGGGAAAAACTGGTTGGGATAATATCAGCTGCCGATATCGCCGAGCACGCAAAAACCTGTAATGCATGTATGCAGAATATATTCAGTGAGATTGCAAAAGCAGAAAGATAGAACATAGGTGAATCATGGAGATTAGGGTATCCGAAGATTCCGGCGCAAGGGAACTCGCACCGATTGCAATGGCTTTCCATGAACTGCTCGGGCTTCCAGTGACTATGAGAAGCCTTAATAAAAAGGGGGTCAGAATCGAAAGGGGCAAGGTGATTGATAACAATTACACAGGACCGATACTTGAGCAGGTGCTACGGGAAAATAATACAATAAGAATAACACCAATAAACGGAGCCTATTCCGGGGTTCCAGTGGCAGTTGCCCCGATACGGGATGATAAAGGTTATGTGGCAGCTGCAGTCGGTGTGGTGGATATCGTGGGAACAATCGACCTTGGGGTAATGTTCAAAGATTACCCTGATATCATTGATCAGGTGCAGGACTGTCTTAGGGGAAGGGTTATCGCTCCCTGAGTAATTGGAGGTATAAGATATGGCAAGGTATATAATAATCTCTAACCTGACAGATGAGCGTATAATGATGCTCAGTAGTTATCAGTTCTGCTAACCAATATTTATAAATATCATCAACGTCAAACAATTGAATGGAGAGCAAGCATCAGGGCTTATGATTTTTCGTGACGGCACGAAGGTCGGAGACCGGGTGACGATTGAGATTAAGCGAACAAGCGGAGTTCGCGATCGCAGCCCTTGCTGAGAAAAACCAGACTAAGGAGAGCAACATATGAGCGATGAAAGAAGAGGCGGCTTCCGAGAAAGGAGAGGCGGTTTCAGAAGACCAAGAGAGATGCACAAAGCAATTTGTGCAGACTGTGGCAAGGAGACTGAAGTACCATTCGTGCCATCCGGCGACAGACCGGTATACTGTCAGGAATGCTACCAGAAGCATAAACCAAAGAGATATTAAAAGCTGACAGAACAATATCACTGCCCTAAACTTTTTATTGTTTACATCAGCCGAGGGCTTGTTAATCTGAGGTTAGACCGTCAAATAAGTATTGGAAGATTGTCATGGAAAATCAGGGCTGGATAATCCTGTCGCCAAAAGAGCCTGCTAAGAGCAAAGAGGAATTCAGAAAAGAGGGGGGGGAGAAAGTGGAATGGCTTGTTGAGCAGGGGTTTCTTCGTTCTGAGCGCATAAAACAGGCGATGCTTAAGGTTCCGAGGGAAGATTTCATTCCTCCTCTTTACAGGGATTATGCCTATCTTGAAGTCCCGCTTCCCCTGCCTGGCGAGAAGGCGACCATATCATGCCCGCACAGTTATCCCCTTTTTTATGAGCCCCTGGGTCTGGGTAAATGCCATAGATTTCTTGAAGTTGGTCTTGGGTCCGGCTACGGCACTGCTCTGGCAAGGGAAATCGTTGGAGAAGAAGGACTGGTGGTGGCGATTGAAATTGACCCTCTTACCTTTGAATTTGCAAAGAAGAATCTTGAAAATCTGGGCTACAGGGATGTTATCTTAATAAAAGGGGATGGAGGTCTTGGGTATCCTGAGCTTGCGCCTTATGACAGGATATGCATTACCGCAGCATGCAGAGAGGTTCCTCCTCCTCTTACGGAGCAGCTCAAAGCTGGAGGGAAGCTGATTGCGCCTGTGATGGAGAACGGGGTTTTCTCCGCAAAACCTCCCGCACCCCTCATCTTGCAAAAGCCCATCGCTTCCCCATAACTGCAGCACCAGAGGCAGTAGAGGCGACGAAAGAGATGCCTGCGGCAGCAAAACAACAACGAACTGGTACGAACTCGTACTAACTCTGGTCGTCGTGAGTTCGTTGTTAATTTCTCTAACATATCACTGGCGCGCAAGCGATACGATGTTGCATCGGATTTTTGGAAGCGCCACAAATTAATTTAGATGAATTTATAAATTTTAGACAGGATTACTGGATTGACAGGATTGGAGTAAAATTTATCCTGCAAATCCTGTTATCCAGTCGAACGATGCCTTCACCTGTACCGCCAGGATATTCTTGTGGTACTTAACGCAGAATATGCCAGAAAGTAATCTCTCTTTACGCTTCCGCCTTTGCAACCGTGGGCATCTCAAGTTTGAGACCCGTCAAATCTTCCATTTTGAATTTATCCTTAACGTTGAGTATCTCTATTCCCACAACCTTACCGCTAACATCGTAGTCCCTCACTTTCCTCTATCGGATCCTCGCTTATCCTGAAATAAAGCGCATCACTTTCCAGATCTATTTTTATTCTCATCTTCGGTTCCTCAATCTTTTATCATAAAACATTGTTACCACAGTATATGGTTCTAACTACATCTTACGGCTCACCATAAATTTTTCCATTAAGGTTATCAGCTTGAAGAACAATTTTCTATTGGGGTGTTTTTCCTTGATGTACAAAAAAATTTCTGAACTTACACAGGAAGATCTTGAACAGATTATGATGAGAGAAATGGACTTTTTTAAAGTCATGGACGATGTGAGCGCAATAATAAGCGAGGTTGAAAAGGATGGCGATGAAGCTTTAAGGAAGTTTACGAAGAAATTTGATGGAGCAGATATTGTGGACATCGAAGTGGAGGATGGCGAGATAGAGAATGCCTACGAAGAGGTAAAACCAGAACTCATCGAAGCTCTGGAAAATGCCGCAGCGAATATAGCCTCCTATCACGGAAGTCAGGTCGAAGCAGGGCTATCACTTACCGAGGTTGAGCCAGGTCTTATCCTCGGTTACAAAGTAACTCCTATCGCAAGCGTGGGCGTTTATGTGCCAGGAGGTACTGCTGCATACCCTTCCACGGCGCTGATGACAGTTATTCCAGCAAAAGTAGCAGGGGTTATTGAAGTAATAGTATGCACGCCGCCGAACATGGAAGGAAAAATCAATCCGCTTACTCTTGTAGCTGCGGACATGGCAGGCGCTGACAGGATATTCAAAGTGGGCGGGGCGCATGCGATTGCTGCCATGGCTTTTGGAACTGAGACCATACCGTCTGTGGATAAAATCGTGGGTCCTGGAAGTGTTTATGTTACAGCGGCAAAGATGCTTGTCAGAAACACTGTAGAGATTGATTTCCCCGCAGGTCCTTCAGAGATTGTCATCCTCGCAGACGAAAGTGGAGAAGCGGGCTGGATAGCGGCTGATATGATAGCTCAGGTTGAACACGACCCGAAGGCTACGTCTATTCTTATCACGACCTCACAGGAGCTTGCGGAAAAAGTCAAAGAAGAACTCGATGCTCAGTCGAAAGTTCTCCCAAGAAGAGAGACCATTGAAAAATCCATGGAGCATGCTGCAATCCTTTCAGCCAACCATCTCGATGAGGGCATTGTTATGTCAGACAGGCTTGCGCCTGAGCATCTCCAAATAATGGTAGCCGACCCATTAAGCGTTCTTGAAAAGGTATGTCATGCAGGCTCCATATCCGTGGGCAAATATGCGCCTGCTGCAGCGGGTGATTATGCCTCAGGCACGAACCATGTTCTTCCAACGGGCGGGTATGCGAGAATGGTCTCGGCTTTGAATGTGAATCACTTCACAAAGAAGTCCTGCGTTCAGGTAATAAGCGAGTTCGGGCTGAAAAGCCTCAAGGATACGATTGTTAAACTGGCGCAAGCCGAGGGCTTTGAGGGACATGCTGCATCTGTGGAGAAAAGGTTCTCGTAAGGAAAAATTAAAGACATATTAAGCACATTGATTCTAATCGGGAGGATAATTAAAATGGTTGTGTATACACCTGAAGAGATCGTGGATATGGCTAACCGCCTGATGATGGATATTGCGGATTCAAAGGATGATATCGATGCCATAATGGCAGCAAGCTTCACTGACAAGTGCGTCGAAATTGTTAAGAACCTTGCAGAGAGCGTTGCAGAGCTTCACCAGCGTGTGGATGTGCTCACGGAAAAGGAATAACTCTGATACAATGTTTCTGAGATGGCGCTGGTCGGCAGTAAGCGGAGATTATCTGGCATAAACTTATATTCTACAGAGAAAAATTTGATAAAGCATGGATACTCCTTTTTTGAGCCTTGCCGAGCTGTGCGATAAGCTTGCTCAAACAACCAAACGCAAGGAAAAGAAGCGCCTGATAGGTAATTTCCTGCTTGGACTGAAAGAGGAGGAGATAGCACCTGCCGTAGCCCAGATAATCGGCATTATTTTCCCGCAGACAGAATCAAAGGCTTTAGAGATAGGATACTCCACCATCAAGCAGATTCTTGACAGAAAAAAACAAACCACATTGCTCCAAACCCCTCTTACCATCCTCGGGGTCAAAAGGTATTTTGATGAGATATCCAATGCTCGAGGTGCAGGATCGAGGCAGAAGAAGGAAAACCTGCTTTGGAGCCTGCTCGGGAATGCAAGCGAACTTGAAGCCTGGTACATAATCAAGATGATTTTTGGCGAGATGGAACATGGAGTTAGCGAGGGATTGATGCTGGAGGCGATAGCAGGTGTGGCACGCTTTGACACGAAGCTTGTTTTGCATGCCGACATGCTCCTGGGCGACATCGGAGAGGTGGCGAGGATAGCGATACTTGAAGGCGAAGCAGGAATCAGAGGGATTAAGTTGAGGTTATTCAGGCCTGTCAAGCCCATGCTCGCTGAGATGGCATACAGCATCGATGAGGTATTTGAAACAGGGAAAAGGTGGGCTTTTGAGTACAAGTTCGATGGAGCAAGGATTCAAATTCATAAAAAGGGCGACGAGGTAAGAATTTTCAGCAGGAGGTTGAGCGATGTGACGCAGAGTTTGCCTGAGATTATTGAACTTGCAGGAAAATTTAAAGCAGGCGATGCATTGCTTGACGGCGAGGTGATCGCGGTCAAGGACACCAGACCTCTGCCTTTCCAGGAGCTTATGAGACGGTTCAGGAGGATTCAGGAAGTGGAGGCAGCAAGTAAGGAGATCGCGGTCAAACTCTATGTATTCGACATATTATACATCGATGGCAAAACTACTTTGGATATGCCCTATGAGAAAAGATGGAACCTCCTTGCGGAGGTATGCCCGTCGCAGCTTGCTGAAAGGATAGTTTCTCAGAATGCCGACGAAGTCGGTGAATTCCTGAAAAAGGCGCTTGCAGACGGGCATGAAGGCTTGATGGCAAAGGCTCTGGACAGCCCTTATACTCCCGGAAAGAGGGGTAAAAACTGGTTCAAGATAAAGCCCTGGGATACCCTTGACCTTGTTATAGTGGCAGCAGACTGGGGATATGGCAGAAGAACCGGGTGGCTGAGCAACTACCATCTCGGTGCCAGAAACGAGGAAGGCGGGTTCGACATCGTGGGGAAAACCTTCAAGGGGCTTACAGATGATGAGTTTAAATACATAACCCGGCGGCTTCTCGACATTAAAATCTCGGAAACAGAATATACAGTGCATGTCAAGCCTGAAATCGTGGTTGAGGTAGAGTACAATGAGATCCAGAGGAGCCCCACTTACAGGTCTGGCTTTGCCTTGCGGTTTGCAAGAATTGCCAGGATAAGAGAGGATAAGTCGCCCATGGATGCAGATACAATCGCGAGAGTAAGGGAGGTTTATGAGAGGCAGTTTGAAAGAAAGGGAAGGGCTGGGATTCGTGGACTTTGAGGATGAAAAGAAAGCCAGGAGAGCCATACCGATTTCGGGAACGCGGCATTCCAGGGAGAGAAAAAAAAAGATACCAACGGTTTTGGAGGGTTTTGGTAAGCGACCCTGCTTAGCAGAAAGCTTTTAAGATTCCTTGACGATACATGCAATCATGAAACGCATGTATCATCAATTTCCAAAAGAACCTGAATTTGAGCGCAAATACAATTTTAGAGCAGACCTTCCTTATATTGTCAAGGTTATGGCAGGAATGGACGGGCAGTTCGGAAATTTTATAACAGATGGACCCGATCGAAAGGCTACGCCCATAAAAGCCAAAAGAAGCATAAGCATTGAAATCACGGATAAAAGCATAGATTTTTATCCGCTCAATAAAAACACCCTGAATTCCGTACTCAAGGACATAACCGAGGAAGGTATAATCGATTTCAAAGTGAACCTCAAATATTCCTTCCTGGATGAAAAGTTTGAACGCATCCCTTTCAAAGGGGATTCCTTTCTTGTCAGGGCAGACCTTGAAAACGGCATACTTACGATGAAACTTCATCGCATCGAAGGAATGGGAAGGACTGAATGCGAGAGAGTGGCTGATACCATTGTTGAAGAGATAACAAGAAACGCACCCAATGTTTGATGAACCCGTCTAATGGTGAAAGCAATGGGTTCATCAAATTCCGACCTTATATATACAGTTTCAATGCCTTTTTTAAGGAAGGGAAAAGAAACGCTGAAAGATAGCGAGTTCGTGCTTGCGCTCTCCATTGATCTGAACTGGTTCGCTCCAGAACAGGCGAAGAGCGTCTTGAGCCAGGCGGAGAGCTCAGGAATTTTGAAAAGGCAAGGAGAAATGATATCTCCTGCATTTGATTTATCCAAGGTTGAGATGCCTTCTGGATTCAAGCCCGAATCTGAGGTTTTTGAGAAAAAAACCATATTTGACAGGATTATCGAGCGCATTACCCTGAACACGGGCATGGAAAAGCGAAAAGTGATAGCGCTCATAAATAAAAAACAGGAAGAGCTTGCAAAGATGGTTTTGATCGAGGTCAGCGCCATTCTCGTTGCTCTTGAGAATGGGGTATTGGTAGATGACCTCATCGAAGAGGAATACGAGGGTTTGATGAAGTCCTCGTCTTAAAGACTATTTGTTCTGTATTGAAATTGTACTTCTTATAAGATCATCTGAAAATTGCAACACCATTATAATGTTATGAGCGGTTTGAAATATATACTCCCTGTTGCATCTAAGAACTGAGTTGTAAAGTTGGATAGGGTTGATGGATAAAGACTCAACTGCCTGATTTTATAGCCCTTAAAAAACGTGGGGCTCAGTGGTTTCTTGAGAGAGCTACTGAGCCCCAGCATTGCCCGAAGGCATGGTAATGTTAGCTTTGAAATTACTTAAAGCCAGCGCCGCGCCTGATGATGGCAGCAAAGAAGAAAGAAAATATAAATGGAGGAATAAAAATATGAAGAGAAGTAAAGGAATGCAATTAGGTGCGCTAGTAGTGGCATCACTACTCATGGGAGCGGTGGTGGCGCTCGCAACTGCAAGTGAACCCGCAGATAAATCAGCAGAAGCCAAAAACGTAATAGAAAAAATCAGGCAAGATTTGAAGAATGGAAAGTCAGTATCAGAAGTAGATTTAGAAACACTGATAGGATCATTGGAGCAGATGACAGGTATAACATTGACACCAATACAAAAGGAAGAAGCTAGCGAATATATAGTTTCTGAAGTTAAAAAAGACCTAAAATATCAGGAAATGGATGAAACTTTTAAAGGGAAGACCGAAAAAATAGTTCCCAAAAAACAAAAAAGCAATGGAGCTATTCAATACACTATTCAATCTTCCTATCCTGTGTGGATATTCGTCCAGCCTTGGGTAGATATTAATGGCGGAAGTGGAAAAGATGATGGTGGGTACAGTTACAATATAAATGGTGCTAATGACCTCTATCTTATAGAAACTGTACAGGGTTCTGGATATATTAAGTATACGCTGTGGTATAAGGATGAAGATTATCCCGATCCAAGCCTCGATGCCTACTACGATGCACTCAGGAAACAATTATATGGCAGAATCGAAGACAAAGAAGAATTCATTGCATACACGAATACGAATCAAATAGGCTTTTGGGGCATCTGGAGCAACGATAAAACCTTTGCCTACCCAACAGGTCAACATGGAGATAAGGTATTCCCAATGCAGGCTGGAGTTTACATTAATGTCTGGAACCATGCCATGGACATAAACGACGACAACCCTTCACTAAATGACCACATTATTACAAAGACATGAATAAGCCTTTATATTTTTTAATTTTATATATTTTTTTTATTATTTTAATTTCTCAAATATCCCGGGTGTCAGGAAACATAGCAATAGCATATTTTCTTTTAGCTTTGCCTTTTATTGGGGGTTATTTTTCAAAAGAGGAAAAAATTGGAAGTACTTTAAGTTTCATAGGCTATAGCTCAATATATGTACTAATAATTCCGATCGTTTTGGAGAATATAGGTATCGCATACTTGGATGTTACCTTTTTTGCCTCTCTGCGTTATTGGTTTATAGGACCGCTCTCTTTTTATCTCGGTAACCTTGCTAAGGATTACAAAATGTATCTCATTTTATACCCGATCGTATTGCTCGCTCTTGACATTTTCAAGATTGGATTTTTACCATTCAGTAGTATTATCTGGTTAACATTTGGCGCTCTTTTTAATGGTTTTATTGCAATTTCATGGATTCGGAAAAAGATTAAAAGAAGGGATAGAAATTGAAAGGCAAAGGAATGCAACTGGGCACCTTAGAATTGCTGCATACACTCTCTGGGATGGATTGGGTATTGGAAACCCATAATTATAAATCCACCCTTTTTTATTTTTTATATGGAGTAAGTATGGTAAAAACAAAACTCATGAAAACCCAAGAGATGTTAGGAGTCTTTTTTGGAATGATTTTATTTTTTGTGTGGCTGCTCGTTTTAATAAACACAGAATATATTTTTTTTCAGGAAAAAACGTTATCGGTGGTGCTGAAATAATAGGAGTTAAATTATCAGATCATCCAATGATTTTATGGTTGACTGCTGGCGTTCTTCCATTTTTCCTAATCGTGGGACACTATTTGCTATATAGTAATACTATAGGAGGTATTGAAAAAACCCATGATATAATGGCAATGAAAAGTACTTTGCTTGGTTTTTTCATATGGTTACTCGTGACTGTAATAAC
>CAYXIP010000003.1:0-45643 GCA_964465515.1 uncultured Candidatus Methanoperedens sp. | reverse complement strand
GCGCCAATAATAACCGCTTTCATTCATCCTCCGAAATGGCGCAGACAGGGCAGTAATCCACACAAATGCGGCATTCAACGCATTTGTCGTTCATTTTTGCACGCCCGAAGACTGTTATTGCATCGTAAGGGCAATAAGCTGCACACTGCCCGCAGCCCACACATTTTTGATCTATGTTCATCCTGTTCCCGTCATTCCTATCTTCTCAGCAAGTTTCGCAAGCACCTCTTTCCTCATACCCTCCACGAACTTTATGCTTCCCACAACAAGATGCCCTCCGCCGCTCACGCCAGCGCCTTTGATTTCGCTGCGCAGTTCCTTCACTATTTGCGGGATGTTCATCTTCACGCCTCTTGAGCGCAACACTGCAAAATCGGGACCGTACCCGATGGTAACAACAGGCTGTCCGTTGTATTTGGCGCACAGGCGGTCGTGTATCTCACCGGAGGTCTTACCCGGAGGGGGAAAGGTGAACTTGTGGGCATAGTTCTCAACATCAATCACATTCAACACAGCGCCATTCGGCAGCGTCTGGGTTCTTACGTTTGGCATAGAAGCCTCAAGCTGTTCTGTTATCGCCACATTTGCCTGCTCGCGCAATAATTTCACAATTTGCTGATGCCTGGCACTGGAGCCGAGGTTGAGTATGTCGTTCATTATCCCTCTGCCATCGCTGAACCTCTGCCAGAACGCCTCGTAATCAAGCGCAAGAGCCATGTTCTTTAGCTCTTCGAGTTTATATTTTTCTGCTACAAGCGATTTGTAAAATTCTGCTTCAGGCGCCTCCGACCTGTCCCCGACTGCCGAAACAGCGGGCAGGTGCTTTATCTCTTCCGTTACTTCAGGATTTATCATCCGCGCAATCTCGGTTCCGAGCATGCCTGTGGTTATGCCGAAGTCTCCGCCTGCGTATGCAGGATTTACATGCTCAAGCACCATAGAATCTATGGTGCCGTCGGGATGGTGATGGTCAATAACAAGTATATCCACGCCATAAATCGTGGCCTGTTTTATAGAAGGCATATCCTCTTCTGTCGCACCGTTGTCCATTAAAACTACAAGCGGCATCTTCTGACCGAAGCGCTCCCTGTCCTCAAGCGCAAAAGTTAGGTCTTTTGTCACATCCTCCAGTTCGTAGAACGGCGCCTTTGAGGGAGAACGCCGATAGAAGTATCTGTCTGCATCAGAACCCCCGACTTCGCGGAGCAATGGAAGTAGCGCGCGCTCGATAGCAATAGCCGAGGTGATACCATCCGCATCTGCATGGTGCCTTATGACAATCGGGCGGGACATGAAGACAGCTTTCCTGATTAGTTTTGCTGCATTTTTCATGCGCGGTTTAAGTTTTTCCAGTACCCCGCTCTTCACAAGGAACATGGTATCATGAGGCTCTGCACGCTTATCGATTGCGGACTCGATCTGCTCTTTAATGCTTGAGGCGTCGCCTCCCCAGAGCTGCTTCATGGAACGGATCTCCACCTGCATTGCGCCGTTCCGTAATGAGGGTTCGCCGAATACTTTTACGATGGTCTCTGATTTTATCTCCGGATAAGCCCGCTCACCTGCTTTCTCAAAGGCAGCGCACTGCACCGTGCCGTCTTCATCCGAGATGGTGAAAATCGTGGGACCTCCTGTCTGTTTTATCTGGATTACTTCGCCTGAGAGATGGACGAGTTTCCCGAGGTATTTTGAAAGCTCCGTGGTCTTTCTTCGGGGAAGCTGTTTTTCAACCTCGATTACCTGGTATTCCTTCAGGCTGCGGGGGATTAATTCGATGTTGCCATTTTGGGCTATGTTTCTTATTTCAACAAAGAGCTTATCGCCGATTTCTGGAGTAAAATTGATATTGCTTGAATGGATAAGACCTCGAAGCTGGGGATTTAAATCCACGAACACGCCGAAGTTGGCATGCCCCTGCACCTTTCCTTCGTAAATCTTCCCGACCTCAAGCTCCCGTGTATCGCACTCAGGACTCAGGACATTCACAAGGGGTTTTTTAGCACAGCTTTCGCAGAGGTCTCCTTTCGTTGTTTCTTTTCCGCAGACAGCGCATGTGAAGAACTTTCCCCTGCCACCGCAGGTCTTGCAGGGTTCTGTAACCGAAATTTTGCCTCTGCCCCCGCATGTAGCGCATTTCATTTCTCCTGACATGAGCTTGCCGAGGTCTTTTTCTGAGATTTTGTCAAGGGTTATGGATTTTGTCTTGCCCGAGCCCTTGCAGTCGGGACATTCTTTTTCGCTGATTATGATATTGCCTGTGCCTTTGCAGGCGGTGCATTCGAGGGCCATTTTAGGGGATAGATGCGGTGCGGGGTAAAATAAGTTACGCGGGACGCACGATGATCCGGTGTGACCAACCAGAATTAGGAATACTGGATTGATTTCAAAAAATATTTAACACCAAAGGATTTTCCACACCCACTTCTGGAAAAAAGACTTAAATAGTAACAGAACGAGTAATAGCGGAGGCTGATTTTATGACTAGAGAAGAGTTATTGGAAAAAGTAAAGGCTTCACGCCCGTCTGTTACGGTTGTGGGCTTGGGCGGTGCTGGCTGCAACATTGTAACCTGGATTGCGGATAAGAAACTCGCCGGTGGTAAAATAATCGGAGCTAATACGGATGCATCGCATCTTAGCACAATGACCAGGGCGGATAAACTCATGCTGCTGGGCGAAAAGTTGTGCAAAGGGCACGGCTGCGGAGGATTTCCGGAGCGAGGCGCTGAGGCGGCAAGAGAGAATCTTGCTGAGATCAAGGAAGAATTAAAGGATACCAATCTCTTATTCTTAGTCGCGGGTCTTGGTGGAGGCTCTGGTACTGGTGCAATACCTGTTTTTGCCCAGGTTGGAAGAGAGAGAGGCGCCCTCACCATTGCATGCGTGACCATACCTTTCACCATTGAAATGACAAGGCGCGAAAAAGCACGGGATGCGATTAAGGCGTTAGCCGAGGTCAGCGATTCGATTGTGGTCATTGATAATTCAAAACTCAGGGAGGTGGCAGGTAACCTGCCTTTAAAAGAGGCACTTTCGGTGGCAAATGCGCTTGTTGGCTCGTTCGTTAAGAATGTGACAGATACGATAACCCAGCCGAGCCTGATCAACCTTGATTACGCAGATCTGCGCGCGGTAATGGAGCGCGGGGGAATATCCTCTATCGGGATCGGTGAGGGCGACGGCGCAAACCGCGTGGAGAAAGCGGTTTCACAGGCGCTCTCAACCCCGCTTCTCGACATAACCGACATATCAACAGCGTATGGTGTTCTCATTCACATCGTGGGAGGAGAAGACCTGACGCTGGAGGAGGTGGCTGTGGTGGGAGAACAGATAATGGAGAAGGTTCCGAATACGAGAAGGGTGATATGGGGGGCAAAGGTCGACCCCACATTAACCGGGGCAGTGCGCGTTATGGCAGTGCTCACAGGCGTAACATGCCCATTCCTGAGCGGTGTGGTTAAGGAAAGACCTCAGATTCCCATAGAAGTTGTTAAACCGATAAGGGAAGCCATGGAACACATGGCAAAAGCAGTATCCTACCCGCGCGAAACGATATCAAGAGCGGCAGTATTCAGCAAGGAAAAGTAGGAAGCAATTCCTGCTTTTTTATCTTTTTTATCACCGCTCAAAATTGAAATTCTGCTTCACTATCTTCAGCGCGCAGTAATTCCCACACATTGTGCATGCTTCCTCATCCTCAGGCGAACGGCTGTTCCTGACAGATTTTGCGTATGTCGGATCTATCGCCAGTTCATACATCCGCTCCCACTTCAAATCCCGCCTTGCACGCCCCATATTCAGATCCCGCTCCCTGTCATTGTTCTTTATCATATCGCCAATGTGAGCTGCAATTTTTGCTGTTATCACGCCCTGCCTCACATCCTCAACGTTGGGTAAAGCAAGGTGCTCCGCAGGCGTAACATAGCAGATAAAATCGGCGCCGTATGCGCTTGAGAGAGAGGCGCCGATGGCTGCCACGATATGGTCATAACCCGGCGCGATATCGGTGACCAGAGGTCCGAGCATATAGAAAGGTTTCTCGCCGCTCAAACGCTTCATGAGCTTCACGTTTGCCTCGATTTCATCAAGAGGTATATGCCCGGGACCCTCGACTATGGTCTGCACGCCTGCCTCATGGGATTTATCCGACAGTTCCGAGTTCATGATAAGTTCCTGTATCTGCGCCCTGTCTGTTGAGTCGTGTATTGCGCCTGCGCGCATGCCGTTTCCCATGCTCAGTGTAACCTCATGCTCTTTCATTATCTCAAGCAGGTATTCGAACTCGCTGTACAGGGGGTTCTCCTTCTCATTATGCAGCATCCATGCTGTCATGAATGCCCCGCCCCGGGAGCAAAGACCTCCAAAGCGTCCCTGTTTTTTGAGCCTCTCAACCGTGAAAAGATTGATGCCAGTATGGATTGCCATGAAATTGGTTCCAAGCTTTGCCTGCTCTGCCGTGATTTTGAAAAGCTCATCCTCCTTCATGTCAACGGCGCTTCCGTATTTTCTTATCGCTTCTATAAAAGCCTGGTAAAGAGGGACAGAACCTACAGAGAGATCGGTTGACACGATGACCTTTTTCCTTATCTCATAGAAATCCCCGCCAGTTGAAAGTTCCATGAGCGTATCTGCACCTGTTTCTTGCGCAACCCTTGCCTTTTCTATTTCCATGTCTATATCCACTATATCGGAAGAAGTTCCGATGGATGCATTCACTTTGGTGCGAAGCCCTTTCCCTATTCCAAGGGGCTTTGTATAGCGGTAAGGGCTTAATGGGATGACTATACGTCCGTTTGCTATTCCCCGTCTAACGAATTCGGGTTCCACGCCCTCGTCCGCTGCAACCTGTTTCATCTCTTCTGTGATATTGCCTTTTTTGGCTTCTTCGATTAAACTCATAATATCCTTTCGAAGGGCAGCGCATATACTTAAAGGTGTTTAATCAATAAAATTGATTTGAACTCAGGTAAATTTGATTAGAAATACGCATACCTTATTTAATCCCAAGTAAATACCGATGTCCAATGGAACAAAAGAACTTCGCGCAGGCATTCTCTCCTTCGCATATCTCAGGTATTTTCGTAATTGATATAAAGGAAAAACCCGCACGCTCAGGCTCTATGGGCTGCGGCATCTGCCTTGAGAACGGCGCGGTTACTACCGTAAAAGTAGCAGAGGAAACAGCGGTGAAAATCGATGGTAAGGTTGCAGAAGCTCCCACCACGCTCACTGCCATAAAACTTCTGACCTCGCAACCTGTCCTTGTTGACACCACTGTCAACGTGCCTGTGGGCTGCGGATTCGGAGCAAGCGGCGCAGGAGCGCTGAGCACTGCGCTGGCATTGAACGAAGCGCTTTCCCTGAATTTGACCCTGAACGAATTAGCCAGTGCTGCGCATATAGCCGAGGTGACGAACATGACCGGGCTTGGCGATGTGACAGGAGAGACCTTCGGCGGCATAGTGCTCAGGAAAAAAGCAGGCTTGCCTTTTAACATAGATAAAATCCCATGCAGCAATACAATAATTTCTTGGGTAAGCTTTGGTGAAATTTCCACAAAATCCGTACTATCCGATGACCTGAAAAAGAAAACCATAAACAAAGCGGGGAAATCCAGGCTTAAAGAACTCCTGAAAAAGCCCACGCTGGAGAACTTTTTCCGCCAATCAAGTGCCTTTGCAAAGGAAATCGAACTCGCAAGCCCGAAAATAAAGGATGCCATCGAAGCCGTGGAGGCAACAGGAGGGCTTGCAAGCCAGGCAATGCTGGGGAATACTGTTTTTGCGTTAAATGAAAACGGGGCGCTTTCAGAATTCGGGGAAGTACATGTGAGCAGGATAAGAAATGCAGGAGCGCATCTGTTGTGATTCCTAAAAACCATCCAAGATTTAAATCCCTGATAACAAGGGAAATGATAGTCGAAGGGGTCAGAAAGGGAATAACAAGTATGCAGGGGCTGATTGCTCAGGGGAGAGGCGAGGCTTTTGATTACTTGATTGGAGAAAAAACCTCAAATAGCGCATTGCAGGCTGAAAAAGCCGCGGCTGCAGCGCTGCTTCTTGCAGATAAGCCTGTCATCTCCGTCAACGGGAATGTTGCTGCCCTCGTTCCAAAAGAGATCATCAGGTTAAGCGAGCTTGTCGATGCTCCGCTTGAGGTAAATCTTTTCCACAGAACCGAAGAAAGGGTGAATAAAATCATCCGGCATCTTCGTTCCCTTGGAGCAAAAAAAATGTTTACAAAGAGCGACGGGGTGATACCGGGTTTAGAGCATGAGCGGGGGAAGGTTGATACTGATGGAATATTAAGCTCTGACGTTGTAGTTGTACCTCTCGAGGACGGAGACCGATGCAAAGCCCTCGTTGATATGGGAAAAACCGTTATCGCCGTCGACCTGAACCCGCTTTCAAGAACGGCACAGTGTGCAACGATAACAATTGTGGATAATATCATTCGTGCTATACCGAATATCTCAAAATTCGCAGAAGAATCAAGAAGCTTGAAAAAAGATGCGCTCCGGGAATTAATCTGCGAATTTGACAATAAGAAAAACTTAGCTCTTGCAATAGAAGAGATTGCGGCTCATTTAGCTTCTTATTGATTTACGGGCGCGGAGGGATTCGAACCCCCGACCTACAGCTTTCTCCAAAATTATAGGAGGCTGCCGCCATATCCTGACTAGGCCACGCGCCCTCGGGTATGGCTAAATATCGTGTGCTTACTTTAATTTATCGTTACAAAGAAAGGATTAAGTATATTTGCGCTTATTCAAAAGCCCATCCCGCCTTAACTCAGTGGTCAGAGTGCGCGGCTGTAGTTTGGTTATGCGAATGCTCGCATATTAACGCGCAGGCACCGCGAAGTCCCCGGTTCGAGTCTGGGAGGCGGGATATTTTCTTTAGTGAATTATTTAAATCCCGAAAGCAAATAAGCCCTCATGCTTCGCATTATTTTTCTCGGCACAGGAGGCACTTTACCCACGCCAAACCGCAACCCTTCTGCAATATTAATAAACCGGGAAGGGGAAACAATGCTGTTCGACTGCGGGGAAGGCACGCAGCGCCAGATGATGCGGGCAAAGACAGGCATGAAGCTAAGCTCCGTTTTTATCACGCATTTCCATGCCGACCATTTCCTCGGGATTCCGGGACTTGTGCAGACGATGTCTTTTAATGGCAGAACCGAGCCTCTGGACATATACGGTCCGGTATGGACAAAACAGTTTACGAATCTGTTAGTGGATCTTGGCTATTACAAGCTCGGTTTTTCAATAAATTCACATGAACTCAAGGACGGCGATGCAATAGATAAAGGGGATTATTTCATCAGAGCTATCGGTACTGATCATGGCATACCAAGCCTCGGTTATGTTATCGAAGAGAAAAAACGCACTGGCAGGTTTAAAAGGGAAAAGGCTGTAGAACTTGGAGTTCCGGTAGGTCCTCTTTTCTCAAAACTCCAGAGAGGTGAACCGGTTATAATAAACGGCAGGAAGATATTGCCTTCGCAGGTGGTTGGAAAGCCACGGCGAGGTAGGAAGCTCGTTTACAGCGGGGATACAAGACCGTGCAAATCCATAGAAAAAGCAAGCCTTAAAGCCGATTTACTCATCCATGACGGTACGCTTGCAGAGGAGCTTCGGGACTGGGCTGTCGAAACAAAACATTCGACCTCTCGGGAAGCCGCCCTTCTTGCAAAAAAAGCGAAGGTAAAACAGTTGATATTAACCCATATAAGTTCAAGGTACTCGGAAAGCACAGAGCCTCTGCTGAAAGATGCAAGAGACGTGTTTGAAAACGTCAGGATTGCAGAAGAATTGATGGAGATCGAAATTCTGCTGCAAAAATAACCATTAAATATAGGCGTGTACATACTCATTGATTGATTGCAGTGAACTCCACAACTTTTAAACTGGACATAGAAAGAATCGGGCATGTTCTCGATATGGACGAATTTAAAATAAATGAAGCAAAAGAGAGCGGCAAGAGCACGCTGATATCCACCAAATTCTTCAATAAAGGGGTGTACAGGGTACGAAATGCAAACAACGGCAGGCTTGAGGGCATAGCCGTTAGCATTGATAAAATCGCTGCCGTCACCTACGCTGGTCTTGTCAAGGAACTGGGGCAGGATTGTGTGGATAAAAACCTGTGGAAGGACGTACCAGAAGGCGAGGCTATATTTTTCTATTCCCTCAAGCTTGAGAATGACTTCGTGATTTAAGAATACTTAAATATAAGGAAATTCGTCTGTGAGCTACACTTTATGACTGCAAAACGACTTCAAAACATTACAGAGTCGGCAACCCTTCGAATCTCGAATCTTGCAAGTGAATTAAAAAGCCAGGGCAAGGACATTATAAGCTTCAGCCTTGGAGAGCCTGATTTCGCAACGCCAAAGCATATCATTGATGCAGCGAAGGCATCCCTTGACCGCGGCGATACCCATTATACTCCTTCGCCCGGAATCCCGGAACTGAGAAAGGCTATTGCAGAGAAGCTGAAAAAAGAAAACAATATTGCTGCGCAGGCAGGTAATATAATCGTAACCCCTGGGGCAAAACAGGCTATTTTTGAGGCAATGCTCTCCGTGCTGGAGGAGGGCGATGAAGCAATCCTGTTCGACCCTGCATGGGTTTCATACGAGCCGTGTATAAAACTTGCAGGCGCAAGACCGGTTTGGGTGCCTACAAACCAGGATAATGGTTTTACACCCGAAGGATTAGCAGAGTACGTAACAAAGAAAACAAAACTCGTGGTTATAAACAGCCCGTGCAATCCTACAGGCAGCGTGTACGGGAGGAAGACGTTAAACGAGATTGCCGAGCTTGCAGTTGATAAGAATATAATGGTGTTATCGGATGAGATTTATGAAAAAATCATCTACGGCAGGGAGCACATAAGTATAGGTTCACTTGACGGGATGCAGGAGCTAACAACCACTGTCAATGGATTCTCGAAGGCTTATGCAATGACTGGCTGGAGGCTTGGGTACGTTCATGCGCCGAAGGAAATCTACGAAAATATGCTCAAGCTGCATTCGCATTCTGTGAGCCAGGCGACCTCGTTCGTGCAGTACGCGGGCATAGCTGCTCTCCAGGGCGACCAGAGCTGTGTTGCTTCGATGGTCAAGGAATTCAGGACACGGAGAGACATCCTGATCAGGGGATTGAACGAACTTGGAATCAAATGTGCAATGCCAGATGGCGCTTTCTATGCCTTTGCCGATGTGAGCGCGTGCGGAAGCGGCGAAGAGGTTGCTGAACTTCTCCTCAATAAAGCCTTCGTTGCCACCACGCCGGGCGCAGCATTCGGTGAAGCTGGAACTGATTTTATCAGGATATCCTACGCAACATCGCAGGAGCGCATAAAGGAGGCGCTTAGAAGGATGGAAGCGGTTTTAAAGTGATTATCTGCTCCTCTTGAGTATTTTCCTGATAATCGCCCCGCTGCTGCAGAGCTCGCACTCCTCAAACGTTTTTATTCTTACTACCTTTGCATCTATGCCATGCGTTTTTAATCGAGCTTCCAGTTCCTTTTCATCAAAAAACTGATTCTTACCGAGAGCAATGATATCTGGTTTTATCGCCCGAAGAGGCTCGAACATATCGGTCTCGCTCCCCAGCATCGCCATATCCACGATACGGAGCGCGGCAACCATGGCAAGCCTCTGCTCTTCAGGAATTATTGGCTTTGGCTTGTGCTTCACCATTGAGTCGCGTGCCACGATAACGTAGAGTTCATCGCCGAGCGCCTTTGCTTCCGAGAGATATAGCAAATGTCCCGGATGGAGGATATCAAATGTACCTGTTGCGAGGACTCTGACCATGTGAATGCACCTTCCAAAAGATTGTTATTTTGCGATTAGGAGAAGCTCACCATTTTTTTCTTCTTTTTCTAAGCTAAGAACGTATTTGTATTTTCTAGTTTCTAACTTAACTTCGTTTTTATATTGTTCCAATATATTCTGGAGTACTTCTTTTTCGGGGATTCCGGGAGACCGATACGAAACGACCAGAATACTATCTTGAAATTTTTTGAATAATCTATCAAACGCTTTTTCTATTTCATTCTTATCAACCCAGACATTCGGTTCAAATTTCATTGGCCTATGCTTATATGAATAATCTATTTTATCAGGCCAATTCTTGTAATCAACTATTCCTTCAAGGAAGTGATAAAATTGCAGATAATCAACCCCTACACCTTGCGGTGAAACATAAGGCGTATCAATGTACACCATATCATAACCATCAGGAATGTCGAAAACATCAAAATTTAAAGCTTTATTGCGTTTGCCATTTGAAAATACCGCTGCGTTAAATTCTTTACTGAATTTTCTGAAATAATATTGGAAAGGTTTATCCCATGTAGCTTTGTTTCCAAAACTCCTCGGCACATTCGCAAATCTAACGTATAAATTTTTTCTGTGGAATAAATTAAACGGTCTTTTAACTAAACATGCTTGTCCCAACGCTGCAAATGCAATTGCTTTTTTGTATTTATCCTCTAATTGATTTATGTTAGTAATCATCACGTCCAAAAAAGTATTTTCATCATCCGTATAATATATATCTTTAAAAGTATCTTGGATAAAGGTCGGATAATCAACACTGTCATGCTTTGTCAGAACAAACTCTATATCTTGGTCATTCAAAATTACTGAACTGTTTTCTACAATCGCCAATGCCACTTGATAGTTAAACTTTAAGATATCATTGCATGAGACCTCTTTTTGATTCTTTTTTGCATGGAAACCAACGCATGCAGTGCCACTGAAAGCATCAAAAAACGTTTCAAATTTGAGAGAGCAGATGTTTTTCCAAATCCATTCCACTATTTTTTGTTTGCTACCCTGATATCGCGTAACAGGAAAGTTGTAGTTGGATGCCTGCCATCCTGCCATAAGTTGCATCTGGTGATGTTTAGCCATAAAGTTCTGTTAACCTTTTAGTACGCCAATCATACATAAATCGTGCAGTCAATATCCAGATACATCACGCACGCGTTTTTCTTGCCCCATTTCTCTGAATAATCCACATCGATGGTGACGCTTGGCAGATTCTTGACCGCATTCACAAGATACTTGTTCATCTCAAGATTGCATGAAGGCAAGCAAATTATATGCTCGCTCACCTGTTTGCATTCCAGCAAAAGCTCATAGAACGGGTCTATCAACTGCCATGCATAATCCAGAGTGCTCAAAAACTCGCAGAACTCATCATAATCGCTCTTCTGGAAAGCTTCTTTGAAAGCAGCTTTTTCAAGAAGCGCAGTGAAGCACTGGATATACACGTCCTGAAATGATTTCGGCTTAAAAGGAAGGTCGAAGGCGTCGCAGCACACAACTTCAAACCCCTGCCTCCTTGCCTGCCTGCACAAACTCATGTTATTGTCAATGCCCACGAACATCTCCCATTCATCGCCTTTAGTCTCGTACAGATTTGAATGCCCGCCGCAACTGATTTCAAGAATTGAGTTTGCTTTCATCATAGAGTTCGTATTAGTTCGCTGTTAATCCTGCCAAGTTTATTAACTTTCCCAAATCCCAGAACAATTTCAAAAACCTTATAAATAAATCAAGCAAATCTCATCCTGTGATCAATATGGTTGTTAAAGTCGGATTTATAAAACTTGGAAATCTCGGCACCTCACAGGTAATAGATCTATTGCTTGATGAGATTGCTGCCAGAGAGGGAATTGCAGTGCGGGTATTCGGAACAGGGGCGAAGATGGGAAAGGAAGAGGCTGAAAGCACAAAACATTTTAAGGAGTGGAACCCCGACTTCGCTGTGATGATAAGCCCCAATTCAAGTGCGCCCGGACCGACAGCGGCAAGGGATGTCTGGAAAGGCACACCCACCATTGTAATCTCAGATGGGCCAACAAAGAAAGAGGACAGGGAGAAACTGGAACAGGCAGGCTTCGGCTATATAATTTTGCCGGTCGACCCATTAATCGGGGCGAAAAGAGAATTCCTTGACCCTGTGGAAATGGTATCCTTCAATAGCGATGCCGCAAAGGTACTCTCGGTATGCGGGGCAATCAGGCTTGTGCAGACAGAGATAGATAAGGTAATAGACCAGGTCGCTGCAGGGGCACAGCCTCTGGCTTTGCCAAAAGTTCTTGCAAAACCAGAGAAATGCGTGGAAAGCGCTGGCTTCTCAAACCCATATGCAAAAGCAAAGGCATTAGCAGCATTACACATAGCAACCAAGGTTGCGGAGATTGATTTCCCGGCATGCTTCGTATTGAAAGAGGTCGACCAGATTGCCACTACCGCCGCAGCAGGTCATGAGGCACTGCGCGCTGCAGCAAGGCTTGCGGACGAGGCTCGTGAGATGGAAAAGGCAAACGACTCGGTTCTTCGAAAACCGCATGCAAAGGATGGAAGACTTCTTACAAAGACAAAACTCCTTGAAAAACCGCAGTAATACAAATACAGCAGGAAGTGGCTTCGCTTCCTGATTCTATTTTTTGATTAAAAAAGCTTTAATTTATGCCAGCCACCATTATCCCCGATTTATACCTTGATTTGCTCAGGTAAAAACCCCTTCTTAATAAGAACATCCTTCATGCGGTTTTTATGATTTCCCTGAAGTTCGATAACATTATCTTTAATCGTCCCGCCGCATGCGAATTTAGATTTTAGATAGGTCGCTAATTCCTGCAGATCGATTTCGGCAGGATTTAGACCTTCTATCACTGTCACTTCTTTTTTATATTTTCTCGTATCTACCTTTATGACAATTCTCTGCTGTTCTTTTGCCACTTCTTCGCATATGCAAAGCTCTTTCGGCAAACCACAGACAGCACACATTTCTGAACTCATTTATTGGATTAATACCTCCATTCTTATATTACACAAGAGTGTTATATAGCTACTTGATGCTTCCCGTATTAAAATATGATGGTAAAGAGATAGCGAAGAGCGTGGAATTTGCAAAAACAAGACTCCAGCAGACATTGGGTCTGATGTTTCGCAAAGGTATTCCTCCAGATTATTCTATGATTTTTATATTAAAAAAACCTTCGTCTATTAATATACACATGCTCTTTGTGCTTTTCCCTATCGACGTTATTTTTTTAGATGAGAAAAAAAAGATCTCAGGACTTGCAAATTTGGCTCCCTGGATTGGATTTAAAGCCATGAAGAACATCAAGTATGTTCTTGAAATGAAAGCCGGTACAATCGAAAAATACAATCTTTCCATTGGCGGACAAATGGAATTTGAAGAGACTTAGGAATATGACTTTATACGGGAAATTGAATGGAGAGGCGGTAATAATTGAAAAAGCGGTCGAGGAATTATATAACACAAGTTTTTACGGACGCCCCAGAGGCGATAAGCTTGAAGTATCCCTCACTGAAGGTGCTTATCTTATCTATCTCGGAAAAATAACAGTTGAGTTTGAGGAAAAAGAGCTTGATTTTAAACAATTTTTCCTCAAGGCTTCAAATATATTGAAAAACTTTGAATTGCTTTATGTTGTTTATAAAGATTTAAGAGAAAGGGGCTATTATGTCCAGACAAGTGTAACTGGTTTCAGGGTTTATCCTCGCGGCGGACATCCTGGGAAGACCCCAGCAGAATTTTTTATTTTTGTGACCTCGGAGAGGATACCACTTTTGTTTTCAGATTTGAAAAAGCACTTAGAGACAGTGGATAATCTAAAGAAGCGTTTAGTTCTTGCGATAGTGGATGAGGAAAGCGACATCACATACTATGAGGTGAGAAGAACAATCCCTTCAGGCTTATTCAAATTAAAATTGGATAAATCGCTGTCAACAGCGAGCCTGATTGAAGACAGGGTTGTGGTGTGGGATTCTGATGCCTCATCCATCCTTTTAAACCGCGGATTTTTTGGCAAACCCATGGATGAAGGGCATCTTCAGCTGTCGCTTGTTGAATCATGTTATCTCCTTAACAACGGTATTCTGGGGATTGAAAAAAGAAATAATAAGTGCCTAGATTTTGCTGAGTTTTCAAAACTTGCATCAAAAATCGAATCCGATTTCATGATAAAATATGCGGTCTATGAAGTTTTAAGGAACTCCGGACTTGTTCCCAAAACAGGGTTCAAATTCGGAACGCACTTCAGGGTCTATAAGAACTTCGAAAGCCTCTCAGAACTTTCGCATTCGGATTATCTTGTTCATGCCATAGAGCATAACCATATATTTTCACTGCAGCAACTTTCCCGAGCGGTGCGGCTTGCCAACAGCGTGAGAAAGGAAATGGTATACGGCGTGGTTGATTCGCAGATTGATTTTTTTGTTATTGGAAGACTGCGACTGTGATTATTACTGCGCTTCCTCTTTCTGTTTGCGCTTTACTATTTTCTCCAGTTTCTTAGCCCACATATCCTCTACCTGTGTGTACTCGCACTCAAGGTAATGCGTGACAGCCTTCGCAATGGCATCCTTGGTACTGCTCTCTCCTGTTTTTTGTTTCAGAGCTTCAATATCATCTACAGTAAGAACCGTCTGGGCATGCATTATTTTAGCCATATTTTTTCACCTTAGAATTGTTTTTCCCCTTTATTTCATCATCATCATGTTATTTAAGCATTACTAAAAATGATTTTGAGAAAAAATTCGGTTGAGATATCATTTCCTTTTTACCACGAAATAAACCAGCAATGCAAGCATCAATCCTGCCACTCCGAACCCAGGGCTTTTTTTGCCGCCTGTTTCTTCCGGGCTTCCAGTTCTTGTTGATGAGAGGCTTTTTTCTGTCTGATTCAGTTCATCATTTGCATATCCAACATATTCCAGAGCGACCTTATTATCGTTTTTCCAGTATGACTGAAGCGCCTGATTGGTGTTGTAATCCTCGGCATTATTGAGATGAGTTTCCGCTTCCGAAACGTTCATTCCCCCAGCCTTTGCCTTATTAATCGCCGCTTCCAGCACCCTCCACCTTTCATCGGTCTCAACTATTTTATTCAATACGCTTGAAAATGAACCTTTTACACTGATTGTGTCTCCAATGTGCAATTGAAACCATGTAAGCACAACATGATCGAACTGTAACAATTTTTTATATGCTGGTCTTTTAGACGCCACATCAACGGATGGTTCGACTGATGTTGCAGTTACCCCTTTCGGGAGAAATACCTGGCTTCTTATTTCCGCGTCAGGAGAAACCGACATGGGCGTATCCTTCCCTGAAGCAACTGCTCGCGGTGCCTCAAGCGGGATATCGATGGAATAATTCGTACCTTCTTTTACAGCCCAATTTTGCGCTGTAAAACCAATGCGCCCATCCCATTTCTTTCCGGCTTCAACCGAGCTGTTAAAATTGACTATTATCTTTGTTCCTCCTGGAACAGCTTGCTGTTCCACTACCTGCCCTGAAAAACTTGAGGTATGATCAAAATCATATAATACTGTAACACCTGATGCTGGAACCACAAACGAAAACCCTTCAAGAGGCAGAGCACCAGAATTCTGGATTTCGGCCTGTATAACCTCTTCAACTGTTCCGTCATCATGCAGCGTTACGTTCAAAACCCACCTGTTAAGGGACACATCTGCCGCAGATACAGGATAAGCAGCCATCAACATTATAAAGAAATAAATAAAAAATCTCTTGGTTGTCATTGAATATTGCTCCTTTTTAACATGAGGATTAATAATGTTTACGGAAAAATTTATAACTAAACTCTTGAATTGCTAACTACCTTCGTGATAAAAATTCAACATCTTTACAGGTAACCCAGCGTATCTTCAATCCGGCTGATCTCAGGACCTGTGGTCTCTTCGCCTGCAACATAGCCTTTGCTGTTGGCAAGAAGCCCTGAACCCACAAGAGGCGAGCCGAAATTGACAGTCCCGATATCCACAGGCAGGGAGAAGAGTTCCTCTATTACCCCGATCTCGGTTGAAGAAGATTTTGGATGCACAAGAACCCCCTTGTTCGTGGCAATACCTGCCATGCCCACGGTTTTTAACTCTCCGATGGTGCCACGTTTAACGTCCACGCCGAGGGTCTTTTTAATTATCCCGATTGACCTATCCGAGAGGTCAGGATGCACAAGCGCGGCAGTATCGTTGGCAAGTATGATATTCCCGGATGCGTTCAGTTCCCCCGGCAGTCTTGCGGCTTTTATATGTTTCCTAATGGCACGAAGCTCTCGCTCGAGTATAAAACCCGCTACTACGGCACCGTTGCTGTTTCCCCGCAGCAGCGAGCCTATGATAGAACTTCCACTCACCGAAGAGCGAAGGGCTGTTACACCAAGGGATTCTTCCAGTTCTTTCGCTGTTTCGTCTGAAGCATCATACGGTATAAAAACGAGCTCCTCGGTGCATGCTGCGAATACGCCAAGTACCGGGCTTCCTCCGATATTTAACCTTCGCTTCACTCCCTTATTCCCCGAATTATTCCTGGGCGAGTTCTGCTTCCACGCCGCCAGCCTCGAACTTGACCGCTCTCACACGAACTTTAAGGGGCGGTTTCATGGAACCTCTCTCCCAGAGCTTCTCGTTAATGGTCTTATCCAGCTTAACTTCCTTCAAATCCGTCTTTAAATGTTTTGCAAGGTATGCCCTTACCTTTCTTGCCGCGCTTTCTGCCCTCTTCCAGCGAGGCACTTTCCTTGCATCTGAGAGGGGAATGGTATAAATTCTTTCAATATCTGCCATATTTACACCTTGAGTGTGCTTCTTCGCCAGTGCCTGCGCTTTGGATGGGTCATCACTTTTCTTTTGGTTTTTACAATAACCCAGGCTGGCACCCGCTGGTTCTGGTTCTGCGCTTTAGCCAGTCTTTTCTTCTTTCCTTTGGTCTTTTGAGTCATAAAAAGTTCACCGAAATGATAGGGTCATCTTAACGTATTGATTTGTTGATAAAGCTTTTGGCGATAATCTATTTATACCCTCCTGCCATCTAAAATCGCTGTTTGATGAATCCGTCAAAAAGGAACGGAGAACATTGGATTCATCAAAGGTGGAAAACATGACAAAAACATCAAAGCTCTCAGGTTTCTACAAGCTGAGCCCGAAGGAGCGGCTCAGAGTGGTATCCGAATTCTCAGGTCTCACGGAAGAAGAAGCATCATGCATCAGCGCCGCCGGCGCCCTATCACTTGATGCGGCAGACCGCATGGTGGAGAACGCCATAGGCGTGATGGAAGTTCCCATGGGCGTGGCTGTGAATTTCCTTATCAATGGTAAAGATTACCTCATTCCCATGGCAATCGAAGAGCCCTCGGTGATAGCTGCTGCCAGCAATGCGGCAAAGATGGCGCGGGAGGGCGGGGGATTTACCACGAGCAGCACAGGACCTGTTATGATTGGTCAGATACAGGCTGTGGGAATCGCTGACCCAAATTTTGCAAGGGTCAAGATTCTTGAAAAGAAGGACGAGATAATCAGGCGTGCAAACGAGGTTGACCCTACGCTTGTCAAGTACGGTGGAGGAGCAAAGGATGTGGAAGCAAGGGTCATCGAGACGCCGGGAGGGAAAATGGTGATAACGCATTTAATTGTTGACTGCAGGGATGCCATGGGAGCCAATGCTGTAAATACCATGGCTGAAACCGTTGCTCCTTATATCGAAGAAGTTACAGGCGGCAGGGTTTACCTCAGGATAATCTCGAATTTTGCGGATAAACGAATCATGAGAGCGAAAGCAGTATTCACAAAAGAGGCAATCGGCGGAGAAGAGGTGGTGGACGGCATTCTTGCAGCATACCACTTTGCTGCTGGAGACCCTTATCGCGCTGCCACGCACAACAAGGGGATAATGAACGGAGTAACTGCCGCAGTTCTTGCTACGGGCAATGACACAAGAGCCATTGAGGCAGGAGCGCATGTGTATGCCGCCCGGAGCGGGGCTTATCGGCCGTTATCGGCATATGAAAAAAATGCAAGCGGCGATCTCGTGGCTTCAATCGAAATGCCCATGGCAGTCGGGCTTGTGGGAGGAGCGACAAAAACCAATCCCATTGCACGTGCATCAGTGAAAATCCTCGGCGTTGCTACCGCTACGGAAATGGGCGAGGTATTTTCAGCCCTTGGCCTTGCGCAGAATTTCGCAGCACTCCGGGCACTAGCCACAGAAGGAATCCAGAGGGGGCATATGGGGCTTCACTCAAGGAATATTGCCATTCAGGCAGGCGCAACAGGTGAGATGGTGGATAAGATAGCAGAGATCATGGTCAGGGAAAGGAAGGTCAGGGTCGATAGGGCGAAGGAACTGCTGGATGAGATGAAGAAAAAGAGATAAGTTTTTATTATTAATTATTAGTTATTATTAATCATTAGCGATTAATTATTTAACGAATGGGCGTATTATTAGATTGAGGGATAGATTTGAGACTGGAAAATAAGTTATTAAGAGACGTAATGACAAGAGGAGTGGTAACTGTGCCGATGGATGCCACGGTCAAAGAGGTGGCAACAATGCTGAGTAATCAGGGTCTTTCAGGAGTTGCCATTATCAGTCCTGACGGTGAGGCGATGGGTGTAATCTCCGACATGGATATACTCAAAGTGATAGGAAAAGAAAACTGGGAAAACCTGCCTGCGGAATCTGTAATGACTTCCCATATCGAAATTGTTAAACCGACTTCAACGATAGCCGAGGCAGCAAGGATAATGAGGGAAAAGCATATCCATAGACTGCTTGTTTTTTCAGAACGCGGCGTGGGTGCATCGCAGAGACCGATTGGAATAGTGAGCGCAAGCGATATTGTAAGGGAAGCGGCAAGAGATTAGAGCTGGGCTTGAGGCAGTAATTCAATCCTTGTTTTTTCGTTCGGGAGTATACCGCAGCATGTGCCGTAATAACTGATTTCAAATCCTTTCTTTCTTGCAAAATCGATGGTTTGCATGGTCGGCGAAGCAATGCCGCTTATGCCGCAGCGAAGCGCTATCCTTTCAATTTCCCCCCTGTCTTTCCCGCTTGAATGTGCGCACCCGAGCACGATGGGAGTATCCGGGAACATTTCTATGGCTCTCTTTATCACTTTTTCAAAATCGCGAGGATGAGGCTTGACATGCTCCATCGGCGTGCCCGCAACAGGCATAAGTCCTGTTATTATTATCGTGGATGGAGTTATTGCTTTTATCAGTTCGAGGGCGCGGTATTCCCCTTTAAATTCGCCGAAATGCAGCCCAACACAGACGTGGGGGAATATCATTATTCCCGCTTCCTCTACTGCTTGAAGGCTTTCTGTGTACTCCTTTTCCGAAACATCAAGACCATAAATTTCCCGGGCAGTGCTTATATCGCCAATTACGTCAAAACCTATGCCGTCAAGCCCTGAGTTTTTTAACGCTCTTGCTTCTTCAGGGGATATAAAACCCGTGTGTGCGATCAGTATCAGCTCTGCTTTTTGCTTGATTTTTTTTATTGAGGGGATTAAACTGCTCATGGGCACGCGCCCGCGCTTATCGCAGCCTCCTGTAAGTAATAAGCCTTTAGCTCCATATTTGTGCAGCATCAACGCCTTTTTTTCAAGCTCCTCGCAGGTGGTAGCAGGAATAAGTGCTTCGAGCAATTTACCCTCACAGTGCTTGCACATAAGGGCGCAGGAAGTTCCAGTAACCGAGAGCGAAGGGAAAAGGTTCGAGGTGATGAAAAAATTGATTCTTTTACTGGAAACTGCGTTATTTTTCTGCATCTTTTGAGGGCACCTAACCAAACGTTTTTGCTATCCAGTCTCCAACGTAATGCGTTAAAACAATAACCGCCGCTGCAATAGCCAGATGTTCCCCCATAACCTTCCAGGGTTTTACTTTTTGCTCTCTGGCAATAAAAAAACTCAAAATACCCAGCAGGGACAATCCCCAGACCACTCCCACGATAATCGCTGTTGAAAGCGGCAGCAGCAGAACGGGAACAATAAATGTCGAAGCAAAAAAGAATTTGGCAAGGAATGTGGAAAACGTTGATTCCCAGATCTCTCTTTTAACGTGTTTAATCTCCGATTCTTCCGAGATATGAATACCAAGCGCATCCGAGAATGCATCGGCTATTGCTATTGTCAGAACGCCCCCGATAACCGCAAGCCTTGAATGCGTCCCCGCATCCAGACCCACGATCAGACCGAGTGTTGTAATTATTCCTGAGGTTAAACCAAAGATAAATCCTATTTTTAACGAATGGTTCATGCCATCCAACTCAATTAGGGCGGAAGTTAAATAATAGTTTGCCTCTTATTAAGCTTGCATGCTCAAGGAAGAAATCTGGATCGAGAAATACCGACCAAAAAAACTGGACGATGTAGCGGGGCAGGCTGAAGTCATAAAGCGCCTCAAATCCTATGTCAGTTCAAGAAACCTGCCGCACCTTCTTTTCTCAGGTCCTCCCGGTGTGGGGAAAACAGCCTCTGCGATATGCATAGCCCGCGAGCTATTCGGAGAAGCATGGGCGAATAATTTCACCGAGTTGAATGCCAGCGATGAGCGGGGCATAGATGTGGTGAGGAACAAGATTAAGAACTTTGCAAGGACTTCGCCTCTTGGTGAAGCAGAGTTCAAGATAATATTCCTTGACGAAGCCGATGCCCTTACTTCTGATGCTCAGTCAGCGCTTCGAAGAACTATGGAAAAATACACGGCAACATGCCGTTTCATCCTCTCCTGCAATTACTCCTCAAAAATAATCGAACCAATCCAGTCACGGTGCGCGGTTTACAGGTTTAAGCCAATATCCAGTCAGGCAGTGGAGGAGAGAATAAGGTATATAGCTAAGACAGAGGGCGTAAATTTAACAGAGGACGGAATGGATGCAATAAAATACGTGGCAGCAGGCGACATGAGACGTGCCATCAATGCCCTCCAGGCTGCTGCCATGCTCGATAAGACCGTCACAATGGATGCCATCTACAAGACGACTGCTACTGCAAAACCAGAGGATGTTGTGGAACTGGTCAAACTCGCCCTTGAAGGCAATTTCATGAAAGCAAGGGCGAAACTGGATTATCTGCTGATCGAGCAGGGACTTTCTGGCGAGGATATTATAGGACAGATATACCGTGCCATGTTCGACATGACGATTCCTGATAGGCTGAAGGTGGATCTCATTGACCGTATAGGCGAAATCGATTTCAGGATGGCAGAGGGTGCAAATGAGCGCATCCAGCTTGAGGCTTTGATTGCGCATTTTATGCTGTGCGGAAATAAGCTTTAATATGCCCATTTCTATTGTGTGGTTATGATTGCAGAACTTTTGTCAGATTTCATTACACAGTTTATTTCATCCATCGGATATGGCGGTGTCTTCATTTTAATGACTCTGGAAAGCGCCGCCCTTCCTGTGCCTTCAGAGGTCGTAATGCCGTTTGCAGGTTATCTGGCATACCAGGGGAATTTTAATCTGCTTCTGATAAGCATTGTGGGTGCAGCTGGATGCACCGCAGGCTCGCTCATCTCATATTATGTAGGGCGCAGTGGCGGGAGGCCTTTAATAGAAAAATATGGTAGGTATTTGTTTATTGAAAAGAGCCGCATAGAGCATGCAGAGACCTGGTTCAAGAAATACGGCGACAGGGCAGTTCTCTTTTCCAGGCTTTTCCCTGTAGTCCGCACCTTTATATCCCTGCCAGCAGGCATAGGAAGGTATGATTTAAAAAAGCTTGTGACCTTCAGTTTCATAGGCTCTTTACCCTGGTGCTTTGCCCTTGCGTATGTAGGTTTCTCTCTTGGACCTTTCTGGAAAAATATAATTAGTTTTTTTAATGAACTTGATATTATTGTTGTTGCAGCAGTAATTATGATTATTTTGTATTACTGGAAGCTCAAAAAGTGACAACATATCTTTCTTCAAAAAGTTTATCCATTTTGAACACATAATATAGACTTGTATTGAGAGAATAGGCAAGAGATGTTATCATGGGCAAGAGAACTCGCATTATCAATGAACCTTCGGACATCGTTCCGCTTCTGCGTGCCTTTGGTTCGGATACGCACAAGAAGGTTTTCGAGTGCCTGCAAAACGGCTGGAAGACTGAAGGAGAGATAGAAAAAGATGTGGGGTTTCCACCACATGAGAGCCTTGATGTTCTGAAAAAGAGCGGATTTGTGGAGAGTAAATGGAGAATGCCGCAGCCGGGGAAAATGCCAGAAAAGGAGTACCATTCATCCTATTCCAAGGTACAGGTGAATTTCCAGTGCTCTGTTGAGGATTTAAGCGACCTGATAATGGTCACTTTCAAGAGCGACAGGGAATTGCGAAGCTTCCTTGATTTAATCGAGAAAGAAGTTAAGAGCGGAAACCAGTCGATGAACGGGCTCCAGAGGGTAGTAGATAAAAGCATGATGTTCATCCGCGCAGTCGCAAGACGATCACCAATCCTGGCAGTAAAGGGGCAGAGGATTGAGATGCTCGGGGAAAACGAATGAAAAACTTTAAGAAAGTTTTATGATACTCCGGAGTAAAAAAGACATCACCAAATTCCAGATTCTTGTTGAAATAGCCGCACATCAGCCCGATGTTATGCAGAAAGAAATTGCAGACAAGATCGGGATAACACCACAGGCGGTGTCTGAATACATCAAGGAACTTGTTTCTCTTGGTTTCCTGTACTCGGATGGACGCGTGAGATACCGCGTTACCAAGAATGGTGTGGAGTGGGTGCTTGAGCGGGCGCAGGAGTTGAAAAAATACGCACGGTTTGTGATGGAAGATGTTGTGAGCCATGTATCTGTTGCGACGGCTATAGCCACGGAAGGACTTGATAAAGACCAGAAGGTCTCGCTCTGGATGAAGAATGGCTTGCTTTATGCTGGCTCTGGAGAAGGCGATGTGGCTGGCATCACCATGTCAGACGCCATGGAGGGAGAAGAGGTGGGTGTGACTGATCTGAGAGGGATGATAAGCCTGCCCGAGGTTAATATAACCATCTGCAAGGTACCGGGGGTTGAAAGAGGTGGCTCTCGAAACGTGGATTACGAGATGCTGAAAAAACTTTCGCAGGGGAAGCCTTATATCGCAGCGCTCGGAGTGGAAGCTCTTATTTCCCTTCGTAAAATTAAAATTGCGCCCAACATTCTCTTCGGGGCGAAGGAATCCGTTGTGGAGGCGGCTTTTCATGGTCTCTCCTCGCTTGTGGTTTCTGTGGATGAGGAAATACCGTCGCTGCTAAACAGGCTTGAGTCCGAAGGGCTGAGCTACGAGGTTGTGGATTTGGGGAAATAACTATCACAGTTTTTTATAGATGATCACTCTAAGTTTTTCTATTATCACCAGAATTTCTTTCATTTTTCTTTCCAGATACTCATCGTTTACGAAAAATCCATTGTAAGCGATACGATTTCTTACGATTCTCAGGTCGTCTATGAGTGAAATCTCATGCCTTTTGAATTCTGGATAATTTTTCTCCAGATACTCTATCAGCTTTTTATGCGCCCCTTCTCCTTGTGTCTTGTAGCCGTCTAAAAGCAGAATGACTGTGATAAGCTCCCGAATGACCTCGTAATATTCCTTAAGCACGTTGGATGGGTATTTTTTGGACTCTATTGCGCTTACCATTTCCAGTGTGGTTTCTACCATTTTCAAGATGGATTTCACCTTTTCCCTGTCTGGAGTTGTTTTTATGATGCCTTCTTCCATCAGAACACCTTCAGGTAGCCTTTCAAAATTATCCCATTTATTATATTGTTTTTCAATTCGCTGCTGAGTTCACCAAAATCTTTGCCAAAGAGCAGGCTGATTTTTCTTTTTATTTTTTTCTCGAAATCCTGCAAGTCCATCTTTCTTTCTTTGCACATCAGGTATAAGTCTATATCGCTTTTTATTGTATCTTCGCCTCGCGATGCTGAGCCAAATAGAATTATAACGTCGGGCATGCATTTGCTCTCAAGAAAATCTATTAAGCCTGAATCTTTTAAAGTCATTATTGTTTCTATTTTTTTCAGGAATCTGAATTTTTCACTGTCAGTGTTCGCCCAATAAACAGGAAATGCATGTATCCTGTGTTTGGATTTTATAATCAGTTCTTCATTAACCAGTTCGTTCAGATACCGCTTTACAGATGTGGTGGCAAGGTTTGTAATTCTGCCAATCTCCCTTAACTGAAATCCTGTGCCTTCCGGGTTCGGGTTCTCAAAGAAGACCTTAAGCACTTTCCATTTGTTATATTTTTGTAACATCTGTGATAATATTGTAACGACTGTAATATAAATGTTTTAGTATTACATTGAGTTTTTGAATGACCAAATAAAAACAAAAAGGGCTGTGGTACACAACCGCCATGCGGTTAGATCACAACCATGATCAATCTTTTCGCAACTAATAAAATGTTTTCATAAATTTTATCCGATGGGTTTTTACCTATAATAATCCATATAGCTCATATTCCATCGGTCAGCTTGATGAACCGCCTAAAAAAGAAGAATATTTTTGGTTTCATCAAAGAAGGAGGCTTCATGGAAATTGAATTTGCGCCCCATGTCGAAGAAATAAAAAGGGCGCTTGATAATGAAATAGACGAAAGTAATATTATAGCGGATCTGAAAAAACTGCTTGAATACCGGGTACCGCTTAGCGAAGCGAAGAGAAGCCTGATTAAGAAATACGGTGGTTCTGAAAAGAGTAAAGACAGGAAACTAAAAGATATACAAATCGGAGACCGCAATATCGAGATTACAGGGCAGGTTTTAGAGATAACTAAAAAAACCGTGAATGTAAAAAATAATGAAAAGACGATTTTTTCCGGAACCATAAGCGATGAGACGGCAGCGAGAAGTTTTACAGCGTGGCACGATTTCGACCTGAATGTGGGCGATGTAATAAATGTTGCACAGGCTTATGTGAGGAACTGGCAGGAACGACCTGAGGTAAATTTCGGGAACAGGTCAGAAGTCACAAAACTTAATTCAAAAATCCAAGTTCGGGAAAGCGAGGTAAAAAAACTTGGAGAATTAAAGGATGGAGATATAAATGTCCATACCGAGTTCACTATTTTAAATCTCGAACCTCGCGAAATAAATACAAAGGACGGCACTAAAAAAATTCTAAGCGGGATTGCTGCCGATGATGAGACCAAACTTCCATTTACCGCGTGGATATTACTGCCTGAACTTGCGGCCGGAAGTGCAGTCGAGGTAAAAAACACCTATGTGCGGTCATTTCGTGGTGTTCCGACACTGAATATAAATGAAACAAGCATTGTAACAAAGCTTGATAAGAAAATCGAATATAAAGTAATCGGCAAAGTAAAAATAGGAGATATTGTAGGCAAAGACGGGGCTTATGACATTATAATCGAAGGCAACATTCTCTCCATCAGACCGGGTTCAGGACTGGTAGCCCGCTGCCCTGAGTGTTCGAGGGTTATTCAAAAAGGCATCTGCAGAGTGCATGGCAAAGTGGATGAAAAAGTGGATATGCGGATTAAAGCCATAATCGATGACGGAACAGGTGCATTGACGCTCGTTCTTGACGCCGCTCTGACACAGAAAATATGCGGCTACACAATAGAGGATGCACAGAACATTGCAAAGGCTGCGATGTCGCAGAAAGCCGTGGAAGATGAAATCAAAA
The DNA here is from genome assembly GCA_964465515.1 of uncultured Candidatus Methanoperedens sp. Taxonomy (GTDB): domain Archaea; phylum Halobacteriota; class Methanosarcinia; order Methanosarcinales; family Methanoperedenaceae; genus Methanoperedens. The sequence goes on along the minus strand of CAYXIP010000003.1, from coordinate 20,146 downwards.
AGAAACTTGTCGGAAAAATGCTCGCAGCAAGGGGTAATACCTCAAGAGGCGAATTCGGGAGCACGCTTGTAGCAAGCGATGTATGGGAGCCCAAGGATGCGAACAAAGAAAAGGCAGCTGAGCTTCTTGATAGAGCGAGGTAACATGGAAAAGACGGAAAAAATGATGGAGAGGGAAGTTGCATGGCGCATTTTCGCACACGAGTTTAACAGGTCAAATCTCTACATCAGCGAAGGGGATGAGAGGGCGCCAAACTACATCATTACACCAACAGGGGTAAAGTGCAACCGTCTTTTTATCGTGGGCGTGGTCACCGAGGTCGAGAACATCGGCAAGGAGAGCAACCTCTGGCGGGCGAGAGTAGCCGACCCGACTGGCGTGTTCACAGTATATGCAGGACAGTACCAGCCCGAAGCCGCTATTTTTTTATCCGAACTGCAGGTTCCTGCATACATAGTAATCGTTGGCAAGGCAAGAAAATATGAACCCGAGGACGGCAGCGTGTATATATCAGTTAGACCGGAGGAAATGAATACTGCGGATGAAAAACTCAGGGACAGGTGGGTTCTTGATACTGCTGAGCATACACTCCTTCGCATCAGAACCATGGAAGAGGTGTTGAGCTCGGGTTTGTCAGGGAATGAATTAAAGGAGCTTTTGCAAAAGAAAGGGACAAATCCTGTGCTTGCAGATGGTGTGGTTCGTGCGATTCAGCATTATAAAAACCTGGATAAAATCATACAGGAGCTTAAAACCGCATTAATCCATGCGGTTGAGACAGTTGCATCTGAGGGGAGAATTCGTGAAGAAGCGGTTGAAAAACCTCAAGTTTTCGCCAATGATGAGCGCAGGCTGGAGGAGCAGATCGAAATGCCTGAACAGAAAGAAGAAATAAGAGGCGAAGCCGAAAGCAGGACAGATGAAATCGCTCAAACAGAGCCAAAAGAAATACTTGCAGCAATAATTGATAAACTGGACACTGGAAAGGGCACATCCTATTCTATGGTGGTTGAAACTGCACAATCGGCAGGTATTGACGCCATACTTGTGGAGTCGTCCATCAAAGAGCTTATGGCTGAAGGAAGATGCTATGAGCCAAAAATCGGGGTGCTCCGTAAGGTCAACGAATGATCAGCCCTTTATTGAATGAACCTGCTCTAATTGTTGAGAATACTTTTAGAACGCTTGTAATTGCTGACCTGCATCTCGGCATCGAATGGGAGCTCTACCAGAGCGGCTTTTCAATTCCAAGCCAGGTTGAGAAGAGGAAGGCGCGCATCCGCAGTTACATCGAAGAAGTAAAGCCAAACAGGATAGTGCTGCTCGGCGATGTTAAACATAATGTGCCAATAACCTCATGGCAGGAAAAGCAGGAGGTTCCCCTCTTCCTGAAGGAACTATCTGCGTCTGCGCCTTTGGATATAGTACCTGGAAACCATGACGGCGACATAGAGAACCTTATGCCTGAGAATGCAATTGTGCACGGGATGAGGGGATTTGTGCTCGACGACGTGGGATATTTCCACGGTCACACATGGCCTGATGCGGAATTACTTTGTGCATCGCATGTTGTGATGTCCCATAATCATCCCACGATAAGGTTCACGGATTCGCTCGGTCATGCAGTTTCAGAGGAGGTGTGGATACGCACGCATTTTATTGAGAATGCCATCAAGGGACATTACGGGGATATCAGATGGAAGAATCCAGAGGTTATAATAATGCCAGCGTTTAACGAATTATGCGGGGGAATACCCTTCAATGAATCGGTGCATGAAGAGCTTCTCGGACCTGTTTTTGCAAACCATGCGATTGAGCTTGAGAAAGCAAGGGCATTCCTGCTTGACGGCACAGACCTCGGTACCATAGGAAGCATAAAAAAACTTGGGATAACAAGGATTCGCAAAAGATATAAGTCAATAAAAAATGGATAGACATTATGGAAGATGAGATAGATTCAATACCGCAAGAACCTGATGCCTGCGAGACGAAGACGCCTCATGACCATCAGTTGATGTTCAAGACTCTTGAAAATCCGCTTCGAAGGAGGATAGTAAAATCCATAGGGGCTTTTGGGAAAACCAAGAAGGAGATAATGAAGGAACTTGGCATAAGCGAAGCCCAGTTAAAGTTCCAGCTTGATTATCTTGTGAAAATGTGCTATGCCGAGGTGGATGGTGAGAGGTGCAGGCTTAATTCTAAAGGAATAGAGGAGCTGCTTGCGAATATTAAATAGGCTCCGAAGAATAATCTAAAGTAAAACTCCTTCTAATATTGGCATCGAAATGCACACTAAAAGGCGCGACACGACAACATCAAAAGCTTCAAACCCTGCACAGGAGCTTGAAAGAAATTATATCTTCTGGTGCAAGAAGTGCAATATCCCGCTACTGGATGAGCAGTGCGGCATTTGCAAAGAAACAGGCTTCCGAATCGAGCTTTCCCAGCCGGGAGATGTGCGCTTTTCCTCGCAGCATGAAAAAAACATAATCAATAACCTGATGTTAAGCTCATTTGGCATTGCTCCTCTTGATGGAAAACTTATTCTTTTAAATAAAATCCCTGGCGAGGATAAGACAGATGAAATAATAGTGGACGGGCTGCGTTTCGGAATATTAAGGTTCGATATGAAAGACCTTGCCTTCAAACTCGACCTCATGGTTGAAGGAGCAGGTGCGCTCATTCGGTCAGGCATCCAGAGCAAGCTTACCAAAATTTCCTCGCAGGGACGCCACCTCAGCGGGAAAACCATAGACGGAAGTGAGGTTCTTGAGTGCTCAGGCGACATAAGAAAGGGGGATACAGTTCTTGTAATAAGCAAAAACCTGAGCGGGTTCGGCGTATCATTAAAGGATAGCAGTGAGCTGAAAAACCCCGGAAAATCGCTGCGGATAAAAAAAATCGAATCACAAAGAGCTGTATTTCTATCCAGGGTCCCGTCAATGGATGAGATTATCCGCGCCAATTCGTTACATATGAAAAGGCTCGTAAAGGATGCTGTAAATACCATTCGAGGCATAGCCAACCAGAAGGATTTCAGGGACTCACCTGTGCACGTCTCCTTTTCAGGAGGCAAGGACAGCCTCGCCACTCTTGACCTGACACAAAGAGCTGTGAAAAAACCCATAAAAGTATTCTTTGCAAACACAGGCATCGAGTTCCCTGAGACAGTAGAGTTTGTGAGATGGTTCTGCAAAAGCAACAATATCGAGCTTATTGAAGTCGGGGCAAAAGAAGCATTCCGGGAGAATCTCCCCAACTTTGGTCCTCCTGCAAAGGATTTCAGATGGTGCTGCAAGGTGTGCAAGCTTGCGCCCATAAATACGGTTATGGAAGAGGGCACGCGAGAGGGGCGAAAATGCTTAACCATAGATGGAAAAAGAAAATACGAGTCCTTTTCGCGTGCAAAAATCGCCCCGAAAGAGGAGAATCCCTTCATCCCAGGGCAGGTGAGCGTTTTCCCTATTCGTAACTGGCGCGCTATCGAGGTATGGCTCTATATCTACTACCGCAAACTTGAGTACAATCCCTTATACGACCTTGGTTTTGAGCGCGTGGGATGCTGGCTCTGTCCTGCCGAACTCAGCGCCGAGTATTACAGGTTCAAAGAGCTGCATCCTGAGCTTTTTGCGAGCTGGAATGAGTATCTCTTAAACTGGGCAGGGGAGCATGGGGTTTCTGATAAATTCATAGAACATGGCTTCTGGCGCTGGAAGGTGCTGCCTCCCAAGATGGTTCGTCTTGCAGAGGATCTCCAGATAAACACGAAATTAAAAGGTAAGAAGGAAGAGTTTGGCATCGTGGTGACAGGCGGGGTTTCACCGTGCAAAACAGGCGGCTACACCATGGAGGGAAAAATTAATGGGCTTATGCCTTCTGAGGCATTGAATATTGCAAATATCCTCGGCGAGAGCGTATTTTCAGAAGACCTCGGTGTATTGCTGATCAGGAAAAATAACTCAAACATCAAGATATTCTCATCAGGGCATATCGCAGTCAATGCAGGGAGCAAGGAGGAGGCTTTATCGTTTTTTGAGAACACGGCAAAGCAGTTGATCAGGGTGAAAAAGTGCACCAAATGCGGCGTATGTCTGAAAGTTTGCCAAGTCGGAGCCATAGTTATCGAACCGCAGCTTAAAATCAGCGAAGAATGCACTCGATGCGGGAAATGTATTGAATCGTGTGTTGTGGTGAAGTATTTTGACAGGATTTTGCCTGATTTCAAGTCATTGCCATCGAAGCAATCACCGGCGTCACAAACGTCTCGATCATCGCAGCCACAAAAAGCAGGGGCAGCACAAACCTGATGTAAAACCCGATGCCTTTCCTCAACTCTTTATTGATATCTGTCTTAAATCCTAATAAGGAAGGATACATCTTATGTCCGAGGCGGAGCCCTATACCTGCGCTTATCAATATCATTGGTACTTCTATAATTCCATGTGGCACGAGCGCAGCAATCACGAAAAGAACCCCGTTCTGCCTTGCAATTATATTTGCCAGCATGCCCACGATTATCCCGTTGCCTGCTACAAAAAGCACAGGTACGACGCCAAGCCCCACGCCAAGAACGAGAGCGAGAAAGCTTTTGAGCGCATTATTCAGGAAAATCAAAAGCATAATTACGATGGGGGAAAGTGTCTTTATCCAGCCAAACGACTCCCTGAACATTTCAAGGTAATTGCTGGATAGCCCAGGGTTTTTCACTGATATAAGCAATCCTATGATTAATGAGAGGATAAAAATACCCATAACGATAAAGAGGTATTTTTTCAGGGAATACAGGTATTCTATATCCTTTGGCATTTCATGCCCCCGGCATTAAATATAAGCATGTTCGCATAGTTATCGTCTGTCTGACATGGTTAATAACCTTTTGGATTACATTGTACGCTCTGCAACCGATGTGGAGACCTATAATCCGATAAATACCTTTCTCTTTGGACTGTTGTTCGCAGTCGGCGTGCTTTTTGTTTATGTGTACATAATAAACAGGTTCGGGCTGAAGATAGACGGACATTTCCTTTTTGCTGCAAGCATGTGGGCTTTTTTTGCAATGAGCATCAGGCTTCTTTACGACACGGGCTTTACGAAATCTGTGTTGCTCATCACCCCCTACGTAACGCTGATCGATTTTTCCCTTGCGATATCCTTGCTTTTCGTTTCCATATACATCCAGCGAAAGAAAAAAATCGATTATTGGAGAACATGGGGAGCGGCGGGTGCGATTCTTGGGATTCTCATGCTCTTGCTTTCGAATCTTTCCAACTGGCAAGGCTTCGCCTTTGTTGTAATTCTCTGGGCAGCCTCGCTTCTTATCTTAATCGGAGCAACGAAGCTCTTTCCGAATTTCCTTACATGGTGGAATATCGGCGTGCTTGAGGCGCAGCTTATGGATGCGGCAGGCTCGTTTGCAGGCATAACATTCTGTGGCTTCTCGGAGGAGCAGGTTCTCGGAGGCGCGGCGATAAAATACGCGGAATCCGTCGGGCTTACTCTTTTCGGCTCAGGTTCTTGGGTGATGTTTCTTTTGAAGCTTATCGTACTTGTGCCCGTACTTTATTATATCGACAGGTATCCTGGAGACATAAACGAGAAAAATTATATCAAGGCAGTGATATTTGTTCTTGGGCTTGCAATCGGGCTTCGGAACGGGTTTAATATCCTGATTCTCAAGGCATATTGCCCGCCTGTGTAATTATATATACTGCAAGAGTGTATCTAATATTTAGTTCGAGAACTTATGAGCGAGAACCACAAGAACAAATGGATGCAGCTTCCAAGAACTGTAGTTGTTGGTCATGGTGTTATCAGCGACACCGGTAAGGTGTGTAAAGACCTCAAGCTCAGTGGGAGCGCACTTATAGTGGCGGGAGGCAGAACGCTCAAGGCAGCAGGGAAAACAGTTGGAGTATCCCTTGAAGATTCAGGTTTTGACATCAATGTCGCAGTCGTGGAGAATCCAGCCTTGGATGAAGTTAGCAAGGTTGAGAAAATCGCGGGTGAGGTAAAGGCAAAATTTTTACTGGGCGTGGGAGGCGGGAAATCCATCGATATAGCCAAGCTTGCCTCCATGCATCTTGACCTCCCTTTCATAAGCGTTCCAACTGCTGCTTCGCACGATGGCATAGTTTCCTCGCGGGCTTCAATAATAAGAAACAATAAAACCGTTTCAGAAGCAGCGCAGACACCGCTTGCGGTTGTGGCTGATACGGCAATTATAGCCGCTGCCCCGTATCGATTATTGGCGGCTGGATGCGGCGACATCATCTCCAACTACACCGCAGTCCGCGACTGGGAATTAGCGCACAGGCTGCGCAACGAGCCGTTCAGCGAATACGCTTCCATAATCTCAAAGATGACTGCAAAAATACTGATTGAATCTGCCGAGGCAATAAAACCTGGAATAGAGGAGTCAGCATGGACTGTGATAAAAGCGCTTGTTGCAAGTGGCGTGGCTATGAGCATTGCAGGTTCCTCACGCCCAGCAAGCGGCTCTGAGCACAAGTTCAGCCATGCGCTCGATGAAATAGCGCCAAAACCCGCTCTTCACGGCGAGCAGTGCGGCGTGGGAACAATAATGATGATGTACCTGCACGGAGGTAACTGGCAGGAAATACGCAGCGCCCTGAAAACCATAGGCGCTCCCACAAATGCTTCCGAACTCAGGATAGAGGAGGAGTATATTATCGAAGCTCTCCTTCATGCCCACAAAATTCGTCCTGAAAGATACACCATACTCGGAACTGGATTGACCCGCGAAGCAGCAGAAAAAGTCGCAAAAATCACAAAAGTAATATAACAATTATTTAATTAAAATTAAAACAGGTGAAATTATATGGAAGAAGATGTAATAATAACGTTGATAGGAACAAAACTTGCAAAAGTAGGGAATGAGTTCATTTTTAGAAGTGCTGCAAAGGAATGCGAGCCCTGTAAGCTCTATAAAACCTGCCTCGGCCTGAATCCTGGGAGCAGGTACAGGATAACCAATATTCGAACAGGGGAGAAGCTTGAATGTTTTGTGCACGATTCAGGCGTTTGTGCAGTAGAAGTGGTAGAAGTGCCGATTAAGATGGCTGTTGAATCCAGAAAGGCAATTAAGGGATCAAAGATTGTGTACGAACCTTTATTCTGCAGTTTTTCAGATTGCGAAAATTCCGTGTTGTGCCTCCCATCAGGACTTAATCCTGGTGATAAGTTTGTGATCATGAATGTGGAGGGCGAGATAAACGATCCCTGCAGGAAAGGTTATTCATTGAAGGTTGTGGAGGTAAAAAGATGAAGGACATAGACCAGAATATTTGTATGGATTGCGGGGCTGACCTGAAAGGTAAAAAGAGGTATCCTGTGTATTCGTCCAGGCTTAAGGTTGTAGGGTACAGATGCGAGGCGTGTCATGAGAAAAATAAATCCCCTGAGGCAAAGAAACGCGAGGAAGAGATCAGCAGGCTCACGAAAGAAGTGCCTAAACTTGAAAACCCCGCCATGGACATCCGCAAATCCTTGAATGAATAATTTTATAACAAATTGATTCGTATAAAACTTGAAATGATCAAAAAATGCCAGAACCACGGGTTCTTCAGAGGAGAAACATGTTCATGCGGCGAGACCGGAAGCCTCGTCCTGAATGATGAGCAGACCGAGCGGCTCGGCAGATTCATCTCAGGTGCGCTGCGACATTTCCCCGATGACCTGGGGCTAGCGATGAACCAGCATGGATGGGTGGACGTGGATGTATTATGCGATGCCATGAGAACAAGATACAAATGGGCTAACAAGGAAAAACTTTTTTCGATTATCGAATCTGATGAGAAGGGGAGGTACGAGGTGAAGGGGAATAAAATCAGGGCACGATACGGTCATTCGGTTGATATTGACCTTGACTATCCTGAGAATACGCTGCCTGAGCTTTATTACGGCGCAAGCCGCGAGGAAGTGGATATTTTGCTTGAGAAAGGGATTAAGCCGATCAAGCAGCGCTACGTTCACCTGAGCACCTCGGTGGAGAAAGCAGAGGAAGTGGCGAAAATCCATACCGAGGACCCTGTGTTACTGGTCATAAATGCAGAGGAGGCACAGAAAAATGGCGTGAAGATGCTTTCTGCCACTGAAAATATTGTTCTCTCGGAGGAGATACCTGCGCAGTATCTCAAGGTGTTTGATGAACCCGTCTAAAAAGGAGTGATTATCAATGGGTTCATCAAAGATGGAGGATTAAACCCGCACACTGAAAAGCCCGTTTTCCAGTTCTTCTATCCTGAACTTCACATCAAGGAACTGCTCGGTTACCCATATATTCGTCCTCGTGTGGGAAGTAACCGCCCGTGTGGTAAAAGAGCCCCCGCCTGCCAATGCAAGATACGGAATAAGCTGGTCGGCAAGGTATATGTCCACGCCTGCGCCAGACTTTAATTCTGAAATTATAGCATCGGCAGCATTGCTTCCCACCTTTTCAGCCCTCAAGCCGGGCTTTCCAAGAGCACTTCCTCCTATGGTTCCGCACCACAGCGTGATGCCGCTTCCAGTCGATGGGTAATCTTTTACTTCAAGTGAAATCCTGGAGTCGTAGCCTGCATCTCGCAGTGTTTTCTGGGCTGACGCAGCCTGCCTTTCTGCCACATGCGCTGGTAAATTAGATGAGTGGGAAATCCCTTCCACAAGAGAGCATGTGTTACTATCAAAACTGGCTTTTTTCAGGCTCGAAGGAGCGATTATTGCCTCGACACAGCCGCCGCCTCGGGGATAGTATCCCCTCTGTACAAGCGTGAGCTTGCAGTCGTATCCCATCCGTGAGAGCGCTCCAAGTGTTACAAACCTGAGATAATCAATGCTCGGCGACCACTTCACATCAGTTCCGCCTGTAATCTTTATCCTCAAGGTCAGAGGCGCATGCATCGCAGCAGGCATCAGGCACTGGAGAAAAAGTGATATGCTGCCTGCAGTGCCGATATCGATATCATACGTCCCACCTTTAATCTTTCCAGGTTTAAAAATTAAGTTGGTTGAGCGTAGTTCGCATCCCTTGACCTCTGCTTCGCAGATGGAAGCCAAGCTTTCTATCGCTTTCACATGCTGCGCAGCAAGCCCTGGTTTTGGTCTTGTCTTCCGGATATTGTTGATCTCAAGGGGTTTCCCTGTGACAGCGGAAAGTGCCACGGCGGTTCTTAATATCTGACCACCGCCCTCTCCGTAAGAGCCATCCAGCTTCATAGCCCGTTGTTGTTTCCCATGATTATTGAAGCTTTCTAGAAATATGATTTTAAGACGAGCAGGTTGGGGAGTGGGGGTTAGTAAAAATAGTTGTACCCGCTCGTCAAAATCTCATAAATGAACAGATACTATATATATTTTATCCCAAATTTCACAGTCTGAAAAAAATAATATGGTAATGGTGTGAAGAAATGGGGCTGGTGAGATTTGAACTCACGATCGACGGGTCTCTCCGAAAACGCCATGAGCAGCACATGTTCAGTGCTCCAACGGCTCCTCATCGCTTACCTCGTCAGGTTCGCTCGGCAGACCCGTTGCTCTTCATAACACCCAGGATTATACCTCGGAATTAATTCCGAGGAATTCCGAGGTTTTCCGCTGGAGCCCGTCGCCATGCCGGACTAGGCCACAGCCCCGGCATCGCTATACTCTCTCCGGATACTATTAAAACTATCTGGATAAAACTTAATAGCGACGTGGTCTATGAGGAGGCAAAAAGGAAATTTTATGAGCAGGAAGGCAGCGGTCATAAAAGGTGATGGCGTAGGTCCGGAGCTTATTGATAATGTGCTCAGGGTAATGGAGGCAATCGGCACGGGTGTTGAGTTCATCGTATGCGAGGCAGGAGCAACGTGGTGGAAAGAGCACGGAGGAAATTCCCTTATTCCCGATGAGACTTGGGATATACTGAGCAACACGGATGCTGCTTTAAAAGGCCCCACGACTACGCCCGGAGGCGCGGGTTCGCCGAAGAGCGTTGCGGTTTCAATCCGCCAGAAGTTTGACCTTTATGCCAATGTAAGACCGATAAAATCCTTTCCCAACACGCAGAAGCCGCTTGGGGACGTTGATTTCGTATGCGTGCGTGAAGGCACCGAGGGGTTGTATTTCGGCAGGGAAGTGCAGCTTACGGATGATGTTTTTATTGCAATAAGGAAAATCACGCGCCCGGCGTGTAGGAAGATCGCACAATATGCATTTGAGGAAGCAGCACGCAGGGGCTGGAAAAGCGTGGTGGCAATCCACAAGAGCAATATACTCAAGTTAACCTGCGGTGCGTTCTTGGAGGAAGTCAAGAAAGTCAGCGAAAACTATGCCGTAGAATTGGAGGAATACCATATCGATAATATCGCTCAGCAGTTGATCAAGAATCCGCAGCTCTTCAACCAGAAAATCCTTCTCTCAACCAATCTTTTCATGGATATTCTGAGCGAGGAGTGCTCTGCGCTCGTGGGCAGCATCGGGCTCATTTACTCAGCAAATATAGGTGATAATTATGCCATGTTCGAGCCAGCGCACGGCTCAGCGCCAAAATATGCTGGCATGGATAAGGTGAATCCTGTGGCTTCTGTGCTTGCAGGTGCATGGCTTCTTGATTATCTTGGGGAACATGAGAATTCAAAAGCCATCTTTGAAGCCACGGAGAAAATTATTTCTGAGGGCAAATACGTCACCTACGATTTAGGTGGTAAAGCGAGGTCAAGCGAGATGGTGGATGCGATTATCGGGAAGCTGGGGGTAGGTTAGTGGTGAAATAACATGAGCAAAAGAGAAATTAAATGTGTGCAATGCGGAAGCCAGACAAAACAAGCAACCGATATTACCCTCATCACGGCAGTCGAAGGAAGAGAGGTCGTAATCACAGGGCTAACAGGCACGCGCTGTCCCACATGCGGTGAAGAATATGTAGATGCTGAATCTGCTGAGAAGGTAGAAGAGGTAATAAAGAAATTCCGCAAGCCTGCTGTAGTTTTCAAGCGCAAGATAACGAAGAGCGGGGGAAGGCGGGTGCTTGGCATACCTGAGGAGATTGACAGAGCTCTTGGGAAAAAAGAGAACGTGGATATCTGGCTTGAGGATGATAAGATAGTGGCAGAAGTGTACTAATTGCTTAAATTATTTTAACAGTGGCGGCGCCGATAGGAAAACGAGGCAACCATTTGGAGGGTGAAAACTCACAGCAAAGAGCGCGAAGAACGCAAAGCGCAGCGGCAATTTTTATAAAAACAACGAACTTATACGAACTGGTACGAAACTCAGAGGCGAAACTACTCTAACCCCATCATCCCCCGAAAATCATCCCCATGCCGCTTGCTGCATTTTCCTCTTCTGCGATAAAAGCTTCGGTAACAATCTTCTTTTCCTGCCCCATGAGTTTTTCAATACCGCAGCCCTTGAGCATTTCTTCTGCCCGGTCGATATTCTCGGAATTGGCTTTGATATAAAGAAAATAACCCTTGCGCTCTGAGCCCAGAAGCCTGCACTCCCTGACAGTATAGCCTATGCGCTTGAAGAAATCATCCTCTAAAACTTTTGCCACGTCCTTGCTCACCTTATCTTCATAGAAATAAACGGATTCCATAATTCTTTTCCTCAAACTCTTAATGGAGGAAGCGGTTTATAAATAATTCCAAGTCAGCCGGAGACCAGCCCTTTAATGTATTGCTTCAACAAACCATGGTTTTCGAGTACGACATCTGCGCTTTTCAACCTCGCCGCTTCCACATATGTCGGAATCGCTATGCAGTATAAGCCCGCTCTCTTTGCCGATTCCACGCCAAGCGGCGAATTCTCGATAACGATACACTCATCCTTGCTTACTCCGAGCATATCTACAGCTTTCAGGTAGGGTTCAGGCGATGGCTTTCCTGCAGTAACATCATTTCCGGAAACAATAGCTGAGAAGGTATCAGGGAAAAATTTAGCGATAATCTCCGTTACAATCTCCTTATCAGAACCCGACACAACCCCGAGAAGACATTTGTTTTTCAGGAAATCCAGGCACTCGTATATCCCTTCAAATACCCTTATCTTATTTATCTTCGCAAAAATCTCCCTTTTTTTCTTGGGAAGTACGTAAAAATCCTCAGGATTCGGGGTTTTTCCAGCCTTCTCAAATACCAGCCTTACAATCCCTTCATGGTTTGAGCCCTCAAGGTCATAGATATCCTGCCTTCTGATATATATGCCTGCCTCGGCAAACACGATTATCCATGCATCTGCATGATAGGGCATGGAATCCACAAGCACTCCATCCATATCGAAAATCACTGCTTTGAGCATCGTTTCATAAAAAGCTGGAAGTATGATAAAGATATTCCATTGCAAAAGTATTTTATACCCATCCTCAAATTCTAAGCAGCATGAAGGCTTACGAGTTTGAATTCCCGGAGGACAGGTATTACCTCAAAAACCATGTATGGTTGAAGCAAGAAGAGGGGCATATACTCATCGGGCTTACGCAACTGGGTCAATCCATGTCCAAAGGTATAGTCCACATCGACCTTCCAGAAAAAGGAGATCAGATAAAGAAAGGTGACATGCTCGTTGCCTACGAAACAATAAAAGCCGTTTCACAGATAACTCTTCCTTTTGATGCAATTGTAACAGGGGTCAATGAAAAATTATGGGACGACCCGAACATCATTAACAGCGACCCTTACAACGAATGGCTTGTAAAAGTTAAAGGAGAGTTTCTTGAGGGGTCGGTAATGGACGTGGAATATGCTGTGGAATATTACCGCAGATTAATCGCAAAAGAGCGCAAACGGTATGCAGATAATTAAGTTTATATATAACGATGTAATAACCGATAAAGATGAGGCAAAAACATGGTGGAAATAGATGGAAATAACCTTCCCGAGGAGCTCTATTATACTAAAGACCATACATGGGCAAGAGTAGAAGAAAGCGGTTCGGTCACTGTTGGCATGGATGCCTTCGGTGCAAAAGCGGCAGGCAATATAGAGTTCATAGACCTTCCTATGGAAGACGATGAATTCGAGGCAGGAGAGGCATTTGGCTCGCTTGAGTCCGCAAAATGGGTGGGGGGTTTGCTGATGCCCGTTAGCGGCACTGTCACTGAGGTCAACGAAAATATCGAGGATGAACTCGGACTTCTCGTAAAAGACCCTTATGGCGAGGGCTGGCTGATCAGGGTTAAACCCAGCAATTTAAAAGACGACCTGAAGACTCTTGTTCACGGGGAAGATGTAGGTCCATGGCTTAAGAAAGAGCTAGAAACCCGCAAGAAGAAATAATTACCAGTTCTCTTCCTCCTTAAACTCATAATCAACCACCTCAAGCTTGACGGTTTCTCCTCTGTTGTTATAGCATCTCCAGCTTGAGAGCGTAAACGGCGAGGCGACAATGATATGATATCGCCCTTTTTTATCGAATAATTCAAGGTCTGCAGAAGAAGGAGCTGGATTTCCCGATGGATGGCTGTGGACAGTCCCTATGGTATGTATGTTGGGGAGCATGAAGAGCTGCATCACAGCGCTCTCGTCGCTTGATTCTGTGCCAGGGACTATGACCACGTCTGTTATAACATCGCCATCCGACGAGAGCATTCCTGCGAACTCCCTTGGTGCGGAGGATTTGCTCACCTCAAGTATGAATTTTAATGTGTCACGTGCGATTTTCATAGGTTACGAAATGTATATATTAAGATAGCAGTATTAGAAGAAAGCCTTTTTCGGGCTGGTAGCTTAGTCAGGCAGAGCGTCGGACTCTTAATCCGACGGTCGTGGGTTCAAATCCCTCCCAGCCCGCTTGCAGAACAGCAGGATAACTATTAATAGTTTGAAGAAATCTCAAAGAATGAGTCTTATGCCTTTTCACGTGATGCTGATTCCTACTCTGGGATGTCCTTCCAAATGCAGTTATTGCTGGAGTTCGGAGGAAGGCTCTCCGGTTATGAGCATTGAAACCATCAAGGAAGTGGTTGCGTGGCTTAAGACTTTCAGGGATGACCCGGTTACCTTTACGTTCCATGGCGGTGAGCCGCTTCTCGCCGGCGCAGATTTTTACAGGCAGGTGTTGCCATTACTTACCGAGGGTTTAAGCCATCTGAAACCGGCTCTTGCTCTGCAGACCAATCTCTGGAAAATGACCCCGGAGCTGGCACAGGTTCTGGCGGAGTATAATATTCCCATCGGTTCAAGTTTAGATGGTCCCGAAGAACTTACAGACTTTCAGAGGGGAAAAGGATATTACAAGAAAACCATGCGCGGCTATGAGATTGCAAGGGCTGCGGGTCTCAAGGTGAGCTTCATCTGCACCTTCACCTCCTATTCCGTAAAATTCAAGGAGGATGTTTTCAACTTTTTCCTCAAGAACGGTCTAACTCTTAAATTACATCCTGCACTGCCGTCGTTGCGTTCCGAAAACCCCGGAAAATGGGCGCTTGCTCCTGAAGAGTACGGAGAATTGCTGGTTTACCTTCTGGATAAATATCTGGAAAACCTTGAAAAGATTGAGGTTATGAACATCGACCACCTGTGTAAATGCGTGTTCACAAGCCGTGGTACTGTGTGCACCTTCGTGGACTGCATGGGGGATACCTTTGCGGTTGGACCTGATGGGAGCATATACCCCTGCTATCGCTTTGTAGGCATGCCGGAATATGTAATGGGCAATGTTCATGACCATCCAAGTAAAGAAGACCTTGCACAATCCGAGGCATGGAAGCTTATGTTCAGGTTCAAGGAATATGTTGACAAAAATTGCGCTGATTGCAAGTACATCAAATTCTGCAGGGGAGGATGCCCCTACAATGCCATGGCGCCTACTGGAAATACCCCGTATTTAAATACGGGGATTAAGGGCGTTGACCCCCACTGTACTGCCTATAAAGTGATATTCAAGGAGATAACCGAGCGGTGGGAGAGGGAATTCTTGGGGGGCTCTGATATGCCGATGTTTTTCCTTCCATCAGTACCTAAGAAGGATGCTAAGCCGGGAATAATGTCCTTAATGATGAAACGCTCCTCCCTTGAGATGTATTAAGAAGCATCGAATATCGAAATAACGAAACGACCTATGCCCCCGCCAATCCGTACTGCTCCACGATATGACATACTATTCAGCGAAGGTATGTTCAACGGAACTCTTCTTATAGGTCCTGACCCGCTGGGTCTTGATTTTGATTATAAAGTTTTCCTCGAGGCAAGGAGAAAAATGAGACTGACCGGGTTCGAGATGACAGGCAGCGAACGGGGTCTGGAGGAATACCAGAAGAGATTCTGTTTTAAAGACTATGGTATAAAAGCGCGGATACGGCTTGTGCTGGGACGAAACTACAGTGGCGACCTTCGTGAATTATGGCGCGAAACACTTACACATGAAGATTTCATATACCTGAAAACACATGCAGGATATGGAAGGCATCTCAGCCTGAGCAACGATGTCAGATATTTTACCGATGCCATGAAGGTGGGACATCATTCCCGAAGAAAACGATACCTGCTGTTCTATCTTGATTGCTGCAAGAGTGAGGGGTACTACAAGCAGGTTTTACGCGACTATGCGGGTGCCGAGGCGGACCTTATCCTCCACAAATGGTTCTGTGACTATAAGATAATAGGACCTGTAATAGTGCTTATCAATGAACTGATGAAAACAGCGGACTTTCCTACCATTGTTTCAAGAATGAACGATGAATACGGCATCCCACATTTTGATTTGGAGGATAAACCTGAGGATATGAGACTGGACAGGAAAATGATCACGTATTCGATAGGCGGTTTGCAGGATTAATTATATAGTTGGAATAATGTCATATGAATATGGAATTAAGATTCTTGAAAAAACCTGTGATGTCAAAGCCCCGTATGTTAGTGGGTCTTCCGGGTATGGGAATGGTTGCCAAGAGTGCCATTAACTATTTCATGGAATTCCTGAAACCTGAAATGTTTGCTGATATCCCGATGCCTTATCTTTCACCTTCCATGGCGTTTTTTGAAAAAGGTCTGGCAGTACCGATTGAAAGGGAAATGAGCCCTTTCAGGTTCTACTACTCGGCGAAAGAAAATCTCATATTGTTCTCAGGCGATATCCAGTTTGGATACATCACAAAGGATAACGAGCTTGCCGAGAAAATAGCCGAGGCTGCGATGCTTTGCGGAGTTGACGTTATTTATACGGTGATTGCAACACATGTACAAAGATATGTTGAAGTGCCTCAAGTATTCGGGGTTGCAACCTCTTCAGAGCTTCTGCAATTTTTAGAGAGTAAGGGGGTGAAGATAGCAGAAGCCAGCCTTAAAATTAGCGGGGTCAACGGACTTGTGATCGAATATGCAATGAGAAAAGGAATAAAAGGAATAGCCCTGCTCAGTGAGACTGCCTTTCCTGAGGCGCTGGATATAAAGGCATGTCATGCCGGAATAAAAAAAGTCTCCGAGCTTCTTGGTATTAGCATTGATTTGAGCAGAATTGAAATTGAATCTAAAAAATTCGATGAAGGTTTTAAGAAGTATTTGAAAGATATCCAGGAAAAGAAGAGAAAGGAAGAGGATCTGGGGTATATAGGCTGAAAGCATTATAAAATATCTTACTAAAAAGGTGATAATATGGGTGAAATAGTAAAACTCCGTAGATCTGGCAAAAGCCTGATAATTACCATACCAGCGGAGATATGTGAACAGTTGGACCTCAAGGAAGGCAGAGAGATTGAGATGGAGCCTTTTACCTGCGGCGGCGATATGGGGTTGCGTATAAAACCAAAAAAATGATGAAAGTGCCGCCTGTTCTTTGCCACTCTCCTTGTCTGTTTGAGATCGTTGGTATAACAGGACAACTACTAATAACCGTTAAGTCAATAATAAACAGTCTATACTCTCAGGGCGTATTTTGAATGGCAGACAATAGCAAAGTTATAATATCCATCCATAAACCAGGTCTGAAAGAGAAACTTTTCTTTTGTTTTTCCGGTATAATTGTCAGTATTCCTATTACACTCTATGTTAATACTTTCTCAAGCCATGCATGCCTTTTTTTGCCGGAATTTTATTCCGCATTATGTTCAACTGCCCTCTTTACCCCTTTTATCGAGGAATTTGCAAAAGTTTACCCTCTTTTCTACCGCCATGGGGAGACCGAAAAATCAATTTTTACTCTCGGTTTTTTGACTGGTCTGGGATTCGGTATCACTGAATTTTTACTCTATGTTTTTGTAGTGGGAGCCCCGGTATCCGTTAGATTACCTGCAATTTTCTTTCATGCATCAAGCACTTCGATTACTGCCTTTGGCATCGCAACAAAACGACCGGTGTCATTTTATCTGATAGCTGTAGCCCTGCATTTATCAAATAATCTTTTCGCCTCTACAGACTTTTTCTGGCTGACAGGAGTGTTGGCAGCCACGATAATCACTTATTTCCTCTCGTGGCATCTATACCGCAAAACTTCAGACAAAATCGTGGATAATACTTGATTTTAATATGTGCACAACCAATTCAGACGTCATATCTATAGCATTTCAAAGGTGATTTCATGGAACAGATAGAGGATGTATAAATGGGCAAGCTTTTCATAGACGATAATGCACTCGAACTCATAAAAAAGGAGCTGGCAGCGGAGAATGCACGGGCGATGCGAATATTTACGAGCGGCGGATGCTGCGCTCGCTTTGAGATTATGCCTGTGAAAAAAGCGCTTGCTGGCGATGTTATTTATAATCATGGCGGAATTAAAGTATATGTAGAAAAAGAGCTTGCAGAGAACACATCTGCCATAGAGATCAAATTTGATGAAAAGAAAGGACTGATTATAGAACTCGTAAATACGGGAAAAACTTAAATAAAATTAATTCGTAATATTACGAATAATGAAGGAGATCAGATGATAGGAATTTCAAAGCTTTATTGCGGGACTGTTGAGCCCTCGGACGCTCTTCGCTATGGACGTGACTCAAGCAGGCTCCCCTCGCACCTATTACAATTTTCAAAAGACAAAAAACCAGTTGTGGTATGGAACATGGGAAGGCGCTGCAACCTCAAATGCATCCACTGCTATGCACAATCACGAGATATCGAGTACAAAAACGAGCTTACCACGCAGCAGGGAAAAGACCTCATAGACGACCTGGCGCAGTTCGGCGCACCTGTCATTCTTTTTTCTGGCGGCGAACCTCTGATGCGCAAAGACCTTCCGGAACTTGCGCTGTACGCACGGCAAAAAGGGATGCGTGCCGTTATTTCCACAAACGGTACATTGATAGACAGAAAAATGGCAAAGGTGCTGAAGGAGATTGGTCTTTCCTACGTTGGAGTTTCACTTGACGGCATGCGGGAGACCAACGATAAATTCAGAGGCATGAAAGGCGCGTTTGACCTTGCGCTTGAAGGGATGCGCAACTGCCTTGCGGAGGGCATAAAAGTGGGTCTGCGCTTCACCGTCAATAAGAAAAATGTTAAGGATATTCCAGCGATATTCGACCTGCTTGAAAAAGAGAACATCCCCCGGGTCTGCTTCTATCACCTCGTGTATTCCGGGAGGGGCTCAAAAATGATAGAGCAGGAGCTTTCACATGAGGAAAGCCGAAGGACGCTTGACCTTATCATGGACAGGACAAAGGCGCTGCATGACAGAGGCTTCCCCATAGAGGTTCTTACCGTTGACAACCACGCAGACGGTCCTTATGTTTATTTCCGCCTGCTGAAGGAAGACCCAAAGCGGGCAGCAGAGGTATTCGAACTCCTCCAGATGAACAAGGGAAACTCCTCTGGCATAGGCATCGCATGCGTATCGTGGGACGGCTCGGTACATGCAGACCAGTTCTGGAGGCATTATTCCTTCGGCAACGTGAAGGAGCGCAAATTCAGCGAAATCTGGATGGATACGAGTAATAAACTCATGGCAGGTCTCAAGAACAGGAAGACGCTCATAAAAGCAAATGCAGACAGATGCGCGCGATGCAGGTGGTTCGATATATGCAACGGGAATTTCCGCGTGAGAGCCGAGGCGATTTACGGCAATGTCTGGGCTGACGACCCTGCCTGCTACCTGACAAAAGAAGAAATCGGCTATTACGAAGCGAAGTAGTGAATTTCATTTCTTGAATTTTTAGGTAAAACCATTTAAAGCAGGAACAATAAGTAAGAGGCTGATGGTCAAAGCCGATAAATTCATTCTCGAAAGCATTGAAAAAATCAAAAAAGACGTGAAAGGCGGGGCAATTATCGCGCTATCAGGAGGCGTGGATAGCTCGGTCTGTGCAGTGCTGGCGTATAGAGCTATTGGCGATTTACTCACACCCATTTACATCGATACAGGGCTCATGCGAGAAGGTGAAACTGAAAGGATAAAAAAAATCTTTTCTGATATGAACCTTCAGGTAATAGATGGAAAGGAGAATTTCCTGAGAGCTTTGAAAGGTCAAACAGACCCTGAGAAAAAAAGGAAGGCTGTTGGCGAAGCATTTATCCGTGAATTCGAAAAAGAAGCCCGCAAGCTCGGCGCACGATACCTTATTCAGGGAACAATATATCCAGACAGGATAGAATCTGAAGGCGGGATAAAGAGCCACCACAATGTTGGAGGGCTTCCTTCGGTGATAGACTTCGAGGGCATAGTTGAGCCGCTTGCCGACCTCTACAAGGACGAGGTAAGAGAGGTGGCAAGGGCGCTTGGTCTGCCGAGGGTAATCTCGGACAGGATGCCCTTCCCGGGTCCAGGGCTTTCTGTCAGGATAATAGGCGAGGTGACCGAGGATAAACTTGAAGTTGTGAGGGCTGCCAACGCAATCGTTGAGGAGGAACTTGTGGAGCAGTTCGCCCCGTGGCAGACTTTTGCGGCACTGCTTGAAAAAGGAACAGGAGTGAAAGGCGATATAAGGGTGCACGGGTGGATAATTTCAGTGCGCGCTGTGCAGTCAAGAGACGGCATGACGGCAGAGGCGATGGAGCTTCCGTGGGAAGTCCTTCGGAGAATCCAGTCGCGCATCACGAGCGAGATACCCAATGTTTCAAGGGTGCTGTACGACCTGACGCCGAAGCCGCCGGCGACGATTGAGTTTGAATAAAATTGCCATATTCGCTAAAGGTTAAATAGCATACAAATCAAGTATAGCTTATGCCGGTTGAAAAGATAGCAGAAAAAGTACCTTCCTGGTTGGAACGCATCTTACTGCCTTCACTCAATGAAATCA
>CAYXIP010000002.1:0-46453 GCA_964465515.1 uncultured Candidatus Methanoperedens sp. | reverse complement strand
GAAGATGACTGTAATAAGATGGGACTGTCTAAAAAATAATATTGTCCCAAGACCCCACGCAAGCAACCCGCCAGCAGCAGCTATCGTACCTGCAATTACCACAACGTAGAGCCATATCCAACCCCGGTATGTATCGTTGCTCCGAGAAACTCGCCTGAAAATAACCCTATACACCTCCGCCGATGATCAGGATTCCACAGGCTGACATGGCTATGCTCCGAAGCTTATCGCGCAGGAATAGTGCAGCCGGGATGCTAATTATTCCGAAGGCAAGTACACCTATTCCCTGGAATTCCTTTCCTTCACAAGCGCATCAACTACAGAAGGGTCAGCCAGGGTTGTGACATCCCCAAGGTCGTGAATGCTGCCGGATGCTATTTTCCTCAGTATCCGCCTCATGATTTTACCTGATCGTGTTTTGGGGAGTGCATCCGTGAACTGCAGTTTCTCGGGTTTTGCAATAGGACCTATCGTATTCCTGACATGGGCTATGAGCTGTGCTTTTAATTCCCTGCTTTTCTCAACACCTTCCTTAAGCGTGACAAAAGCATAGATTGCTTCGCCTTTTATATAATCCGGATATCCCACAACTGCCGCCTCCGCCACTGCTGCATGGGATACAAGAGAGCTTTCGATTTCAGCAGTTCCAAGCCTGTGACCAGAGACCTTGATCACATCGTCTATTCTTCCCATTATCCAGTAATACCCATCCTCGTCCTTTCTGGCGCTATCCCCTGTCTGATACAAGCCCGGGAATTGAGTAAAATACGTTTCCTTAAACCTTGCGTGGTTGCCGTAAACTGTCCGCATCATCCCAGGCCAGGGTTTCTTGATCACAAGCTCTCCCCCCTCGTTCACACCTGCTTCAGTTCCGTCAGGCTTGACAACTGCCGGCTCGATACCGGGGAAAGGGAATGTGGCAGAGCCTGGCTTAAGGGGCGTGGCTCCAGGAAGAGGTGTAATAAGGATGCCACCGGTCTCGGTCTGCCACCATGTATCCACTACGGGGCAGTGCTTGTTGCCTATAATATTGTAGTACCACATCCATGCCTCAGGGTTTATGGGCTCTCCTACCGTGCCGAGAAGCCTGAGGCATGAGAGATCCCTTCCCTTCGGCCACTCATCCCCGCTTCGCTCTATCGCCCTTATGGCAGTGGGGGAAGTATAAAAAATCGTTACCCTGTATTTTTCTACAAGTTCCCAGTATCGATCAGGCTGAGGATAATTGGGGACACCTTCGAACATCAGACTCGTGGCACCACATGCCAGCGGCCCATATACCAGATAGCTGTGACCTGTTATCCAGCCGCAGTCAGCCGTACAACAGTATATATCTTCATCGCGGTAATCGAATATCCATTTAAAGGTCAGCAGAACATATAACAGGTATCCCCCTATGGTGTGCAGCACGCCTTTAGGCTTTCCCGTGCTCCCGCTTGTGTAGAGGATAAAAAGCGGGTCTTCGGCATCCATCACTTCAGGTTTGCACTCTTCGCTTGCGTTCTCCATTTCCTCATGCCACCAGAAATCCCTTCCCTCTTTCATATTAATTTTAGTGTTAGCCCGGTTGTAAACGATAACGCTCTCCACGCCTGTTGACTCAAGAGCCCTGTCCACGCTTTCTTTAAGGGGTATTGTCTTTCCTCCCCGCAATCCGCTATCTGCTGTTATTACCATCCTGCATGTGCTGTCGCGTATGCGATCGCGCAGTGAATCCGAGCTGAACCCTGCGAAAACAACGTTGTGAATAGCTCCTATCCGTGCGCATGCGAGCATCGCTATCACTAACTGAGGAATCATGGGCAAATATATTGCAACCCTGTCACCTTTTTTGATTCCTCTCTTTTTCAGGACATTGGCGAATTTACAGACTTCCACATGCAATTGTCTGTATGTGTAACTTTCCGTCTCTCCGGCATCACCTTCCCAGAGGAGGGCAATCCTGTCGCCTCGCAGAGAAAGATGCCTGTCGAGGCAGTTATATGACGCATTCAATTTTCCCCCTTCAAACCATCTGCATGTTATTTTTTCAGGGTCCCAGAAATAGACATTGCCCCACTTTTTAAACCATGTAAGCTCACCTGCATTTTTTTCCCAGAATGCAGCAGGGTCTTTAATGGACTCTTCGTAGAGCTTTTTGTATTCATCAAAACTTTTTATATGCGCTTTTTTGCTGAATTCTGCGGATGGATAGAATATGCGCTTCTCTTCAAGTAAGGATTCGATCGTGATTTCCTCTGTCATGTTTCACCTGCTCAAGAGCTTAATTTACAGTTGCCATTGAAATAGATTATCAAGTTGTTGTGGATTGAACAGAGTTACAGAGGCATGGAGAATTTTTCAAATATTTAGTGCGTGGTAAACTTGCATTATATTAGTAGCAGTATAACATGCTTATCTCATATAAAAACTGTAAATAACAGTTTTTAGCTAAAATATAACTATATTTAGCTAAAATACTCATAAAACCTTCATTTCGATTGAAAAGCTTATATACTATAACAGCCATCATTCACATGACGTTCACAACCATGGAAGGACATCGGAGGGGAATCCGGATGTTCTGCTGTTCGCCGAAAATGGCGGACAGCCCTCCTATTTTTGAGGCATTATGAAAATACGTCTTGAAATCGAAGGAAAAAATACAGGCAGCTTGAACTATAAGGGTTACGATGCGGCAGAGCTTGCATTAAATTATCTAAATTCAATCGAAGCCGACGAGGTGTTCATTCATTTAGTTAAAGATGACGGTACGAAAGCCGATGCCAGGTTCGAAGGTGAATTCCTTGCAATATCGGCGGCTAAATTCATATCGTCAGCTGCAAAAAATAAAGTGGAGGAGGAAACATCATTTTCAACCAGTATCGATGAATCCCAGCCCCTCACACTGAAAGAGCGTCTGGAGATGTTTTTGCGATTTGAATATCCCCGGGTCTGGTTCTCATCCCTTGATGTGAAAAGGCAGTACGAGAGCGTTTACGGGAAGATTAACCTCAGCACTGTATCCACGTATCTTGCAAGGATGTATCGTGACAATATACTTCTGCGGAGAGGAAATCGCAACCAGAGGGAATACAGGATTAAAGCCGAGAGTACCCCTCCAGGCATGGAGGCTTTAGCAGAATAATGGACGGGTTGATGAGCTGACCCTTGGTGTGAATACTCAGGCTTACAGCACCCTCACAACACTAAATTTGTGCTGCTTTGCTGTAAATTGCGCTCCATGCGCTTTCTTAATAGCACCCCAAATGGAAGAAATCCCAGTCAAATCACTTCCTTTTAGACCTTGAATGGTCACGAGGCATTTACGCCCTTGGAACTTGGATTTATATTCCAATGTAATTTTTCTGCCGATCTCTTGCTAGCTCATCATAGCGTGCACCTTATTGCAGTGCAATAAAGTAACAACTATTTTTTTTGTCATGATTAATAGTTTTCGATAACAAAAATGATAAAAAATAAGATAACTAACTGTTAATGGTTTCAAGCTTGAACATCACCTTCAGACCCTGCAGTGTAACCTGGACCTTATCGCCAAAACGCAGGATATCATCAACATTCACATTTTTCCCCCATTCATAGACATAATCGTGGGTTCCCTGCATTGGCTTAAACCCAAGGGACATAAGACGCTGATTAATCTCAGACGGTTTTGCTCCTTCGCTGTTAAACCATACGATTAGATAGCTTCTCATAGTTTACTTTATTATTTTAATGTTTTATCATGTTTTTGGTCGTTCTTCAACATATCCCAGTTCAGCTAATAGATTTCTGGCCACATCAAGGGAATCTTCCTTAGTCTTTGCTTTGATGAGCATCCTGCCGCTCGGGTACATTGAGATTTCAACCCCCTTATAATCCAACAGCAGTATATGTTTTGTCGCCACCCTTGTATTCAAAACACGACTTGCGCTAATCAAATCAATTTTGATATTGGTACTGACTTCAAACGCGGTTCTGCCTGAACACAATCTTGCCGAAATTACCATAGTTATTTCTGCCAGATGCAAAGGAAATATATAAGCATGCGTACAAACTCATTGAAAATAATATGCTTGGAATGAGAAATGTTTTATTTTTGTTTTTATTAATATCTGTGGCATCGGCTGCCGGCGATACCCTGTTGAATGGAACCAGTATTTATCTTGCTACAGGTGATTCCTACGGGCTGTACCAGGGGTATGTACTGAGTATAAAAAGTGTAAATGGCGATTCTGTCTGGCTTCAGTTAACAGAGGATGATAACACGGTAAAAAGCGAAATCGTAGCCGTTAAAGGTTATTTCATATACAATAAAACCAACAGGACAATACTATCTCTTAAAGTTGATAATATATACTCAGGTTCATCTGAACAAAACCTTGTTTCGCTATTCCCTGTTTATCAGTATACCGATCCCGGGAAGCCTTTGCCGAATGTAACAAAAGCAATACCAAAAGAGACCCAGAATCCATTTAATGGCAGTTCATCTATAAGCATATCTACCCCAAGAGAACCTGCAATCTGGACTCTGGGAATAATTTTCGTTCTACTTCTTTTTTATATTGTGCGTAAATACTGGTGATTATGAAGGTACTAAAAAGGGAACTCAGGTTCAATGAAGGTGAGATTTCACTTATCACCGAATCCCTGGATGATCTCTGGCATCTCAAATATATCCTTGAGCCTCACGACATCGTTTATGCATTCACCAAACGGCGGATAGAAGGTGCAACCGACAAACTGAGGCCTGAAAAGGCTGATAAAAAAACCGTCCGCCTTGGAATAGAGGTTGAGAAGGTCGAGTTTCACAGGTTCTCAAACCGCCTGCGCGTACACGGGATTATTGCAGAGGGAATAGATGCAGGCGCTTATCACACGCTTAACATAGAGGAAGGGACGAATCTATCAATAATCAAGCACTGGAAGAGTGACCAGTTAGAAAGGCTCAGGGAAGCCGAGCTTGCAGCTAAGCGTCCGAGGGTAATAATAGTAACAATAGAGGAAGGAGAGGCATGCATAGGAGTGGTAAGGCAGTACGGGGTTGAGGAATCCTCGTCTCTTAAGCAGTCGCTCGGGAAAGGCGAAGGCAATAAACGCAATGAGTTCTTCGGTGAATTAGCCTCGCAGTTGAAATGGGCTGCGGAAAAAGTGGAAGCTGTTATCCTTGCTGGACCTGGATTTACGAAAGAGGATTTCCTGGATTTTTTAAAGACAAAAAAGCCTGAACTTGCAAAAAAAATAGTTCTTGAGGATACCTCATCCATCGGCGTTTCCGGTTTCCAGGAGGTGCTTCGAAGAGGTGCTGTCGACAGGATAATGGAGGAATCAAGAATCGGAAGGGAGGCAAAACTCATCGAGGAATTGATGAAGGAAATATCAATAGAAGGCAAAGCGGCTTATGGTATGGAAGAGGTAAGAAATGCGCAGCGCATGGGTGCTATCGAGACGCTGCTGATCACGGATGAGCTGCTGCGTACAGAGCGCGAAGGGAAGAATATTGATGATTTCTTAAAAGAGGTTGAACATTCCCACGGAAAAATCGTGGTATTCAGCACAGAATTCGAGCCGGGAAAGAAACTTGAATCCCTTGGCGGCATTGCAGCACTTCTCAGGTTCAAGGTGGCGCAATGAGCCTTGCGAATGCAATTATCGATATCAGATACCTTCTTGACAGGGGTTATCCGCAGAAAGGGGCTATCGGGTTTGTTTGCAACCATTACAGGCTGGATGAAGCATCAAGGTACTTTCTTTCAAGGACTGTTCTTCCGAATGAAGTATCAGAAAAAAGACATTTGAAGTTCTTACCATGCGATGCAATAGAAGAGAGCAATATCATAATCGATGGATACAACATCATTATCGGGATGGAAAGCATCCTTGAAAAAAAAGCGTATCTCTGTGACGATGGAGTGATAAGGGATGTTAAAGGTGCTTTCAGGAATTACAGAACCTCGGATAACACAGAAAACGCAATTAAATTTATATTGCAGTTTTTAAAAGAAAAGAATCCTTCGTATGTTTCCTTCCTTCTGGACTCGCAGATAAGCAAGAGCGGTTTGCTTGCAAAAATGCTGAGGGAAAAAATAAGCGGCGAAGGATTAAAAGGGGATGCAAGAACCTCAAAGCATGTCGATCATGATTTGAAAAATTCAAATTACATTGTGGCATCAAGCGATGGCGTAATAATTGATGAGGCAGGGAGAGTGGTGAATTTTCTGTATTGTTTAACGTCAAGATTTAAGCATCTTAAGGTAGGAGTTAGGTTGGCTGGATTAAGATCATGAGCGGAAAAAAGCAAAAAGGCACTGGTAAAGCAATATACTATGTTCTCAAACAGGGTTGACGCAAAGGTTGACGCAAAATTACATTGGAACAAACCCTCCCTCGTTTCCAAGCACCTCAAGTCTATAACTACGACCTCCGGGCACAGTTGTGAATCATGAAAAAAGTAGGAATTGCACTAACAGACCCACATGACTGGACAGGCGTAGCTCTCTGTAATGCAGCCAAGCATTACGGCATGAAGACCGCAATCTTCAATTTCAGTGATGCGACCTCCAACATTTCATCAGGAAAAATATACGCAGGCAAAACCGACCTGACATCGCTTGATGCTGTTATTGTCCGAGACCTTGGACCGGCAACACAGAATGGAGCAGCCTTCAGGTTCGATATCCTCTGCCATCTCAAAGAACTCGGAATCGTGATTATAAACTCACCCGAATCCATCGCAAAAGCCGCAAACAAATATGCCTCAAGTTATTTATTCCAGAGAAACGGAATTCCTACCCCTGAAACGGTGGTAACAAACAGTGTGAACGAGGCTCTTTCTGCATTGGCATCCTTCGGGTGCGCTGTGATAAAGCCTGTGTTCGGGTATAAAGGGCTTGGCGTTGAACGCGTAAGGCATGATGACAGGGGAAAACAGAAGCTGAAAAATTTGCTTAAAAAAGACTCTCTTCTCTACATGCAGAAGTTCATACCCAATCCCGGCAGGGACATCAGGGTGTTTGTGGTGAATAAAAAGGTCGTGGGCTCAATATACAGGATCGCACCTCCCGGAGGATGGATAAACAACTTAAGCCAGGGCGGTATTGCGAAGCCCTGCATATTGACCGATGAGCAGGAAAGGCTGGGCTTAAAAGCCGCAGAAGTAGCAGGCACGGTTTATGCTGGCGTGGACATTATCGAGGGGGATAGGGATTATGTTATTGAGATCAACGGAACCCCCTCAGGGAAAGGGATATTCGAGGCTTGCGGGGTGGATGTGGCGATAAAAATCGTTGAATATTTAGATGAGTTGATATAATTAAGCTGTGTTATTGCACATAAAAGGAGGACATAATAATGGTAGTACCAAAATTGCTTTATGTATCTGAACAAACCCCGCAGGGTCCGCGTACGGTGGATATTTATTCCCGCCTGCTTGATGAACAGAAGGTATTCCTCACAGGTGAAATCAACGAAGATATGGCAGAAAGCATCATCGCACAGCTTATTTACTTGGAGGCAAAGGAATTCGAAGGTGACATCCATTTGTATATAGACAGCCCGGGAGGACTTGTTACTGCAGGTCTTGCTATATACGATACCATGCAGTGCATCAAATGCAGTATCGAAACCATCTGCCTCGGGCAGGCTGCCTCGATGGCAGCAGTTTTACTGGCAGCGGGAGCAGAGGGAAAAAGGATGGCATTTCCCAATGCGCGGGTGATGATACACCAGCCCCTTGGCGGTGTGCAGGGACAGGCATCTGATATAGAGATCCAGGCAAAAGAGATGGCAAGAGTCAAAAACCATCTTAACGAAATCCTTGTTTACCATACAGGGCAGCCCATGGAGGTCATTGAAAGGGATACTGATCGCGATTTCTTTCTTTCGGCAGAAGAGGCAGTGGAATACGGGCTGATAGACAGAATAGTTAAGGCAGGGGAAGGAGTAGCAAGCAAGTCTTAAAATGAAACAGGAAATGTCAAGCGTGGACGTGGCTGCAATAATCAGGGAGCTGCGTCTCCGACTGCTCGATGCTAAAGTCGCAAAGATATACCAGCATTCTCCGGATGAGATCAGAATTGGATTGCATATCTTAAAGGAAGGAAGGGCAAATCTTGTAATTGAAGCAGGAAAGCGCTTTTACCTTACGAAACATCCTGAAACTGCGCAGAAATTTCCTCAATCCTTTCCCATGCTGCTTCGGAAATACCTGAGCGGAGGAAGGATAACAGATATTTCACAGTATGATTTTGACCGCATAATCGAACTTGGCATCCAGAGGGGTGAGGACAAGACAATGCTGTTAGTCGAGCTTTTTTCACGGGGCAATATCATTTTGCTGGATTCTGAGAAACGGATAATACTGCCTTTAAGATCCATCAGCTTCAGGGACAGAAAAGTGATAAAGGGGGAGGTCTATGAGCTTCCACAGGCACAGTTAAGCCCTGTAGGAGCTTCGCTGGATGATCTGAAAGAAATGTTTTCTCAGTCGGACTCTGATATAGTGAGAACCTTGGCGACACGCATGAACATTGGAGGGCAGTATGCCGAGGAAATCTGCCTCAGAGCCGGGGTTGATAAGAATCTACCTGCAAAGCGATTAGGCGATGTTGCGCCTCTCCTGAATGCTCTTTCGGATGTTTTCAAGCCTCTTGCCTCAGACCTGAAACCTCATATTATATTGAAAAATGAAAAGCCGATAGATGTACTGCCTTTTGAGCTGTCCTTGTACGAAAAAAACGAAAAGAAATATTTTGGCACTTTTAATGAGGCGCTGGATGAATATTTCAGCACAACCGAGAAAAAGGGTGTGGAAGGAAAAGAGGCAAGACTGGAGAAGCAAGGGGCGTACGAGTACAGGCTGCAAAAACAGACACAGGCGCTGGAGAAGTTCAGGGATGAGGAAAGAGCGCTGGTGCATAAGGGCGAGCTGATATATGCGAATTATCAGATCATCAATACAATCCTGAATGCCCTCAAGGCTGCAAGAGACAGGGGATATTCGTGGAAAGACATTAAAAGCATATTGACAAGCTCTGGTATGGCTGAAGCCAGAGTCGTCAAATCCGTCAATCCTGATAAAGAAACTATTAATGTAACTTTTGATAACGAAGAGGTTGAACTTGACATTAAGCTTTCAGTGACGCAAAATTCCCAGATCTATTACGATAGATCCAAAAAATTATCATCAAAGATAAAAGGGGTGCTTGATGCCATCGAGGCTACAAAAAAATTAACAGGAAAGGAAGAGGCTCCAAAGACAAGGCAGAAGCTTCCGATGCAGAAACAGAAGTGGTACGAGCAGTTCAGGTGGTTTTTCTCCTCAGACGGATTCCTCGTCATAGGCGGAAGGGATGCTGAGAGCAATGAAAATATTGTGAAGAAGTATCTTGAAAAGAGGGATATCTTCTTCCACACCCATGTCTCTGGTTCGCCTGCAGCCGTAATAAAAACTGAAGGAAAGGAGGTTCCCGAAACCACGCTTCTTGAAGCGGCGCAGTTCACGGTATCTTACTCTGGCATATGGAAATCTGGACAGGTGAGCGGGGACTGCTACTGGGTGCTTCCTGAGCAGGTCTCAAAGACGCCCGAATCCGGAGAGTACGTGGCAAAGGGGGCTTTTGTGATAAGGGGAAAGCGCAATTATTACAAGGATGTTGGGCTTGGCGCAGCTATCGGGATTATTTTTAACGAGGAGAAAAGACTGATAGGAGGACCTGTGAGCGCAGTTCGAAGTAAGGCGCAGTTCATTATCGAGGTAGAGCCCGGGGAGTTCAACCAGAACGACCTGTCAAAGAAGATTTACAGGATGCTTATCGATAAATTCGAGGATAAGAAATTTATAAAGACGATTGCATCGCCAGATAGGATCGCGATGTTCCTGCCGCCGGGCGGGTCGAGGGTGAAGGAAGCGAAAGTTTAATCGGCGGCTTTGCGTTCTCTGCGCCTTTGCAGTGAATTCGTACCTTCCGACTTTCGCAAAAGTTATTAAAGTTTGAAATCAGTATTGTAATATCAGGATGAATGAAAATGCCCACATCAGTAATAGCAAATAAACTTCCAGCAGATACATTAAAGGAAATAGAGTACTGGTCTAAAAAAGAAAAAACCGATACAAACTCTTTCATAGTACGGCTTATCGACGAGGGGCTGCGCGAGTGGAAAATACACAAAGTGCTCAAAATGTACAAAAATCAGGAAATCACTCTCTGGAAAGCCGCCGAGATCGCAGGCGTCTCTCTGGCTGAATTGCTGTCCGAGCTGCCAAAGCAGAAAATAGTCTTTCAATATGATTTAGAAGAGCTAAAAGAAGACTTGGAATATGCCCGTGGTAAGTGACGCAAGCCCGCTCCTTCTCCTTGCTAAAATAGGAAAGCTGAGCCTGCTGAATGAGTTATATCAGGAAATTATAATTCCCCGACAGGTCAGGAATGAAGTGGTAGAAAATAAGGATAAGGCATCTTCTCTCATACTCTCGGAGATTAAAAATGGCTGGATACAAGAGAAAAATGCTGAAATTTCTCCCGAAATCAAGAGTTTAGGAGAGAAATTGGGTTTGCACAAAGGAGAGACCGAGGCTCTGAGCATTGCAAAGCATCTTGGTATTAAGGAAATCCTGGCAGACGATAAATTAGCGAGAATTGCTGCCAGAATCTTGGACTTGAGGGCTATCGGATGTCTGGGTGTTGTAATGAAAGCGACAGAAATGGGTGTTATTACACGAACCGAGGCTATTGATTCGATACATAAACTTGTTAAAGCCGGATTGTGGATTTCTCCAGAGGTATTAGCTGAGGTTTTTAAATCCCTTGAAAATCATTAGTGCCGGCGGTTGCATGAGAATTGCGGAGGCGCCGCAGATTTATGTATATAATATTACTGAACTTTGCCCCTCCGCGTCTTTGCGGTGAACTACCCGAACTTCACCACAGGGCATGCCCACAGGCATTTCCCGCAGTGGGTGCAGTTCCCATTTATTCGCGCTGTGCCGTTCATACTGATCGCCCGCGCCTCGCACTGCCCCACGCATACTCCGCATCCTGTGCACGAAAGCGCCCGACGTATCGTCTTTTCCGCAAGCCCGATTAATTCCCTCGTCTTTCCTTCGTCGCTGCCCCTTGCCACCACCGTCCCGCTGGCATATACATGGACATTATCCTCCCCGCGCTGAGTGAGTATAACGCCGTCAATCGAATTCGTATCACCGATTACACATAGCAACCCAGTCTCCTCTATCAGACGGAGATTCAACGGCGTCCCGAAACTGCCCTCTGCCGTAACCCCGCCTGTCCTGCAGGGTCTGTATCCAACCGCCATGGTAAACTTAACTGGCTTTTTCTCGTGCTTCGGGACAAGGTTTATGCCTTTTTTTGCTGCCATCATACCGATCGACTTTGGAAGAACCTGCCAGCGCCAGAAGCCGTATGTTACCCATTCTTTCGGCAGCCCGTTTTTCAAAGCGTAGTCGTTGAGGTATTTCTCAAGCTTTTCATACAATTCGGGATGAATTCCCCTGAGGCGGGAGAAATCAGCCATGCTTGCCGAGGGACAGAGCCAGCATCCTATCCTGTCGAATCCCTCCTCATACAGGGGATTGTATTTTGCCTTTTTCCAGAAAAGGTAGAGCCAGACGTGAAGCGCAGTCCAGTTCTGGATGGGTGTGGCGGCTATCTGGTTCCCTACCCAGGGATTCTTCCAGATGTGCTCGCTGTTTGCCCTTATTTCGCTTTCGTATTTCCGCTGTCCTATGAATGTCAGGCAGCCGTTTTCGTAGTTCTCCTCTATAATCTGCGTTATAGCCCCGAGCTTGCAAACCTTGCAGCACCATCTGGCTTCCACAGTCGGAGGCCCGAAATTCTCGATAGCCTGCCAGAATGAATCGCCTGAGGAGCGAAGCTTTAGAGGCAGCTTAAACTCCTTTGCTATCTCCCTTACATTATCCACTGT
Organism: uncultured Candidatus Methanoperedens sp.; assembly: GCA_964465515.1. Taxonomy (GTDB): domain Archaea; phylum Halobacteriota; class Methanosarcinia; order Methanosarcinales; family Methanoperedenaceae; genus Methanoperedens. The sequence goes on along the minus strand of CAYXIP010000002.1, from coordinate 34,531 downwards.
TTCGGGAAATTCAAGACCTGTATCTGCAAAGAGTATGTCGAACTTCGATATGGAATCGCGCACAAGCAAGAGCGTTGCAAGGCTGTCCTTCCCTCCTGAGTAAGAGACACTTACAGGTCTTTTCGAGGTCTCTGCCACGTTCTTTATGAAGCTGTGTGCCTTTTCCTCAAATCTTTTCAATATATGCATGTTCGCCGCCACAGCATCGTCCCATGCCCTCATCTGCGGATGTGATAGTTCCTCCGCCTTCGGTGGGCCGTTCCAGCGCGTTTTTACAGCCATGCCTTTCTCGTGCGTGTGCATCCTCTCCGCGCTCATCCGCGCCCTGCCTGTGGCAATGACTTCTCTCTGCGGCGATAATACGATGACCTCGTCATCCTCGACTATGCTGGCATCGGCGTCGTTCACGCCCGGTGCAAGAACAGAAGCACCTTTTATAATAAAATCCATGGCTCCTTTGTCCACTATTATCCATTTCTTCCCTCCAACAAGATGCCTTGCCCCCTCAAGCCGTGGGATGAATACCCATTCCATCCTTTCAAGTTCAAAGCGCAGCGAACCCAGAACTTTGCCATCAAATATAACCTCGTCCATCCTGTCCTCGTACGGCGCCTTGTTCAGCACCACGAGCCTGCCTTCCGGGATGAGTTTTATCCCGAACTGGTTTTCTGTCGTCCTGTTGATAAGGTCAATATCGTACTGGAATGCAGGTCTTACATCGCCGGGTGGGGTTATCTCAATTTTCTTTGTGGCGCTTCCGCAGGCGCAGGTTTTCCCGAGTATCGGGAGATTGCAGGAAGGGCACCAGTATAACAGTAATTCACCAAGGTAATGTATCACATCTAATCTTTCTTGAGCCACGGCATCATAGCGCGCAGCTCCTTCCCGACCTTCTCTATCTGGTGTTCGTTTTCCTGTCTCTCAAGCGCATTAAGTACGGGTCTGTTCGCCTTGCCCTCGAGCACGAACTCGCGTGCGAATTCCCCGCTCTGGATTCTTCGAAGTGCCTCTTTCATTGCGCTGCGCGACTGCTCATTGATTATCTTGGGGCCGACTGTAAGCCCGCCGTACTCCGCCGTATTCGAAACGTAATACCACATCTTGCTCAAGCCACCCTCGTGTATCAGGTCAACTATGAGCTTCAGTTCGTGCAGCGTCTCAAAATAAGCAATCTCTGGCTGGTATCCTGCCTCGACGAGCGTTTCAAAAGACGCTTTTATCATGCTCGTGCAGCCGCCGCACAGGTCAACCTGTTCGCCGAAGAGGTCTGTCTCGGTTTCTTCCCTGAACGTGGTCTCTATCACTCCTGCGCGCGTTGCGCCTATGCCTTTTGCATACGCCATACCGGTATCCCATGCTTTACCAGAAGCATCCTGGTATATTGCAAGGAGCGCAGGAACACCTATGCCTTCTGTATATGTGCGCCTCACAAGGAAGCCCGGACCTTTTGGTGCGACCATGATCACATCCACGTGCTTGGGCGGCACTATCTGGTTATAATGGATGTTGAAGCCGTGCGAGAAACACAGCGTCTTGCCTTCGCTCATATTCTGCGCAATCTCATTTGCATAAACGGCAGCCTGTATCTCGTCCGGCACGAGCATCTGGATTAGCTCTCCCTTTTTTGCCGCATCTGCCATGGGCATGACATCAAACCCATCAGCCTTTGCCTGCGCCCATGTTTCACCCCCTTTTCTCAAGCCAACGATGACATCCAATCCCGAGTCGCGAAGGTTCTGTGCCTGCCCCGCACCCTGGCTGCCGTAGCCTATGACTGCAATGGTCTTATCCTTCAATACGTCTAAATCTGCATCCTTATCATAGAATATCTTTACCATAATGACACCTTCTTCCCCTTTCATTACCTGATGGGGTATAAAGGTTTCATAAATCAATAGTAAAATATATAGACATACCGAATGATATAAACTCATGGTGCTAAAATGAGTATTAAACTAGGATTCGTTGTTTCGGAATTCAACCGTGACTTAACGCTCCAGATGGAGACGCTCGGAAAAGAACATGCTGCTTTCCTCGGGGCATCGGTTGAGAAAATTCTATACGTTCCCGGGGTTTTCGATATGCCTCTTGCGGTAAAAAAGCTCGCGGAGGATGAGAATATCGATGCGGTTGTTACCATCGGATGCGTTATACAGGGAGCAACCAAACACGATGAAATAGTTATACAGCACGCTTCGCGCAAGATTGCAGACCTTGCCCTTGAATATAAAAAGCCCGTGACGCTTGGAATCTCAGGACCTGGGATGAGCAGGCTTGATGCACACGAGCGCGTGGAATATGCAAAGCGTGCAGTGGAAGCTGCCATTAAAATGGTCAGAATGTTAGAAGAAAAATAAAGCAAAAGTTAACATCAAAAGCTTTTGAGTTTTGGGCATTCATCAGCATAACATATAAACACACCAAAATACATAGTTACACATCAGGGAGGATTAGTATGGAAGTCAAGATGCCGGTAAAAGAAATAATGACAAGGGACGTCGTGACAATAGATATCAAAGGTGATGTCCCAAGCTTAGCCAGAAAATTGCTTGAATATGATGTTGGCAGTGTAATCATCACGGATAAAAGACAGCCTGTGGGGATAATAACTGAGCGAGATATTGTAAGGAAAATCGTATCAAGGAATCTCAAACAGGATGATATTTCCATCAAAGAATTAATGACAACTCCTCTTATAACCATATCTGCAACAGAGGACGTTACAGATGCCATGCAGATGATGCTGAAAATGCAGATACGGCGATTGCCGATAGTTGAGATCGGAAAGCTTGTTGGTATCGTTACTGATATGGATCTGATTGCAGCTTCAGCCGAAATGGGAAACATCTTTTCCGACCTTATCAAGATGCATCGGGAAAAGATTTTTTCCATGGAACCCCCGCAGAAGATTCTTCGCGGCATCTGTGAGGAATGTGGGGATAATGTGGATACATTGTCGCTCGTGGATGGAAAGCTTCTCTGCGAAAGCTGCAGAGAGACTTTGGAATAAGAATTTTAATAAAACTACTTATACACGTGAAAAGGAGTAAGAGGCTATGAAAGTGCAAGAGGTAATGACAAAGAATCCTGTTTTTGTGCACGACTCGGATTTTATGACACATGCGCGGCAGGTGATGAGGGACAGGCACTACCGCACGCTGCCCGTGGTGGATTCCAAGAAAAGGGTAATCGGAATCCTGAACGAAAAGGAAATACTGAACATATATTCCACTAAATCCAATGTTACCGTGGAAGGTTTTGCATCCGAGTTCCCGTTTGTATATCCAGATACCGAAATGATGCAGGCTGTACGATTGATGATAGATGCCGGGCTCGGGCGGGTTCCTGTGATAAAATCAGGACAGGATAAGACGCTGGTAGGCATCCTCAGTATTGTCGATATATTCAGAAACCTGAGCTTAAATAAGATTCCCTCAAAAAAGGTCTCTGAAATAATGACCACGGATGTTAAAACATGCTCTCCAAAGGACAATATAGCAAAGGTCTGGCTCAACATGAAAGAGACAGGTTTTTCAGGATACCCTGTGATAAAAAACGGAGAGCTCATAGGCATGGTAACGAGGCGCAATATAATCAAGGCAGGGTATGCGAGAATCGAGAGAGAAAACGAGCACGGCACCAAGTCTACAATGTCCCCGCCTGTTGAGAAGATCATGAGCACACCGGCTTATACTTTATCACCGGAAACGGGTTTGCGGGAAGCGATTCAAGCATTCATGAAGCTTGACGTAGGCAGGCTTTCCGTGGTATTGAGCGGAAAACTTGTAGGTATAGTTGATAGAAGCGATATAATAAAAACGTTCGTTTAAAGGTGTTTTATGAATATCAGGAATAAAACGAAGAAAGGGCAGCAGGATCCCAGAGGGTATATGCGGAACACTGCACCCATTGATTTTAAAACCAAAATTTCCGAAAAATCGGGAGATATAATGACCATTGCCTCAAGGGAAGTGGTGACTATCCCGCCGACAATGCCTATAATAGATGCTGTTAAAACCATGATGGGTAGAGGCTTCAGGAGACTTCCCATCGCGGATGCAGGTACCAAACGCTTAAAAGGGATAGTTACCTCGCAGGATATCGTGGATTTTCTCGGAGGTGGAGAGAGGAATTTGATTGTAAGGAACAGGTTCAAAGGAAATTTACTTTCAGCCGTCAACGCCACCATAAGCGAGATTATGGAAGAGAATGTTATTTCACTTAATGAAAAAGATTCGCTTAGGAATGCATTGAATACCATGTTAAAAGAACATATAGGCGGCATACCCATCACCGATGATAAAGGAAAGGTGTCAGCCATAATCTCGGAAAAGGACTTTGTGTTTTTCGTGTCGGGTATTGTCACGGGGAAGACCGTGTATGACTACATGAGTAAGAAAATAATAACAGCGCCGTCCGAGATGTCCATCGGGAATGCAGCAAAATCCATGATAAATAACGGTTTCAGGAGGCTTCCTGTTATCAAGGATAATGTCCTCATAGGCATAATAACAGCCTCGGATATCATGCGCTTCCTCGGGAGCGGGGATATTTTTAACAAACTTGTAACAGGCAATGCAAAAGAGGTATTTGAGGTACCAATCAGAGCCCTCATAAGAAGGGATGTTGTTTTTACAAGCAGAGAGGTTGACCTCGGGGAAGCTGCAAGCATAATGCTTGATAAGAACGTGGGCTCGCTTCCAGTGCTTGAGGAAGGCGAATTGAAAGGGATTATTACAGAGCGCGATTTTGTCAGGGCATTGGTAGATTAGAGGTTTTTATGAAAATCAAGGATATAATGAGTTCGCCTGTCTATGTGGTATCGCCTGATGAGAACGTGGCAAGAGCCAGGAACCTGATGCTTCGACATAAAATCGGAAGGCTTGTAATCATCGAGAACAATAAGCCCATCGGGATAGTGACAAAAAAAGACATAAGCAGGAGGCTTAACCAGGCTGAACCTCAGTGGAGACGAAGGCCTATTGACCATATACCTGTAAGAAAGGTCATGACCGAGAGCCTGATAACGATATTTCCTGATGCAACGCCAAGGCAGCTGGCTGAACTGATGAGTGATAATAATATAGGCGGCCTGCCTGTTGTCAACAGTAAAAATGAAGTGATAGGAATATCCACAAAGTGGGATTTAATCAGATATGTCTCAACATTAGATATTCCGCTGAAAGTCAAGGATTTGAAAATCCAGCCTGCACTCACTGTGCACAGGCATCACACCATAAGCCACATCCTTCACGAACTCGATGTGAATTCAATGGATAGAGCAGTTGTTCTTGAGGATAACGACATGCCTGTTGGAATCATAACAAGTTCGAATCTCACATTTACAGAAATGAAAAACAAAACAGGCGGCTTGCCTCAGAAGGAGATAAAGATGACACGCAAGGAGAGTGCTGCTGGGAAGAAACAGTACAGGTATGTAAGCGAAGTGCCACTAGTTGCCGAGGATATCATGTCATCTCCACTTATTACTATTAAAAGCGACGACCTTGCAACTGATGCAGCACGCATAATGGTAAGGGAGAGAATCAACGGGCTGCCTGTGATGGGCAATGGAATTATGGGGATACTGACAGGGGAGAATATAGTAAGAGCAATAATGACAGAGATGATAACATGAAAATAAAAGACATAATGAAAGAACCACTTTCGGTGCATAAATCGGATAAGATTTCACATGCAATGGAGTTGATGGATAAGCATGATACACGAAGGCTTCTGGTTATAAATGGCAACGAGCTTCTGGGTGTGATTACGATGAGGAGCATTGCAAGGAAACTTGGGACATGGAAGACTTCAAACCTTCCTGCATCGTCGCTTCATGTTGCAGCCGCCACGACTGATATGTTCAGAAAGGTGCTTCCTGATACAAGCATTGAGGACGCAATCGCACTTATGGACAGAACAGGCGGGATTCTCGTTGTGAGCGACAACAGCAATGTTCTTGGATGGATAACCCCCCATGAGATACTGAAAACTGCTCGGGCTGTGAAAGGATATGCTGCAGAAATCATGAAGGAACCCATATCAGTAAGTCCTGCGGACAGGGTCTCGCATGCAAGGCGCATCATGCTGGATAACGATATTGGAAGGCTTCCGGTAATAGAGAACAGGGATCTTGTGGGAATTATTACGGAAAGGGATGTTGCAAGAGCAATGATGAATTTCAGAGCCCTTGTGCCTGATAACCAGCAGGATGAGAGGATTCGCAACCTTATTGTGGAGGATATCATGACCCGCAATGTGAAATCTGTCAGGACGAATACTCCCATATCCGAGGTCATATCTCTGATGCTGAATGAAAACATAGGCGGAGTACCAGTTTTGAACCTGAAGGACGAGATAGTGGGCGTTATCAGCAGGAGAGGGATTATCAGGCACCTTGCAGCGAGAGGATGCTGATATTTTCGGAGAAAGGATGAGACAGGATGTCTCAGAGCTGATTAAAAAATTGGATGTTGAAAAGGTATCCAGGCTGCTTGAAATCCCTGAGTACAGGATAACAGGAGCGCTTCAGAGAAAGACGCTTCAGTACGTTAGAGGAAAGCCTCCGTTATTCAGGTTTGATAAGCCCGTTTCACAGGCTGAAGGAGGCACATCGATTTTCATAGAGCCGTTCGACATAGTACGCGGTTTTCCCAAGATACAGCGCACGTTGATGCTCTATCCTGCTCTCGTTAAACATTTCTCTTCGTGCAAAACCGTAGTGGCGGAAGAGAAGATGAACGGATACAATGTCCGCGTGGCGCTAATAGGAGAAAGGCTTGTGGGGCTTACGCGCGGGGGTTTTGTATGTCCCTATACCACAGAGAAAGCCAATGACCTAATCGGGCTTGATTTTTTCCTCGACCATCCAGAGCTTGTGCTGTGCGGGGAAATGGTGGGTCCGGACAGCCCTTATGTGCCCAAATCCTTTTATGGTATCGAGTCGCTTGAATTTTTCGCATTCGACATAAGGGATAAGGTAACAGGGAAGCCCATGCCTGTGATGAAGCGAAGAGCGCTTATGGAAGAGTATGGTATAAAATCAGTGAGGCTCTTCGGGGAATTCGATGTAAGCGAGGCGCATATTGAAATAACGAGAATCACCAAGGAACTCGGCAGCGCAATGCACGAAGGAGTGGTTATCAAGGACCCAAAGATGGTATTGCCACCAGTAAAGTACACAAGCTCGCAGAGCAACTGCGCTGACTTACGATACGCTTTTGAATTCTACAACGACTTCGGGAGGGATTTTTTCTTCCCGAGGGTGTGCAGGGAAGCCTTCCAGTCCGTAGAGTGGGACGAGGACGAGGATTCGTTGAAGAAGCGATGCTTTCAGCTCGGGGAGAGTATCCTTCAGCCCATGGTAAAGACCATTAAGAAGAAAAAGAAAGGCGAACGAATTGCTGAGAACGTGCAGATAAGGGTGAAAAGTCTGGATACTGTTAAGGAATTTGAGGAATACCTGAAATTGCTGGGAGTGGATGCAGTTTTTGAAGCGCCACAGATGATAGGCAACGAATACCTTGTGAGGATCAAAAGGATAAACCAGAGCACCAACGACAAGACCGAAGCAATACTGGGTGGGCAGTTGTGGAGCTGAGACTCTTCGCGGATAAGAATTATATATCCAGAATACAACTTAACATTATGAAATTTAGAGTTTTAATAGAGCAGGACGAGGATGGAATTTTTGTGGCATCTGTTCCAGAACTGCCGGGTTGCATTTCTCAAGGAAAAACGAGGAAGGAGGCAATGGCGAATATACAGGATGCTATTCACGGCTATTTAATTAGTCTAAAAAAACATAACGAGCCTATACCATCTCCAATAACTGAAGAACTGGTTGAAGTAAATGCCTAAGCTACCTGTAGTTTCTGGTATAGAAGCTATCAAGGCTTTTTCCAAAATAGGATACGAAATTGATCATCAGACAGGAAGCCACATTATCCTCAGGCAAAGAAATTACCCTCATCGAAGGTTGACAGTGCCAAACCATCGAGAAGTCGCAAAAGGAACTTTAAGAGGTCTAATCAAACAGGCTGGATTAACGGTAGAGGAGTTCATAGAACTTTTGTAGCACAAATTCACAGCCCGAACTCCCCCAGCCTCTCTCTCGCCTGCTCCCTTTTCTCCTGATGCTCCTTCAAAAACTCGCGCATGCGCTCAGCCGCATGTTTCTTGCACCTGCCGCAAACCCTTGTTCCACCCACGCAGTCCTTATAAACCTCAAGAAGCTCGGTATCATTCTCAATCAGGTGGTAGAGCAGGAGTTCGTACACCGTGCATACATCGGGCTCTCCACCCTTTCCCCTCTGCTCCTCAAGCGTCACCCTGCCGCCTGTCTTTGCGCGCATCACCTTCTTTTCCCCTTCTTCAGGTTTGTCCGTGAGGGCAATGTAGCTCTCGGGGATGCTGCTTGACATCTTGCCTCCCTGAAGACCTGTCATGAACTTATGGTATGTGGAGGCAGGAGGCATGAAGGCATAACCATTGTACTTCAGCTCAACCTCGCGGACGATTGCCTCCACTTCATCAAGGTTGCGCTTGAAAACATCCACATGTTCTTCATAGAGCTTTCCACCTGTGCGCTTAGCTATCTCGGAGAGGGCTTCTGGCGAGGCCGCCTTACCCCGAACACTTATAAAAACATCTTCTTCACCCAACCCCTTCTTTTCCATAAACTCAACCCTTGGAGAACTTATAGCATGTCCAAGCACTTGGCGCTTCTCTACAATAAACATATTCGCCTTATACGCAAGACCCCGCGTCAGCCTGATGTGCGGGTCCTGGTCAGCGCCAACTGGAATCACGACAGGTTTTGGCCCTCCGAATTGTTTTAATTGCGGGTGCAGTATGTCTGCGCTCTGCGTCAGTGCGCTTAACATGTGCGAGATATTTGTCTCTCCATTGAAGCCGTATATGGCGCTCAATTCTGAAAAATTGGCTTTTATACCGAGCTCGAAAGCAAGGTTTTTCACCAGATCGGATTTTGACTGGAAATAAATATGTCCACCGGGCTCAAAACCGAGGGCAATAGCGCTTAAAATATAATCTATACCTAAATCTTCGCATTCCTCCCAGGTTTTACCTCTTACAGCATGCGCCTCCATATCAGCAATTGCAAGAAAAACATCTCCACCCTGCTGCTGGTGCCAGATAATCTCCTCCATCACCATCTTATGCCCGAGATGTGCTTTACCCGAAGGCATGAAGCCGCTAAGGGCAGCAAAAGGTTTTCCCGATAGCATAGCTTCGAGGACAGTTTCATAACTCCTGTGTCCGAAAATAACATGCCTGCGCATGTATCTGTGCGGGTTGGGTATTTTTCCAAGGAGGTCATCGAACCTTGATATGCCGAACTCGTCAAAGAGCTTAGAATAATTATTTATCTTAACTGCGCCCCATGGGTCGAGGGTTGTCATGCCCCCTATTCTGCGTTTATAGATATGTAAAGGTTATTGTGGTTTGAACATGCCTGAAAAAAGGAGGATTGTCCGAGGGGGGATTTCCACCCCCTAATAGCAAACAGAGGAGCTACCCATAGGAGGTTGGGCTCGGACACTGGGCTATTTTCATCATAATAATCATGCCCATCATGTACCATAAATACATAGAAATATTTAAGGTTTTCCATAGATTCAAAAATAAATTTTAAAGTTAATTCACTTTGAATTTATTAAGAGTACGACTTGAGTCACTTTAAATTCTCTCTTATACTCATTGCAATCTCATCAAACTCAGGCGGTCTTATCTGGAAAACATCAATGCTTTCGGGGAACTCAATCGGTCTTCCATCGGTTATGATAAGAACGCCATTAGCATTTTCAGGCATTTCATTTATTATTTTCAAGGCAAGTTTGCCCATCTCATCCTGCGTTTCCTGAATCTTTTTTACCAGATACTCCCTCCACCTATCAAAACCGATATCCTTGCCGTAAAAGCCTTTATGGATTTCTTCAATCTCAGGCAAGAATGATTTGGAATATTCCTCAAAAAGCAGCTTCGATTTTTTAATATACTCACTTTTGTCAATTCCCCTGAGCTTTGCACCTTTATCCACCAGATTCTTTATTAATTTGTAATGGCTGCTTTCTTTTCCGAATTTATCGAAAAATTCTATTCCTATTTTTTCATCGTAGCTTATCCCTTCAAGATACAGCGCGCTGATATCTCCATATGTTGAGATGAAATTGTCTATTTTTTCCTTGACCTCGCTCCAGAACCGTTCAACCTTTGCTGTATCGAGCTTAAATTGTAAGGCAAGTTCTTCGAAAGGCAGCGTAGGAACAACGTAAAGTTTTCTCTTTGCTTTGAAACTTTTCGCTTCAGGTTTTTCTATTTTTCCAAGCTCTGCCATAGTATAACTCTTATTATCGAGGAATTATGAACATTATCCTTATATCCGTCAGCAATGGCTGAAATTCATTATTGTAAGAAAAATAAATAAGCCGGGAATACCGGCTTCAATTCTCAATTATTTTTACGCCGTCTCACTATCAAAACCCATGTTAACAGTGCTGCCAGAGAGAGCAAAAGCTCGAATCCGGGCGCTTTTGTGGTCGCTGCAGTTGTAATTGTAGCGTTTGCAGTGGGAGATGCCGCTGGAGTTTCCGCAGCGGGCTCGACAACTATATCAATCGTATGCTCCGAGAATTTTGGAATGTACACCATTAATTGCGCTCTTACTCCCTCCTGAATAGTTGATATCCAGCAAAGAGGTTGATTCGTACCATTGAACACATCATCCGGGTTATCCGAACACTGCAATGTCTGGTTGTCATAACGTATTCCAAGCTTCTCACGGGTGCCAATGACCAGTGAAGTGTTGTCTAAATTGATGGCAATTATGCGTCCTGACGGCTCGGTTGCATTAACCTGCAAACTGATTCGATCGCGCTCCATTGCCCGAACCATTAACTGCATATTCTCAGAATAGTTTATTGCGTCATAGCTTGAATTGCGCCCGATAGCAATTTCCATACCCATCCTGTTTCTTGCAATCTCCTGTGAAAATCTTCCGTACAAATGGTCGAACATAGGCATGTTGACAGGAGCAGCCCGGAAAACTACGGCGCTGTTGGAAGGTGCATCTACTTTCACCTGTGTACCGCTCACAGAACTGGTAATATTGCCCCCCGCGATGTATCCTGTTACACTGCCTGATTCTATCCTGACGAGGTTATCCTCTTTTGTAGCGTTCACACCAGCAGCAAGGTCGAATGTGATTGATATGCTTTTTTTCGCCAGGATATTTATCACTGCTGCTGGATTGTCATGAAGCTGGATTAATATCGAGCTGTCGTTGTTTGAAACCCATGTTACCGAACCCCTGGAGCGATTCGAGATAGGACCGAAGTTCTCAATGCTCATGTTGAAGAGCGTGGTTCCTGCGATGCCGTAGTTAAGTATGGCTCCTGTCTGGCTGTCAATGGTAAAGGTGACATATTCTCCGTAGGCGTTTCCGGCTGAGTGCATAAAACCCATCCCGTACATTCCCTGCCCTGCTCTCATACCCCTTCCCTGTTCCATCATCTGAGTGGCTCTTCCTTCTCCCATCATATTAGAACCGCCTATACCCAGACTCTTGTTTTCTGTGCCGGTTCCGGTTCCATCTTTTCCCACCATATCAGAACCGCCTATACCCATCTGGGCAAGAACTGGTTCCACAGCAATAGACAACAGAACAATAGCCGTTAAAGTCAGGATTAAATATCGTTTCATAACTGAACACCCAGTTGTTATTTAAGCGGGCGCTGATTTAAAGGTTTCTATTATTTTTTATGTAATCTCATCTAATGCTTTTTCATAGGTTCGAAGGTCATTCATGCTGTGAAGCACAAACCTGACTTCTTCGATTCCTTTATTTTTCTCAATGAATTCAACAACAGTCTTTACGGCAACTCTGCTTGCCTTCTCAACCGGATACCCGTATGCGCCTGTGCTGATGGACGGGAAGGATATAGTTCGCAATCCCATCTTCAGGGCAAGAGCAAGGCTGTTCCTGTAAGCCTGTGCGAGCAATTCAGGCTCCCCTTTATCTCCATCGCTCCAGATTGGCCCGACTGTATGGATAACTTTCTTCGCTTTCAGTTTTCCTCCTGTTGTCATCACGGCTTTACCTGTGGGCAGACCATCGGGATGTAATGTCGTCCTGATAATTTTGCACTCCTTCAAGATCTCCTCTCCGCCTTTCCTGTGTATGGCGCCGTCCACTCCTCCCCCGCCCATGAGGCTTGGATTGGCTGCATTGACAATGGCGTCTGTATCCTGTTCGGTGATGTCGCCGAGTATGAGGAGCAGTCTTGAGGTTCCAATAGTAGCTTCCATAGCTGGTTATAACTTATCCCTAATTGCCGACTCAACTTCGCGCCCCACAACTTCAAGTTCCCTTCCCGCATCTATTACAACGAACCTTTCCGGCTCTTTCTTCGCAAGTTTCAGGTAATTTTCCTGAACCTTTTTGAGAAACTCGATTTTTTCAAACTTAGTATGATTTCCCCGAATTCCGCAACGTGAAACCGCAAGATTCGGGTCTATTGTAAGCAGGATGGTCAGGTCAGGGGGAATAGTCCAGCCTTTATGGATATTTTGTATCCAGTTTATCGAATCATCGAACAGAGTTGAAAGCGTGGCGCCCTGGTATGCATACCTGCTGTCAGAATACCTGTCCGAGATTATTATTTTTCCCTCTTCGAGAGCGGGTCTGATTACCTTGGCTACATGCTCGGCATGGTCTGCCACAAATAAGAAAAGCTCAGCCAGAGGGTCTGTTTCAGAGCCTATAGATTTTTTTACTGCTCTCCCAATCCAGCTTTTGGTTGGCTCTTTTGTAAAAACAGCGTTGGTGAGACCTTTTTTCAGCATTTTTGATATGCTGGATTTTCCCGTACCATCGATTCCTTCAAGAGTGATCAGTTTTCCTTTTTGCATTCTGGCTATATATCGCAGTTTTAATGAAAAAGCTTATCCAAAGCTTTTCCTAATTTAATTGTAGGATTATGAAAATGGACATCCAGACCAAATCCCGAACAGAACTCATCGACATAACTGACCGCGTGCGTGCCATAGCACAGGAAAGCGGTACAAAAGACGGCATCTGTGTCATCTCCACGCGCCACACCACAAGCGGCATAATAATCAACGAGAACGAGCGCGGGTTAAGAAGCGATATACTGGAGATGTTAGAAACGCTCGTTCCCGAAAATAAGAATTATGCCCACAACCAGATAGATAATAACGCAGATGCGCATCTCAGAGCAGTTCTTCTCGGCAATAGCGCAGTCTTACCTATCGAAGACGGTCATCTCGTCCTCGGAACATGGCAGAGCATATTCTTTGTGGAACTCGATGGACCAAGAAATAGAAGTGTGAATGTAAAAATAATAAAGAGCTAAAAGGTATCCAGCTCTCCTCTTGCAATCATCTCAGTAATCTTTGTGATATCGGCAAGCCACCGGTCTATGATGGCTTCAGACTCTGATTTGATGACCTTCATATTCGCACCGTCCTCGGGTATCACCTGCGCGCTCGCTATGAGAGGCTGGTCAATGGGCTTTCCTATCTGTGAAAGGATGCGGATGTACACATCCTCGATCCCGGGTACATTGTCTGCAATATCATTTGCTATCTTGTTGGAGAGAAGATTGTAGAGCTTGCCCACATGGTTTATGGGATTTTTACCGCTTGTGGCTTCCATGCTCATGGGTCGATTCGGGGTAATCAAGCCGTTGCACCTGTTCCCCCTGCCAACGGAGCCATCGTCCCCCATCTCGGCAGAAGTCCCTGTAACCGTGAGATAGACCGAGCCTGTTTTTTCGTCATCACCCGTGTTAACGAATACCTCCACCTCGCGGTTTGTATATTCCGCTGCAAGGTCGCAGATTTTATTGCACAGTTCACTCTTTATTGAAAAATAGTGGTCCTGGTCTTCTATATGCTTTCCTATCATGGCACATGCCACTGTGAGGGTTATGTTATCGTTCTTTCTCATCCCCATGACCTTGATATCAGTTCCAATAGCCGGGAGGTCTTTTTTGAAATCCATTACCATGTGCCGCTCGGTATTGTACACGATCTGCTCAACCTCTGAAAACGGGGCATGTCCTACGCCAAAGGAAGTGTCATTAGCCATGGGCGCTTTCCCGCGTTTGAACACGCTCTGGAGGTCTGTTGAGCCCACGCCGAGTTTGCAGTCGATGATTATGTCGTGTTCAGAATCGATATCAGGAAGCGTGTTTCTCAGGTACTGCTTTGCTGCTTTTACAGCCGTTGTATCTGTGGGGATTTTTATGTCCTTGAATTCTTTTGTTGCTCTTCCCACAAGGAGCACATAAATCGGTGAGATAAGCTCCCCGCCTTTATACTGAGGATGGGAACGCCCTGCCACCACTTCGACCTGGTCTGTGTTGTGATGGAGCACTGTCCCGCATTTTTTAATGTATTCGTTGCACAGTGCCCGGCTTACCGCTTCTGCAAAGCCGTCTGCCATGCTGTCCGGATGCCCCACCCCTTTTCTTTCCACTATCTCTATTTCCTGTTTTTCGATCGGGGTCTGTGTGATTTTTTCAACGCGAATATTTCTTGTCATTGGATTACCTCGAAAGTTTCTCCACTGGACGTCATTTTGTATATAATAACTTTCGGTTTGAGGAAAGGCTATTAATCATCCTTTAATATTATGCTGTTCACCAGAAAGCAAAGATAATGACTTCAATCTCGGAATCCACCAGAGCCCTCCTGAAAAAACACGGCTACCACCTTGCAGGTACCCATGGCGCGGTAAAAACATGCCTCTGGCTCAATAAAAGCCTGCGCAACGAAGGAGCATGCTATAAAAGCAAATTCTACGGGATAAACTCGCACCGCTGCATGCAGATGACTCCCATCCTTGCATGCAACCACCGGTGTCTTCACTGCTGGCGTGCGGTTGAGTTGCCTGTAGAAATTCCGAAGGTATGGGATTCGCCTGAGGAAATAGTGAATGGTTGCCTTGCCGAGCACCGCCGCTTAGTATCGGGCTACGGAGGCTCTGAAGCCATGGATAAAATAAAATGGAGGGAGGCATTTGCGCCAAGGCATGTTGCGATATCGCTCTCGGGCGAGCCCACGTTCTATCCTTACCTGCCAGAGCTTATTGATGAGTTCCATAAAAAGGACATGACCACATTTGTAGTGACCAACGGGACTAATCCAGATATGATAGGCAAAATCAAGCCCACGCAACTGTATATAAGCCTCAATGCTCCAGATAAGGAGACATATGAAAAGGTATGCGCTCCTCTTGAGGATACGTGGGATAATATAGTGCAGTCGCTGGAAATTATGAAGGGTTCAAAATCCAGGACCGCTGTCAGGATAACCTTAACGAAGGGTGTCAATATGATGAACCCTGAAGGCTTTGCGCGTTTGATCGAAGCTGCAGAACCTGATTTTGTTGAACTGAAAGCATACATGCACCTTGGCTTTTCAAGAAAGCGATTGTCGCTGGATAACATGCCTTCGCATGAGGAAGTGCTGGATTTTTCAAAGAAGGTGGCGGCGGCGCTGGTTTATCATATAGCAGATGAATCTGTGAACAGCCGGGTGGTGCTGCTGACGAAGGATGGGGAAAGGAGGGATGTGTGACAAAATCCTTATGTGCTTCTATATGCTATTATCCATTCAGATATGACCGATGGAGAGGCTGAGGTAATTTCAAGCGAGGACATACTGGAAGAACCGATCGAAATCCTTGTAACCCTCGCCAAGAACGGGGAGATTGACCCCTGGAACATAGACATAGTCGAGGTCACGGACAAATTCCTTCGTCATGTAGAAGAACTTGAAAAGATGGATCTTCGCGTCTCAGGAAGGACTCTCCTGTACGCAGCCATACTCCTGCGCATGAAATCCAATGTGCTCGTGGAAGTGGAAGCGGAAGAGCCGCAGGATATAGAAGATGATTCCGTGCAATTTGAAATCACAGATTATCCCGTACCTGCAATACCCCTTCGCCGCTCATCCAACCGCCCCGTTACACTTGAGGAATTGCTGTCAGAGCTCAAGAAGGCTGAGGCATTAGAAAAAAGAAGAATGGAGCGCTTTCAAAGCAGGACAGAAGAGCGCCGCGTCACCATCGAAGAAGTGCTTTCGTTTGCCCATGAAGAAGATATTGAAAGCAGGGTTTGTAGGATGAGAGAATTATTGAATGAACACTTTGAGAAGCAAAAATATATAAAATTTTCAGACCTGTCTTCCCCGCTTGACAGGGCAGGAAAGGTGGTGGCTTATCTTGCCCTTCTCTTCCTTGCCACAAAGAAGGAAATCTGGCTTGAACAGGAAGAACTTTTTGGTGAGCTTTACATCAGGAGACAAGCCGCATGAGTGGTGATAAGGAGGTTGTAGAGGCAGCCCTGTTTGCATCAGGCGCACCTCTGGATATAGAACAGCTCCGCAGGCTATTACGAGGAAAAAACATCAGGGAATTGATCCAGCAGTTGATGGATGAGTATGCGCAGCGAGGAAGTGCTATCGAGATAAGGGAGATAGAAGGAAAGTTCGTGATGCAGGTCAAGCCCGAATATGCGGAAAAAGTTCGGTCTCTTGCGCCAAAAGAGCTTCGCTCACCTATGCTCCGCACGCTCGCTATGATAGCATATCACCAGCCTCTGACCGTGGCTGAACTTGTGTACAGAAGGGGGGCAGCTGCATACGACCATGTGAGGGAACTTGAGGAGAACGGTCTGGTATCTGCCACACCTCAAGGGAGGACACGGCTTCTTCAGACAACCGCAAGGTTTGCCGAGTATTTCAACCTCGATTCCACCGAACCTGAAGCAATAAAGCGCAAGATTATAGAACTTGCCCGGGAACAGAAGATGGGGCTGGATAAGTGGCTCGGGAAGCGCGGGATTGGCGTCACGCCGATGTACGAATCATTGATGGCTCTATCTGGAATTGAGGCATATGAAGTGATAAACCCGTATGCTCCCACGGACGAAGCGCTGGATCACTTGGCTGAACTGGGCGTGCTTGTGCTCCCAAGAGGTTATGAGGAGCGGGTGAGAAAGTACTTTGACGGAAAGATAATTGAGGTCTCAGGAGCAACATTTGATGAGATAATTAATTCGATTAATATCCTTGCCGAATATGGCAGTAAAAGGAAAGTAAGGGAGAGTATAGAATACATCTCGGGATTGAAGGATGAGTATATAGAAAAAGCATATCCCATAGCAGTAAAAGTGGCTCCGCAGACCGAAATGGTGTCGCGCATGGTCAGCGAACTGCGCCTCGGTATATCATGGGATGGCGTGAAAATTGCGCCTGATTACGGTATATCAAGCGATGGGAAGGAGATTGGACAGGCTGATATTCTTATTCCCACACACAAAAATGCTGAGGTGGATGTGGTCAAAAGGATATGCCAGAGGTATGATGCCGTGATAGAGGGGTTAAAAAAGATTAAAAAGTAGAGGTTAATAGCCTCTATAAGTCATGCTTCCGGACTTGATTGCAATAAATGCAGGTACAACAAAAAGTGCTACTATGATCATAGCAAATACCACTGCTATTATAATCAGGATTAGTACAGACAGAACCGCTTTTCCAGTCGTTAGCTCATGAAGCTGGCGTATCCCAATAATTTCCACAACCAAAGACCAGATCGCCGCGATAAAGCCTATAATCGGTATCCAGCCAAGCAATAATCCCGGCGTCGAGCCGTACATCACAGCTTTTATCGTCTGTTCAATTCCTTTTCTTCCGCCTACGAGATATACGAAGATATGAAGGATAGCCCCGCCTATGAATGCCCCGATGATTGCAAAAATCATAAACAGTACAAAGAATATTACTGCGCCACCTGCTCCTGCACCTGCTCCCATCAGCAATCCAAGGTTTCGCCCTCCCATCATCGAGCCAAATAAGGTGCCTACGAATGCCAGCAATACTGCAAAGATAGCGGAATATATCGCAGCAATAACGGCATAGTATTTTATCGCTTCATCCAGGTTTTCTCCTTTAGTTGCGTCAAATGTTTTTGACGGCTCCAGCAGGAATCCTTTTACTTTTTCAAAGAAATCCATCTATAACCACCAACAATTTTAATAAGCTCAAACTATATATATTTTATCTACCCTTCTCCAGTTTCCTCACTGCAAAATCCGAAGCCTTATTCAGCACATCGTAATTCTCGGCAAGCATGGGGCAGTAAGCCATTTCTGTCTGGCTGAGAGCATAGACGTCTATGCCGCATTTTATAGCAAGGGAGATGACATTTATGCGCGCCCCTGCTCCCTCGCCGACGACCTGACCTCCAAGCACCTTGCCTGTTTTTGCATCCGCTATAATCTTGACTATGATATCCTTTGCGCCGGGATAATACTCGGGCTTATTCTTCCCGCGGGCTTTTCCTGAGATTATCTTAAATCCCGCAGATTCGGCAAAGAACTCATTAAAACCTGTAGCAGCGACCTCAATTTTTCCAATAAGTGAAGCAAAAGTCAAAAGCGCCCCTTCATATGTATCATAACCTCCCGCAGCGTTAGCGCCTGCAACCATCCCCTGCCTGTAAGCCGCTGAGGATAACTGCATCACCGTTGGTCGATGGTCTATTAGGCTCACGGTTTCAGTACAATCCCCGACAGCATAAATCCCCTTGACATTTGTTTCCATCCTTGCATTTGTTTTAATGCCCCATCTTCCAGTCTCAATACCTGCATTTTTCGCCAGTTCGAGGTTTGCCTTTACTCCTGAAGCAAGAACCACCATATCCGTTTCGATAATTTCATCCCCTGCTGAAACAGATTCAATGGGTGAGCCGTCTATGCTGCTGACGGTTTTATTGAACAACAATTTTATCCGGCTATCCTCAAGCGACTGCTCCACCACCTTTGCCATATCCCTATCAAGGGCTCGGGGGAAAGCATGGGAAAGCATCTCCACCACCGCAACATCGAGCCCGTTTTTCCTCAAAGCCACGGCAATCTCAAGACCTATTGGTCCTGCTCCCACAACCACAGCCTTTTTTACATTTTTGGCATACTCTATGATTTTTCGTGCGCTCTCAAGATCGTGAAGGACAAAAACCCCTCTGCCAATATTTTCTTTTGCACCTTTTATGGGAGGGATGAAGGGCGAAGCTCCGAATGCGATGATGAGCGAGTCGTATGGAACTGATACGATCTCGCTTGTTTTCAGGTTCTTTACCACAACCTTTTTCCCGTCAGGGTTTATTGCCTGCACTTCATGCTCCAGCAGTTTTGTTATCTGCTTATCCTCAGGTAGCGAGAATTTAAGTTTATCAAGGCTCACTATGCCTTCTATTGCAAAGGGCATCCCGCACGGCGAAAACATCTCGTAAGCCCTTCTCTCTATAATTGTAATTGAAGATTCAGGGTGAGTTCTTCGTGCCGCAAGCGTAGCTGCAAAACCACCGCTTCCAAGACCTATTATTACTATATTTGCCATGCTCGTTCATTAATGCCAAACTAATTATAACTTTTCGATTGTCTCCTGCTTTCTCTACCAAAACTATAAATAATATTCAACACATACAAATGACTACATAATTACGAGACTAAAGTACGATGAAGAAGGGTCGGATTTTAACCGGGATATATGGTCTTAATGACCTGATAGGAGGAGGATTTCGAGAGAACACCATCAATATTGTCCGCGGGGGAACCGGCGTTGGGAAAACCACTTTTGCATTACAGTATTCCCTCTATGGTCTTGATCGAGGGGAAAAGGTAACATACGTTTCCTTTGAGATGTCGAGGGAACAAATCATTCGTGATTGCACTGACATGGGGTGGGTGGCTATCAAAGAGTACATTGAAGACGGGAGTCTAGAAATAATCCATCTTTTTGGAGAGGATCTCACGTTCCCATCA
Organism: uncultured Candidatus Methanoperedens sp.; assembly: GCA_964465515.1. Lineage (GTDB taxonomy): Archaea > Halobacteriota > Methanosarcinia > Methanosarcinales > Methanoperedenaceae > Methanoperedens. Next base: position 14,657 of record CAYXIP010000002.1, on the reverse strand, counting down.
CTGGATATTGTGGAAATTATTAAAAAAACGATAACCGGCAATAATCCAAGAATAGTAATCGACCCCCTGACCTATCCTACTTTTTATTCTGAGAAAGAGAAAAGGAAATCCCTGAGTACAATCTTTCAGGAGTTGCGAAGCCTTGGGACTGCTGTAGTAGTGCTTGAAGAACCTGTGGATGGAAACATGGCAGGCTCTGCAATGCCATTGTATCTTGCTGATACCGTGATACATCTCCAGAACCTGGGTTTTGGGGAAATGTATGATAGAACATTGAGAATCATGAAGCACCGTGGTTCAAAACATGGCGAAGGGCTTTATCCATATTCCATAGAAAATGGTCTTGGAATTGTGCTCCATGCATCAGAGAAACAGATAGAGCGAGTAAAACCAAAGACAAAATTCGATGAGCAGTTTAAAAAGGCAATTGAAAAAACAAAATCTATGGGAGCATTAGGGGAAAAGTTATCAGTTAAGATAAGAGCTCTGCAGAAGAACTGGACGCGCGAGGAGGATCCTTCACGAATACTTGCGCTGGTTTTAGAAGAAGAGAATAAAAGTCATGGTAGAAGGACTTGAAAAGACTCTCGATGAGCTTTACGAAATCGAAGGTGTCGAAGCATGTATACTTTACAGGATAGACGGCATGCCCATATCTATAAGGACGCCAGGTTATAGAGAGCATCTTCTGGAGACTATGTTCTGGCTTGAGAAGCAGATAGGGCATGTGCTCGGGGAGATGAACAGGGAAGGGTTGCAGGAGACGATTTTTTATTTCAGGAAAAACAGGATTCTGATAGCTCCTTCCTCGATGTCCACAGTGCTTGTTACGATTGCAGAGGAGAAAGCCAATCAGCAGCTTGTTTCACTGGAAACGCGGCGGGCGACAAGGATGATTGAGGAATGTATGGCGTAAGATATTGCTGAGAGTTGGATTATTCTTATAACAGATTTGAACTATCATTATCATAAATAGAAAAATATATATTCTATTAAAACAACTTACTTGAATATTCACAGGATAAATATAATAGAAGAAGTTGTCCCGGATTAAAAACGGTGGCTAAATGGAATCCGTCGCGCTGTTCAGCAATAAAAAGGACTATAAACAGGCTGCAAATGATATCATCGAACAGGCTCATGCGCGCCTTGATTTCAAGCCCGACCTTGCTCTATTCTATGCCACGTTAAAATATAACGGCAAATACCAGGCGATGCTGGATATATTCCATAAGGAGTACGGCGATATACCGCAAATCGGCGCTTCTGTGGATGGGATGATTTATCCTGATGACATGCGTACTGACGGCGCAGCGCTCGTATTATGTGAGGATAAAGAAGCAAGGATATGTGTGGATGGGGTTAAAGAAAAGGGCGCAATAGAGTCGGCGGAGAAGCTTGCAAAGAGGGTGAAATGTGAGAAGGGCGCGGTTGTGCTGCATTTTCCAGCAGCGCATGTACCAAGCGCATTTAAGTTTGCTGAATTTATCGCAAAAGGATTTTATTATAGTAAAATGTGCAGAGCAGCTAATATAGAAAAGCGAAAAGAATATGCCAGAAAATTCTCAGACTACTGTGACAGAAAAAATATCTTCTACCTGCCTCCAACGATTTTAAATATATTCGCTAAACAAACAAATCACAAAGTTCCAATCTTTGGTGTAAACGTCCTACACACGCAGGTGAGATTTAATTCTCCTAATATATTCTGCAACTTTGAGAACATAGACGGCGGTATTGCTGCGCTGGTGATAGAAAAAGAGGGTGTGAATGCCGTTTATGATGATATCTTTCCCGAAAAAGGAAACGCTCTGAAAGAAACAAAGCAAATCATGAGCAATGAATTTACAGTAGTTAAAGAATTTAAAGCGGATTTTGAGAAAAATGTATTGATTTCTCTGGACGGTAAGCCGCCAGTAGAAGCAGTAAAGAAGCTGATATACGTATCCGAAGAAAAAGAGAAAGAATTGTTAGGACATCTTGACAAAGGAGATTACCAAGTTCAAATGCCATATGGGCTTATGTTTATTAATAAAAAGACAAATGGGGCATTTATTCTTGGAATAGGATCCTACTATCCTTTTGATTTGTTTCCTTTTTTTATGGATATTACGGATTATTCAGAAGAAGCTGCCTTAGTATATGAAACAATCGACAATAAATTTGATTCATTTATCTCATGTTTAAACAATCTAAAATGTGATAATGGTAAATTTGTTTATTTTTGTTTTGATGTTGGAGTTGTTTCAGCATTCGGAAAGAAAACCTTTGATTATAAAAACAAAGTAAAAAAACTAGCATGTAACAATTATTTTGGAATTTTAACCGAATCTGTTTCCGCATATATTCCGCCTGAATTCAGGTTGAAAAATTATCTAACAGAAACCAACGATAATACATTTTTTATGACTGCTGGAACAAATGCTTGCCTAGAAATTTAAATAAAAGCGCTCAGCCCTATAAATATTAAGGATGCATAGGCAGAATTGCCTATACCTTTGACTGCTTTTATATCTTTTGCATCTAAATTCCAGTTTTTTTTGTACATATGAACAAAAGTATTTTTTAAAAAATAACCAAATGGAAACGTAATAATCAAAATGCCTCTACCAAAGGAGTTTAAAGTAAGCGGATTCAGCATGATCAGATAATATACCACCATAAGGTAGCAGGAATATCTTATAAGTTGAGACGATGGAAAAAACACCCCAAAAGTTTTTAAACCTGCTTTCTTATCGCCTGATATATCTTTTAAATCCTTCAATAGCAGCCCTGATATATAAAAGAAAAAGAAGGCTACTGTTATAATTATTGCCACGGAATTTAAATCTGAATATATGAGCCAGACGCTCAATGTATGCGCGGGCCATGCAGTGCTATACGCAATCAGCTCGCCCATATAATGGTCTTTCAATCTAAAGCCAGTCACTTTTTTTAGAATTAAATTATCTGAATACCACCATGTGGCAATTACCCAGATTAAAGAATAAATATAAATTGGTCTTTTAAATACAATAGATAAATAATAAGCAAAGAGTATAGAGAATGCATAGAGTAGGACTGCAATAAACATAGCAGTTTTTTGCATTGAAATATCCTGAGTTAAGATGGTTTTTTTACCCTGTGCTCTATCCTCCTTTAAATCATTGCAGTGATTCCATAAATTAGAAGCAAAGTTTAATGTCATTGAAACAACTATTCCCGCAAACATAACGGGAAGATCATAAATTGATATACCTTTTCGTGATATTAAAAAAAGAGATATTGCGAAGAGAGGAAAAGGTGAAATCATTGAGGCTGGAGTGTTGCACAACTTTAGCAACTCAAAAGTTTTTCTCCAGCACATATTGAAATTAATTTTAACCAAACCAAAGTCGTGTGGTTTTGAACATCTCCTCTGCTACCTTCTCTTCCTCTTTTCTCTGTGATTTCTGTTTTTTATTCTCCATTTTTTATCGCTCCTTTTTTTATTGCCCATGAAGGGCAAATCCACTTACGATTTACTTTAATATTAAATAATACTAAATATAGTTTAGAAATTATATTAAGAAAACCAGTTAAGAAACTCTGCTCAGTTATGTTATTTATACCATCTCGGCGCTATTAGCATGCATGTCCAAACTGGGAGAAACCGCAGACAGAATCCTTGAACAGCTCAACAAAGGGGAAAAGCTCAGTATAAACGAACTTGAGAAAAAAATATCATTAAATGGGGCAACAATCCTTTATTTCATGAACGAGTGCGGGCTTATCGAGCTGGAAAAGGAAAAGCTCAAAATAACAGAGTTCGGCTCGGAACTGCTCTCACTCTAAAGTGACTTCTTTTGCCTTATCTAAAAATATTTTCCCTTTGGCTGTTGTTATATATTTATCCGACCTGTTCTCCACAAGTTCATGCTTCTGCAATAGCCCCAGATATTTCTCGGCAAGCTTAAAATTCAGGTTTGTCTTATAGACAATGCTCGTTTTATTAACTCCCATCTGCGCAGCATCCAGAACGTCAACGATGATATCTATCCTGCTTCGTCGCATTTGCCCACCATCATTGCACATAGAATAGCCATTCATATTTATATAAGTTGCTATTTATTTACGTATCATAATGATGATCATGCATGCATTATTTTTGAATGAAACATTACTACCACAATACTATTTATATATAACAAACTCTAAATAGTAATACCAGAGTACTAAGGCATAACGATGAGCGACTATACACTGGGTATCAAGGAACTGGACGATGCGGTCGGTGGCATAAAAAAAGGCTCCAACATCATGTTTATCGGGCCTCCGATGAGCGGAAAAGAAGCCATCCTGAACCACATAGTGTACCACGGCGCCACAAAAAATGAAAATGCAATAATAACAGTAACCACCCGCGAATCCGCAGCCCATATCCTGGAATGGTTCAAAGAAAACAAGTTAACTCTGCCCATGTCAAGAATCGGGATAGTCGACTGCGTTACAAAAACGCTCGGTGGCGCTGCAGTTGAGAGCGAAAACATTAAAATCGCAAGCAGTCCGGTGGATTTAACCGGAATCGGGGTAAAAATCAGCCAGTTTTTTGAGGAATTCTTCATGAAAAAGAATACCCGACAAATCCAGCTTCATATCAATTCTCTTTCTACGATACTGATGTACTCAAACATACAGACGGTTTTCAGGTTCCTCCATGTATTTACAGGACGCATTAAAGCAGCGGGGGCTCTTGGAATATATGTAATAGAGAGCGGTATGCATGACGAGCAGGCGATCGCCACCTTAAAGCAGTTATTCGACGGCATGATAGAGATAAAATCCGAGAACGATAAGAACCTCATAAGGATTGCTGGACTTTCCTCAAAACCCACCCCATGGTTTGAATACGAGATCGAGGGAGCCAATGTCAGGATATTGAGGGGGAAATAGATGGTAGAAACCGGAATACCAAAACTGGATGAATTCCTGGACGGGGGCATACCCAAAGGCAAAAGTCTTGTTTATTGTAATCAGCCCGGCGTTGAGGGCGAGGTTTTCGGGCTGCAAACTATTTACAGTACTCTAAAAACAGGCGGTACCGGGGTTTTCGTAGCATCAAGTACCATGCCTGAAATTATAAAGGGCCAATTTAAGGAGCTCGGCTGGGATATTTCCCCGTATAAAGACAGGCTGCTATTTGTTGATGCCTATAATTCTTTAATAGGTGCGCCTTCAAAAGAAAAATATGTTATTTCATGTCCAGACAATATTGAAAATTTCAGTAGAACAATAACAGATGTAATGAAAGAATTGACTCCAAGTACAATAGTATTCGGTTCCCTATCTACAATAATGGATTTATGCGGAGAGAAGGAAACTATCGAGGCTATAAAGACATGGAACAAAATTGCAATGCTATACGACCATGTCGTTGTTTATAATTTCACGGCATGGCCATATTCCCAGGAAACCCTGGACCTGATACACGAAGAATTATTCAATGCCGTCATAACTATCGGGGGAATTGCGGAGCGGGTCATCTTCGGCCAGTATTTCGGGATACTCAAATCAGACTGGGCAAACATAACAAAGAAATCCATGCTTTTCAGGGTACTTCGGCCCGGAGGAATAAAATTATACATACCAAAGATACTTGTAACAGGACCTTTTGACGCCGGAAAATCCACGTTTGTGCACGCCCTTTCAACTCGTGCCATATCCGTTGACAGGCTCGGGACAACAATCGCCATGGACCACGGACATCTTGAGTATAAAGGTTTCAGCGCAGATATTTTCGGGACGCCGGGGCAGGAGCGGTTTGACCCGATCATAAAACTAATAAGCGGCGAATCTATGGGCGTTTTTCTTGTTGTGGATTCCACAAATCCAGCGGATTTTGTTCGGGCAAAGCAAATGCTTGAGATTACAAAGTCATACGGGCTGCCGTATGTTGTGGTTGCAAATAAGCAGGATTCGCCCGGTGCTCTTACGCCAGAAGAAATAAGGAGCCAGTTCAATCTACCTGAGGACATTCCTGTCGTTCCTGCAGTTGCAAAGGATAAAATCGGCGTGTTTGAGGCATTTGAAGTTTTGATAGAAAAAATAACAGGAGGAACCTGATGCCAGATACTGTTGATTTGGTAGACAAACTGCTTGCAGACCTGAAGAACATCGGGGGAGTGGAAGCCTGTGCTGCTGCCAGCCGTGACGGGTTGCTTATTCGTGCCGTTATGCAAAAGGAATTTTTTGTGGATTCCCTTGTTGCAATGTCTGCTACCATACTCGGGGCTGCCGAGACTGCCACTACACACGTAGAAAAAGGTGTGCCCAATCGGGTTATTGTTGAAACCGATTACGGAAAATTGGTTGTCATTGGCGCAGGGCCTAAAGCACTGCTGATTCTTCTTGCAGGTCAGGATACTGGACTGGGTTTAATCCTTCTGGAACTTGAAAAATCAGCAAAAAAGCTCAAAGATATACTGATATGAATATACAAAAAAGTAGGACAGAGGCTACTTTTCTTGATGCTACTGTTCATGTCGGTAAATCAGGCATAGAGCCTGTAGTTGAAGAGCTAAAAAACCAGTTGAAAATTAAGAAGATGGTAAAAATAAAATTCCTCAGAACCGCGATTGTTGAATTTGGGAAACATGAGCTTTCAGAAAAACTTGCAAACCTTACTGATTCTGAACTTATTGAGGTCAGGGGAAATACTGCTGTATTTCGCCGAAAAAGGTAAATACTATCCGACAAATACTAAAGACCCCGAATCTACTATTGATAATTTTACGGAGGATTAACTTTGACAACAGTATATGATGTGCCTGCCGAGATGCTTATAAACAAGGTAGCAGAGAAATTAAAAAATAACCAGAAAACCATGCCGCCTGATTGGGCACGCTTTGCCAAAACAGGTGCCCATAAAGAGCTTTCCCCGGATAACTCCGACTGGTGGTTCGTAAGATGTGCTTCAATATTAAGGCGCATCTATATCGACGGGCCTGTTGGCGTCTCCCGCCTGCGGAGCTTCTATGGAGGGCGGCACAGGAATGGCGTAACGCCCGTTCACTTCTCCAAAGGGAGCGGCTCCATTGCAAGAGAGGCGCTGCAGCAGCTCGAAAAAGCCGGGTTTGTTAAAACACAGAAAACAGGCAGGATAATTTCCAAGGATGGGCAGTCGTTCCTGGATAATGCGGCAAACGAGGTTAAATCAGAGCTAATAAAATCCAATCCGACTGTTGGTAAATACTAGAGACCCGATATAAGACCCCGTATTTAAATACGGGGACTGAGAGGGATTAACGATTATGGATGAGGAACTCGAAGAGATAAAAAGGCGCAAGCTTGAGCAGTTGCAGCAACAGCAGTACGCTGCGCAATCCCAGGCAGCCCAGCAGGAGGCTGCGAGAGCCGAGTACGAGGCAAAGAAGCAGGCAATCCTGCGACAGATACTCACGCCTGAGGCAAGGGAGCGGCTGAATACGCTTAAGATGACAAAACCCGAGCTTGTGGAGAGCGTGGAGGCGCAGCTGATAGCTCTTGCGCAGAGCGGGAGGCTTCAGGCAAAGATAGATGATGCCAAGCTCAAGGCATTGCTTGTCCAGTTGCAGCCTAAGAAAAGAGAGATGCAGATTATAAGGAAGTGAGGTTATCGATTGGGTAATGGCAGCGATATTCGTTCACTACAGTTACATCGTTTTTTTACTGCTATGACCGTGATATTATCACGGCTCTTTGGGTTAGCGGCTTCGATCAGATTTTTACATATGTCCTTTATCTTTGAATATATAATAATATCTTTTATCTCTTCATCCATCAAAGCAGTGGTCAAGCCGTCTGAACATAAAAGCAATGTATTCTCCCCAAGCTCTATCTCAAAAAAATCAGGCTCTACATCTTCCATGCCTATTATCTTTGTCACGATATTCTTCTGAGGATGTACAGAAGCCTCTTCCTGAGTTATCACGCCTCTGTCCACAAGCTCCTGAACATAGGAATGGTCTTTGGTTATTCTCTTAATATTATTCCCAATAAAGTATGCCCTGCTATCACCTACATTGGCCACAATACCTCTACCCTCATCATTAACCAGCGCCGCAACAAGCGTTGTCCCCATGCCATGCTTCTCATTAACCGCCTGCCGACAGATTTCTTCATTGGCTTTTCTGAATCCCTTCGCCAGAAGCTCCTTCATCGATTCTAAAAATGTGGTATCGCTAAGTCCTTTCTTTGCAATCTCACTAAGTTCTTTTATTGCAATGGAGCTTGCAGTTTCTCCTGCTGCCATTCCACCCAACCCGTCGGCGACTGCAAAAAGATAAAGCCTCCCGATGGTGATGGCAATGTAGGCGTCCTCATTGTTCTCTCTGCCTCCTTTATCGGTTGCGCCGCAGTACAGAATATTCCCTTTCAAAATAACCTCAATCCTAATATTGAGTCAAAAGTTTTGAAGGTTTCAAGAATCTTCTCCGATGATTTTTTGCTTGGATTTAATTCGCTGACCCCATCCGTAAACTCTTCCATCACTTTTAACGCATTTCCGGTGTTCACGTTATCATCCAGTGCATGCACAAATTTTTTCATGGCTTTACTGGCTATTTTCCCATCATCCTTTCCATTTGCATTCTTCAGTCTGTCAATGGTGCGATGCAGCTTTTCAAGTTTTCTTCCTGCTTCCACAAGCCCCCCGAATGTGAAATTCAACCTTCTCCTGTAGCTCATGGAAAGCAGCAGATACTTTATCGCCATCGACTTGTATCCCATTTCAAGAAGGTCCCGCAACGTGTAAAAATTGCCAGCTGATTTTGACATCTTCTTCCCATCGACCATGAGATGCTTGATGTGGAGCCAGTATCTTGAGGGGTTTTTGCCGAAAGCCCCGAAATTCTGGGCTATCACGTTCTCATGGTGCGGGAAAATATTATCCACGCCTCCGGCATGTATATCAAAATGCGTGCCAAGATGCTTTGTGCACATGGCTGAGCATTCTATATGCCATCCGGGTCTTCCTTTTCCAAGCTCTGTTTCCCAGAAAACCTCGCCATCCTCTTTCTCGTATGATTTCCAGAGGGCAAAATCCGAGATTATAGACGTAGTCTCGCCCCATTCATCGCGTTTTATTTTCTTTTTCCCCCTTTTCAGCTTCAGATGCGAGAGCTTTCCAAATCCATTGAATTTAGAGACGTCATAATAGACCGAGCCGTCCTTCCCGCAATAGGCAAAACCATTGTCCATCATTTTTTTTATTATTTCAACAATCTCAGGCACATGCTCCGTGGCTCTTGGGAAAACATCTGCCGGCAGGAGATTCAATGTTTCCATGTCCTCGAAAAATACCTTCGAATAGTATTCGGTCATCTCGCGCAGCGGCTTTCCTTCCTTTTTAGCAGTTTCTATGGCTTTATCCTCGATATCGGTTAAATTCATCACCCTTTTTACCTCATAGCCTCTGAATTTAAGGTACCTGACAAGCACATCCTCAAATATGAAGGTTCTGAAATTCCCTATGTGTGCATACTGGTAAACCGAGGGTCCGCATGTGTATATTCCAACAACATCCCCGACAGGCTGGAATTTTTCTTTTTTTCGTGTAAGGGTATTGAAGAGCTTTAGCGTGCTACATCCTCCTGAAACTCAATACGCCCAGTCCCATCGCCACCAGGGCGAAAAGAAGCATGACAGCCGCATCGAGATAAATCGGGAAATGATTTATACCAAGGATGATGCCCCGGAGCGCATCCACCCCATAGGTCAGAGGGTTGATATATGTTATAGTAGTAAGCCATGGAGCGAGATTGCTGACGGGGAAAAGCGCACCGCTGAAGAAAAACATGGGCCACATCACGAAGTTTATCACCAGACTGAACCCCTCAGGGCTATTCAAATTTGCGCCGATCACAAGTCCGATGCTCACCATCGCGATTGAAATCAGAAGGAGCATGAAAAATGCTCCGATAATAACCAGCGGCGGCAGAGGAATGTGGATAAAAAGGCCGATTATTAAGAGAAACACCCCCTGCACCATCGCATCAGTTGCGCCGCCGAGCATCTTTCCGGCGAACACGCTCGCCCTCGAAACAGGCGCCACGAGCACTTCCTTCAGGAAGTCAAGTTTCCTGTCCCAGATGATGTATACGCCGTAGAAAAGGGAGGTGAAGAGCACGGTCATTACCGCTATCCCGGGATAAATAAAAATCTGGTAGGGATATCCTTCAATTGTTTTCGCAACCGTACCTATCCCCGACCCGGCTACAAATATCCAGAGAAGCGGAGAGATTACAGAAGAGACGAGGCGCTCCTTTTCTCTCATGTATATCTTAGCCTCGCGCAGCCAGACTGCGTATATTCCCTCAAGCTCGCCTATGATCTCGCTCATCTCTTCATCACCCTTTCCCAGAAACCTCCCTCTGCTTCAGCTTCCCGTATCTCCCTTCCTGTATAGTGCAGGAACACATCGTTGAGCGTACCGCTTCTTACTTCCACAAGCTCGATAGCCCCGGTATGTGTGAGAAGATCCTGGAGATGCTTGCTTGCGTCTTTTATGGAGAGATAAAGCAATCCTTCCTTTTCCTCAGCTTTCATGACATAATCAAGATTTCTGATTTTCTCAAGGTCAGGTTTTTTTTGCTTTATTTTAACCACATCGCCAGCAACTCTGTTCTTAAGTTCCTGCGGTGAATCAAGAGCAACTATTCTTCCGTAATCGATTATGGCAACCCTGTCGCATAACTGCTCTGCCTCTTCCATATAATGCGTCGTGAGCATGACAGTAGTGGACTCCTTTTCTGCAAGGTTCATAATATATTCCCAGATGTGTTCCCTTGTCTGAGGATCAAGACCCAGCGTGGGCTCATCGAGGAATAATATTTTGGGATGGTGCATTATGCCGCGAGCAAGCTCAAGACGCCTTCGCATGCCGCCTGAATACGTATTGACGAGGTCATCTGCGCGTTTCTCAAGGTTCACAAGGGATAATACCTCATCTATGCGCTTCTTCCTCATCCTCTTCGGTACCCCGAAAAGCAGGTTGTGCATGGCAAGGTTCTCCCGCCCCGTGAGAAGGTCGTCCACACTCGGTTGCTGGAACACTATGCCTATTGATTTTCTTACTTTCGAGGATTCCTCTACAATATCAAAACCATTTACCCATGCCCTGCCTGAAGTTGGCTTTAGTATGGTGCAGAGCATTGAAATCAGCGTTGTCTTGCCCGCGCCGTTTGGGCCGAGGAGCCCGAATACCTCGCCCTCTTCGACATGCAGGTTTAAGCTGTCCACTGCTGTGAGTTTCCCATATTTTTTGCTGAGAGCTTCGGTTCTGATGACCATAGCACCAATTATGAATGTAGAGGATAAAAATCTGATGATTTAATACCGAACTACATCCTTTGCGCTCTCAACCACAATTTCCCTCTCGTTATTATACTCCTGAACTTTGCCAGTTATCCTTACACTATCCCCGGCTTTTACTGCACTATACACATCCTTGGCTCCATTATCTTTCCGCACGAAAACATTAATATTGAGATTAGAGAGCTTAATGACGAGATTGTCACCTGTTTTCGTCATCTTTTTTGAAAGTACCGTTCCTTCTACATACACGCGCTCCCCCAGCTTAGAATCCGATGAATAAGCCTTAATCTGGGCAGGGATAGCAAAACCAAAATAGCCGATAATGAGTGATAGTACTGCCACCACAAGCAGTACTACGACCACCTTTTCTTCCTTCTGCATCATGCTATTCTATGGACTTCAGGGTCACATTGAAAATTAAGGTCTTCCCCGCAAATTCAGGATTCTGGTTCATTATTATGGATGTTTCATTGAAACTGACTCTAATTAAACCCCCGAACATGGTCTGCATCGTTGTATCAGGAATCGGGTTATGTCTCAGCGTGATATTCACGTTGCTCACACCAACCACGGTGGTGTTCCATGGAACATTCGGAAACTGAATTACATCGTTCTTTTTCACGCTGTAATTCACAGTGATGTTCTTTGCATCGATTTTTACCACTGTCTCGTTCCAGGGCGCGTTGGATGGAATCAGGTCACCAACCTTGAGATTATAAGAAAGCGTCACGTTTTTAGTGATATTCTGGACTGTCAAATTGATGTTAGTCCTGGGGATGGTGACATTATCTCCAACCTTATGACCTGCACCGAATGTTCCCACAAACTGTTCCAATGGAATTTCAATAACTCTTGAGAAATTTGTTGGCACAACCTGTATTATCGGATAGGTCTGGATTAAAAGTGGATTAATCTGACCGTAGCCCTTTTCAGGCGGAATTGTTAAATTTTTGGATTCGCCGACCCTCATTCCAACCACACCCTCATCAAGCCCCTGGATAACCTCCCGTTTACCGTATATGTTTGGCTTATCATTTTCCATCTTCGCTATAAAGTTATCAGCTCTACCGTCATCGATTTGTAAATATACTTCAGTTTTTTCATCGTTGAGTTTTAGTGAAAGATAATTTTTTCCATTAGATACTTTTATGGTTCTACCGTTATCGATTTTTTCAATTTTTGCTGTTTTTACCCACTTAATATTATAATTTTGATTTATAAAGTCTATGAGTTTTCCGCTATCGTTTCCTGGAATTTCATCCCAGCTAAACAAATACCCCTTGCTGACATTAAAACTAAGCGGTTTATATTCCCTGCCTGGAGTGAACACATTGTTTTGTATTGCTACCTTCTCAATCGAAGTATCGAAAACCTTTCCGTCGGGCAGACTTCCTGTATAATCAATAGAAATCTTATCGCCGGGTTTCACCGGTCCTGTTTTCTGCGCCAAACAGCCGCTGAATAATATCAGGGCTGCGATTAATAGAATCAAGAATTTTTTCATGGTAATCATATCTCACAGGATGAGAACCTATAAGTAATTTGTGATATTGCATAGAAAGATATTTTAAACAATCCATTCATCAAGGCACTACATGCAAATCCCACCTTTTCTTCTGCCAGTCGTTACTCTGGCTATAAGTTTCATCATAGCTAATGTTATAATTCTGATTTTAAGGATACTGACAAAAAAGGCTGAAAAGACCGGCACCAAAATTGACGATATCATTTTGCATGCAATCGGAAGACCGCTTTATATACTGGTTATTGTAGCAGGTATATATTATGCGGTTCACCAAACGCCGTATCTGGGAGATTTCATAGATAAATTTGATGCAGGATACAGGTACAGGCGCTTTATTCTCGCTATTTTCGGAACATGGATCGTTGCTTCGCTTGCAAAAAGATTCATAAAAGAATACGGTCATGAACTTGCTGCCAGGACAGACGGGCATGTGGATGAAAGGCTTGTAGCCCTTGCCGACATGTCCGCAATGTACATAATCTGGCTGCTTGGCATAATTATTGCCCTCGGTGCTGTCGGAATGGAGATAACTCCTCTCATAACAGGCATGGGCATCGCAGGTTTGGCTCTTGCGCTTGCAGCCCAGAACCTGCTTTCCAATGTTTTCGGAGGGGTTACTATCACCCTTGACCAGCTCTACAAGGTGGGAGACAGGGTGGAAATGGGAGAGGTTTACGGCGATGTTTACGAGATAAAACCAAGATACACCAAGATAAGAACGCTGAATAATACCATCATCACAATCCCAAATTCCAAGATGATCAACGAGCAGATAATCAATTATGCAATCCCTGATACCACTACGCGGATTAAAATCCCGATAAGTGTAGCATACGGGACAGAACCCAAAAAAATGGATGAGCTCCTGATTGATATCGCAAATAAAACACCGTCTGTATTGAAACACCCAAAACCCCTCGTCCGTTTTACAGAATATGCCAACTCCTCACAGAATTTCGAGCTTATAGTGTGGATCAAACATTACGACGACAGGCATCCTGTCATGGACTGGATTTTCAGGGAGATGTTCGCCAGGTTTAAGAAGGAAGGTATCGAGATACCCTTTAACCAGATGGATGTGCATATAAAGAAAGATTGAAATGAACATTACGCGAAAATCAGTACTATCGATGGGGAGCGGGGTTGTACTTGCATGCGGATTGACTGTTATTCTTGTTCTTATAACATCCCCTTTATCTTCAGATTCTTCCCTGCAAAACTTACCGTATTTTATTTTCATCCTCTCGTTGCTTGTAATAGCGCCTGTGACTGCACGAAGGCTGAACCGGCTTTCCGGTATAAAGAAAATATTAGGCTGGACGCTCATAGCGACAGGCGCGGAATTTCTTGTTTTTCCATTCTCCCTTCTTTTCATCGTTAAATCGCAGGGGATTCTTGTGATAGCATCACTGTTTGTATTATCGTTTGTAATCGGGATGTTTGCGGGTTTAATAAGTATAGTTCTTGGAATTCTGCTCATAAAAAGGTAATGAGAAGAAAAAAATGGAAGACGATGAGCTTGCCCAGATAAAAAAGAGAAAACTTGAAGCCCTTTTGAGGAGGCATCGTGAGATTTCGGCGCCAGTTATAATCGAGGTGTTCACATCGCCCACGTGCCCCCACTGTCCGAGGGCGCTTGAGATGGCAAAGCAAGCCGCCATGCAGACGCCAGGGATTCAGGTGGTTGAGCTTTCAACCGCTACGCCGCAGGGTTATGCAAAAGCGGCGCTCTGCAATGTTCAGGCTGTTCCAACAATTCCCCGTATTTAATACGGGGTCTTAAAGGCAAGCGTGCTTTCGTGGGCGCGAAATTAACCGCAGA
>CAYXIP010000001.1:3556-51843 GCA_964465515.1 uncultured Candidatus Methanoperedens sp. | reverse complement strand
GCTCGATAAGATGAGCACGCATTCATTAAGAATTGGAACTGTCAAACTTAGGTAATAACTTCTTTGTTTAATATAAATATCTCTTATTCAATAAATATAGGGGGCGGATATCTTACTATGCTAATTGTTTTTCTTTTAACGAAAATGTAGAGTTAATTTATCATTAAAAATAACCGATGGTATGAGAGAGCCAATTCCTGTCAAAGCTTGGATACATTCTTAGACAAAATGATACGACTCTGACAGCGAAACCGACAGAAGTACCTACTACTACAACACCAAAAACACCTGCATTCGAAGCACTTTCGACAATTGTGGCTTTACTGGCTGTGTTGAGATGTCGGCTGAGCCGATAGCTGCGGGTAAAATCGGGCACATAAAAAAGAAAAATCTTTTTATAGAGGAATGAAAAATGAGAAAACAGATATATATTTTTATGGGAGTTTTTGCAATCCTTAATATTGCAGTTGTTACTTCACATGGTAGCAATTTTTCAGAGCAAAAGGAAATACCGGAACGTGTTCTACTTGGATTGAACGACTCCGAACTTCAGGATAAAGCTATCCCTGATTTCGGTCCTGAAGTTTTTGAAAAGTTGAAAAAGGATCCAAAGGTTATAGAGACGCGTGGAAAAATACCCAAGTATGCAACCGATGTGGAGAGGCGAGGCTGGCTCGATGAGCTTGACAAAATTAAATTGGTATACAAGAGGATATACTTCCTTATGTTCATCCAAATGGGACTGTAATCTCGGACGGTTTTGATTGGGAGGGCTACATCTATGTAGATTTTTATGAAAATGCAACTGTGAATGCGTCTATTGTTGACGAAATCTATGCTATAATAGACGAACACGCTAAAAAAATAGGCATCCAGGAAGTTCCAGTGGCATTCAGACTCGCAGCCCCTCCCGTTTTGGTAGCGACTGTTTATGAAAACAGGAGCGTAACCCCATCCCAGAATAGCGAAACCACAGTTACTCCTGAGATAAATAAAACCCAACGTGATGAAAACTACCCTGCAAAATCAATTCCATCTTTTGAATTATTGGGAGGAATGATCACGGTCTTCTGTGTATGGTTATTTAGGAAAAAAGTAAGATAAATGCGCCGTTCCGCAAGAGCAATTAAAATCCGAGCGCCCGAGGGCATGGTAAATATTAGCACTGCACTTTAGAGAAACACCTATTTGATTATAGGCGGTTGGAAAAGGTGAATAAGATCGCAAACATATATTTTCCCTAAATTTTTTTCTTAAAAAGCTTAATAAACTCGTCGCACTCCTTGGTAATTTCCTTGGACGCTTTTGTTATCACGTCTATCGGGTCTGCGCCGTCCGTCCTCACGAAAAGCACAGGTTCGCTGATTGTGGGATGTTTTATGTCATAAGTTGCTATCTCGACATGCTTGTTGTTCAACAAAGCAGTTTTCAGCATATTGAGCAGTGTATGCGTCTCACCCGCCACCCTCAGATTTATCTCATTTTTTGTCTTGTTGATTATTGTAAGTTCCATTCTATCACCTGAATACCCGTATTTAAATACGGGGACTATATAATACCTGTGCCGTAATCAGAGGACAATTTTCTTGTCTCCGTTCTTTCGCATTTAGGACATTTAAGTCTGCCGTCATCTTTTTTCAACACAGCTCTGCAATTGCCGCAGTAAGCCTTCATGACTCCCAGTTCCTTGTTTACCGTGGTAAGGCGCATGTTCCTCATGTCTATCACCCGCGCTTTCACGATGTCAAAAGGCGCAAACTCATTGTATAATTCCTTAACGTACGCATCCTTCACGTTTGAGACATGAATTGCAGCCTGCTCTGCGTTTACAATCTCCCGTTCTCCTCTGCCTTTTATCCCGGCAATCTCTACAAGGGCAACAGAATCTTTTACATCTGTAACCTGGCCGATAACGATATCTCCGACCTGAAGATGGGGAGGTGTATTGGTGACAGGAGCGACGGAAATGGAACGCTCTTTTGTATTTATCCTTACAATCCCGCTGATAGATGCGTATATGTTCCCCTTATCAACATAGGTTCCGATTTTCGGGGCGAATTCTTCTGAAGTTCCAATTAGGTCACCGGGCAGAACTGTTTTGCCTTTTCCTTCCGGCTCTCTTGTAATTTCTTCGGGTTTTGGCTCTTCAACAGCTTCTTGTATCACTTCTTCGACTTCTTCTTCAAGCTCAAGCTCTTTTTCT
The DNA here is from genome assembly GCA_964465515.1 of uncultured Candidatus Methanoperedens sp. Taxonomy (GTDB): domain Archaea; phylum Halobacteriota; class Methanosarcinia; order Methanosarcinales; family Methanoperedenaceae; genus Methanoperedens. Next base: position 49,640 of record CAYXIP010000001.1, on the reverse strand, counting down.
CCCATTTCCTTTTTTTCTCTAACATCGCCTTTTCCAAGCTTTCTCCTTGTTGCCATTTTCCTTCTCTTGATTCTAATAACTATCCCTCTATCTTTTTTCAATCCTGTATATCTCGACTTTTATGACCTTTATTTCCTTTGTGTGAAACCTGAATGTCCTTTTAATAGGAAAATCGATTAATTTATGCCCTGTTATGACCGATGGGCTAATGAATTTTTTTATGAATTCCATGCTCCCGAGGTTGTGTATGGAATAGACCACGCCGCTTATTTCGAGGGCTTTCCTCAAAAAAGGGCGGTCGCTTCCCTTCGCCTGGGCACCGAATGGAGGATTCATGACTATTGTATGCGCTTTCCCGCAGACTTCGTCTATACGGCTGCATACGAACTCGACGTCAGCGTTGAGCATTTTTGCATTTGCCCGTGCAGTCTCAAGAACATCCCTATCATCATCAAAACCTATAACCTTTTCTGCTCCCAGAAGCTTTGTTCCGATTGCAAGCACTCCTGTCCCGCAGCCGAGGTCGTAAACCGTATCTACTATATCGCCCCTCATAAAGGCAAAGTGCAACAATTCGGCTGCTACGGTTGCAGGCGTTGCATATTGTTCTTTTGAAGGTTTTGGGGACTCAAAGCCTGAAAGTTGTTCCAGCAGCATCTCAAGATGTTTTTTTTTCATAGTTTCTTTGCCGTGAAATGGACTGCGGGCAGCATGGCTTCTCCGTGAGCTTTTGCCTGATTATAATATTGCCTGGCAAGCATTCTGATCCCGTCTCTTCCCTCTGCCTTTTCTTTTTTCACAAGGTTGCCGAGCATCACAAGATGTGCACTGATATATTCCGCTGGTACCTGTATGTCCCTTTTCACGATTTCAATCGTTATCTCACCGAAACCCGATTCTGACAACTGCCTGCTTACACCTTCAAATTCATGCTGGAAGAGTGCGCCCGTGCTTTTTAATACCTCATTGAAAATAAGGCTTGATTTCTGCGCCTCACTATGAGCCACCCACTGGAGAACCATAAATGAAAAGCTTGAATCGCGAGCCAGTACCCGTGCAGCCTCCTCGAACACGAAGCCGAGGTTTTCAGGTGAAATAAGGTCGAAGTAGTGGTAGGATACCACAGCATTGAAGACCGAGTTTTTAAACGGCAGAAGCGTGGGTTTTATGAGGAGCGCATTTGTTTGCGGTCTTGGGGTAACTACCCCTGAAACTGCTGAGGGAAGTTCATTCGAAAGCATTCCACCGAGGTCAAGGACTCGCGCATCTCGTGCGAGGTTTGACCGCTTTATGAATTCCTGTCTGTCATTTGCTGCGTAGGGCATAAAAATCTATTCCCTCTCCAACACACTCGCCGCCCACATATCAGCCCAGTGAAGCAACAGCAGCAGTGGCTCCTCTTTATGCGAAATTATTTTTGATAATAAGTAGCGGTATCTGTCTTTCACATTTTATCGTCCTGAACTATTGAAGATGAGGGCAATATACTTATGTTATTGTGCCATAAATAATATTAATGTCACAGGCCTGAGTATAAAGATGCCAGTAGTAGCATTAACAGAGATAAATAATCTAATCAGGATTACGCGATTAACATCTGACAATCTTTCTATCATCTTTTAATTTCTTCCGAACTAACTTCTTTAAATTAGAACTTTTTACTTCGGTCGATGTATTCCTTCAACGCAGTTGCATTGTTATATTTCTCCTCTTTTGCCCCGTAAAGTAAAGTGACTATACCATGCGCTTTTTCGATAATCAAATCCACCATTTCTTTTTTATCCTTTAATTCTTCAGAATACCTGCGCCTGAACTCATCCCATCTCTTTGGGTCATGCCCGAACCACTTCCTGAGTTCATCGCTCGGCGCAATATCCTTTAGCCATAAGTCAACTTTTACCTTATCCTTGCTCAAACCACGGGGCCAGAGCCTGTCCACCAGTATTCTGAAACCATCGCCCTTATCAGGTTCTTCGTATACCCTTTTTATTTTTATCATTTACTCCTCCTAAGAAATGTTGCCAGTACAAGCTTCAGTGTGCGCACATCGCTTTCATGTGATGTTTTCATTCCGGCTTCCATATTCTCATCTTTTCATTAGCTCCGTCGTTTCTGGATTAGAACCATAATGCCTATTGCTATGGCAATCATGCTAATACCCAAAGCCTCTGAGCCTGTGCTTCTGACGCAGCGGTTAGTAACGCAAAAGCCATCACCTATTCATTTCACCAGTCTTCGTGGATAACTGGTGAGAACTTCATGCCCTTTTGCACCCACCACCACAGTATCCTCCACGCGCACCCCGAAGTCCCCCACGTAGAGACCGCAGTTACCCACCGAGATGACCATGTTTGCCTCCAGAGGTGGTGGCTCTTTCTCGCCATGGAAAAAGGCATGACCGGGTGGTAATGGCGACTCTTCAAACTCTATGCCCACACCGTGGATCGGAGGACCGAAGATATGTTTCCCGTGACCTGCATCTTTTAACACCCCAAAAAGGGTCTCTTCAAGCTCCACCATCCCAACCCCAGCCTTCACCTTAGCAATCGTCGCCTGTTGAGCTGAAAGGAAGAGGTCATAGGAAGCCCTCTGCTTTTCGGTTGGTGTGCCGACGCATACTGTTCGGCACATATCAGCGGCGTAACCATTAACAATCGGAGCTATATCTATCATCACCACATCGCCTTTTTTAAGTTTGCGCTGCGTGGGCAGCCCGTGGGCAATGTTGGAGCGAGTACCTGAGGATACATAGGTGCGGTAGAACTCATCCGCTCCTGAATCACGCATCGCGTACTCCGCCTCTCCCGCCACCTGACTTTCTGTTATGCCTGGACGCACAGCCTCTATTGCTGCTGCCATGCCCGCATCCGCAACTTTTGCAGACCTCCTGAGCCTTTTGATTTCCTCGTCGTCCTTGACGATGCGCAGGCTGGACATGATATGCGTGCAATCCTTCGCCATGACGTCCTCAGGCTTGGCATGGGGATGGGTGAGCATGCCCATCATGGACTGGGTAAGAAACGTGTACTCAAGACCCACTGCGCCTTTGCTTATGCCAAACTCCTCAAAGTAATGGCGGATGGAATGTATCATCCCCACCTCGCTCTCAAATCCAACGATTTTATCGAAATATGCCAGAGATTTAACATCCTCCACATCTGTCTGAGGCACGCCCAGAGCAACCTCACCTTTCGCGGTTATCATGGCATAGGCACATAAACGCCCATCGCCGGCGAGATAGAACATGTTGGCAGGTTTGGCGAGAAGTATAACATCAAGTCCTGCCTCTTTCATAAGATTGTTGCATTTCTTTATACGCTCCTTATACAGATTGTCCATACTTTCTTCCTCTTTGCCGCGCAGTCTCATGTAGCCATAGTTTTCAGAGCTTCGATGTCGCATTCCACATCGTCCATCTTTATTTCAGCAGCTTTCTCATCGCTTCCCTGCAGACATTGACACCGGGCGCTCCCGCCGTCACATAGACCACACCAAGAGTATCCAGTATCTCCTCTTTTGTAGCACCATGGCGGATTGCGCTCTTCATCTGCATTTCAGCGCATTCGGGACAGAGTCTTCCAGCTACGACAGCTAATGCCATCAGCACCTTTATTTTTGCAGAAAGAGCCGTGTCTGTCCACAGAGCCTCATCGCTATCGCGGTAAAGCTTAAACCATGCAGGTGCATGCTCTCCCACTAACCGCTGGATCTCGGGCACGAAGCCCATGCTTTTTCTTGCAATCTCAAGCTGTTCTTTAACCTCTTTTTTCACCATACAAATTCCTCCCATCTTATTTTGTAAGCCCTCAAGCTTAAATCTACCGAGCCACATCGGGTCTGTGCGTGAGCATAATCATACCGGCTGTTGATTTTACATCATACAAATGACCGTTAGCTTCCAAAAGCACAGCAAGGCTCTTTTTTAATTTCTCAACTGCTTCCTTGGTTCTATAACCGTGAGACACTATTACAGTATCATTATCGATATCCACCCTGTCTGCGACCCCCGAAGTCTCATAAACTTCTTTTAGCAAAAACAGCATCTCTCTTAGCGGAATTTCCTTGATCGGTTTTTTTGCCAGGGTTTCTATCGTTATTTCACCAGCAGGTACTTTTCCTGCAAGCAGGTCCTCAAAGTAATTCCTGTGAACCGTGACCATATTGTAATTGCTTGAAATATGACTGTTCATTAAAGCCTTCCAGAAAGCAGGGTTGTTGTCTATGGCCTTTATTACTTCATCCCTCCCACCAAAAAATGTAATTAAGCTTTTCTTCGCTTCCATTTTATTCGACCTGGACAGTTCGACTTTCATACAGTCATTTAAATCAGTAATAGATTTTATCCCGAGCGGAACCCGGTTTAGTGAATTTTTAATCAGGTATTGGGATAGTATGCTGGCGACGAATTTTATTCTGGCATGAGAGCCTCTTATTTCTATCAGCACCTCATAAGGAAAAACATTGCTATCGTATTTTAATGACAGGTTAATGCCCCAATCAAGTTCACCGAACCTGTGCTCCAGGTAATCTTCAAGTTCGCTCATCGAATCTATCAGTGCTGGATTAATCAGTCCATCAAGAACATCATCGGGAAGAAGCGCATCCTCGACCTGCTCAAGCATCCAGTTAAATAAGGATTTGTCAATGGCGAGCGTGTATGGGTGCTCAATGGAAATAAGCCTTGAAACATTCATATTTAATCTCCATATTTAGAGCAAAAAATGCCCCCATCAAAAGATGGAGGCATGCAAAATTTACCTGATGTTCCCCTTCCCTGCCTCTTCGAGCAGAATCTCCTTTTCCCTCTTCAGTTCCGCCTCCCTTCGTGCTATGGCTCTGAGAGCTTCTGTTGGCTTTATTGAGACCTCAATCCTGTGCTTTCTTTCTTTACTGAGGACGAACAGCGCGTAGAGCATATATGCAACGAAAACCGCCGGAATGCCGAACAACCATCCTGCAGCGAAAGCAATAAAGAGTTCCGCAGGATAGTAATACGCTATCCCCATGACTGCCCCGGCAATGGCAGCAGCCGTGATATATTTGATCCCGTTCTTCATATGTCTAACCCCCTTATTTTGTTTTTTTTACTTACAATCTGGTTTATGTAATGTCAACGTTAAAAGAGCATTCAGCAACTATTTGGCAATAAAATTGGGTTTTTGCCAGAAAACATCCCTGTTTGTCAACAGTTTAGCAAGAAAACTGAGTTCATGGCATACTTACAGGATATATGTCCTGACTGCTTCAACCAGTACCTGATATGAAATCCACAGCATCCAGATACTGATTGCTAAAAAAATTATGGTGAACAGTAACTTTGCAAACCCTGTAATCATCTTGTTGCCTGCCCTGCTCTCCGTGTTTACCAGGTTATTCATTACAACGTTTCCCATTACCTCGTCGTATTCAAGAGGATGCTCATGGCGCATTTCCTCTTCTGAAATATTACCAGTTAACCAGGACATATTTGGGAATTTTCCAAGATGCTCGTCATAGAAATGCCCGATGAATATTGCAATTGAAGCAAGAACTGCCTCCCATGTGTGGAAAAGGTTAGCTATCTGGATGAATCCTATAGGAAAGTACTGCATGGCTTCAAAGGGCTTCCACATCAATATCCCTGTAAAACCCATTATTACTGCTCCAAATCCTGCTCCGAAATATTCGAACTTCTGCTTCCATGTATATCTCCCGAATCTGGGATGCTCATCCGAATACCGCAGCGAGTATCGAATCTGCTGCAGAAAGTTGTTAATATCCCCGGGATTGAACAAAATGTCAAAGCGCGGTTTCTCCAGAATATGGAAAACCACATGATATACGCTTACACCTATCATTATGAGCCCTGCGTCATGGTGTATAAAGGTTCTGTTATCAAAACCGCCCACAGATGCAATCATCCATTTAGACCACCATTCGTCAGGGAACATCAGGGGAAAGCCCGTATATGCCAGCAATATAAACGTTGTAAAAAATATTATATGCTCGATACGCTGGTTAAGGGTGAACCTCCTGAATTTTAATTCCGACATTTCATTCCCTCCTTCTTATCTCGAACCTTGAGTTAATATGAAGGGATATAAGCCCCAGAGTAAAGGCGACCTCAAACAGTATCATCAGCATGTAGAAATAGGTTACAAGTCTTTTGGCATCAATGGATAGAAGGTAAACAGACTGCCCTTCATGTACCTTACCGCCATAGATCCGAACATTCTGGCCAGAATGGCATCCAGGTTTTCCGCATGTAGCAGGAAGATTTGCTGGATATATCGAGGATGTGGGATCGGTTTCATTTTTCGTATCATGGTTTTCATGACAATCAGGGCATGTTGCAACCCCCTTTCCTCCTGAAATAAGCGCTTTGTAGTGATACGAATTTTTATAGGTATCAAATCTATCAGTCAGAATTCCATAGTACCATGCGCTCATCTTCGTCTGGTTTTCATGGCAACTGGCGCATAGCTGAGGAACATTTCCGGAATATGTCATAGATTCGGGATTCTTTGAGGACAGGATATCATGGGCGCCATGACAATCCGTGCATGTTGCGGCTATCGCATGTCCTGTTTCAAGTTCTTTCCAGTGTATGCTTTCTTTGTACAGCTTTGTCTCTTCAGGATGGCATTTTGAGCATAAGTCCGAAATGTTGGCTCTGTCAGGTACGCCTGTAAAATTTGCACTCATGACGTTTACGGAAATTGTGTTTCCACTCACGTGTATTTCTCCGCCGTGGCAGTCCACGCATGAAATGTTCGAAGTTATGTGCACGCTATTCTTCAACTCATTCACCTGCTTGGAATGACAGTGGAAACATGATACATCCCTGTCCTCGTTTTGCCCGGCTACGGCTTCAACTCCTACCAGTAGCAAGAAGAGTCCAGCGATTAAGAATAAAGCCAATCTGTTCATACTCGGTTCGGAAACTCCACTGGTTACTGTTTTATCACAGCGCCGGATTCTTCATACATGATTCTTTCTTTCTCTCGTTTGAGCTCTTCCTCCCTGCGCACAATGGCTTTCACAGCCTCACTTGGCTTTACAGTCACTGTAATCCTGTTCTTCCTATCCCTCATAGATACTACAAGCCCATAGACCAGAAGTACAACAACAGCTGCTGGAATAAGGAACAGCCATCCCAGCACGAAAGCCATAAAAACTCCAGCTATCAAAGAGGCTGTGTACATTGCCCATCTGGGCATCTTCCATTTTTCTCTGTTGAATTCGTCCATGTTGTATTTACTCATACTGATGTCCTCCTTTTCTCGAAAAACAACTTGTATATCAAAATCACTATCAGGATTATTGGAATGCCCGGAGACACCCACAAGACAAAAGCCATGAACGTCTCTGCAGGGTAATAATAAGCAGCTGCCATACCTGCCCCAGCTACTGCCGCGGCTGCAACATATCTTATTCTTTTATCCTCCCCAGTAGCAGCTACTGTACCCGTATCATCACCTCGCAAAAATTATCCCCGTGGGTTAATAATTTCTTAATCTCTAATTCTGCCTTATCCCCGAACGCATGATCAAGTGCCCCCTTGAAGGTTTCCCGTATTGTATGGCAAACATAGGTATCAAACGTATCTCCTTCTGTAGCAATATTGCATTTATTGATTCTATAAAGCAGATTTCTCCCCTCCAGCTTCCAATCGCTTTCTCTGTGCAGTTTGGAATCTATTATCATTAAAGCCTTCTGGAAAGTTCTCAGGTCCCAGCTTTCGATGCTGTTTTCTTTTTCATACTCCTGCATCAAGGATTCACCGATTCTTCTGCCAAGGGCATTCAGGGATACAGGTATGTCCGGAGTATCCTTAAGCCCTTTAAGAAAACCCATGAACACTAACAATTCCTGGTCCACTCTGCTGTTGCTTATTTTCAAATTTTCCACAATTTCGTTGATTTTTACACCCACATCCGGCCTGTGTGTGAGAACAATCATGCTGGCAGTTGACTTTACATCAAACAAATGGCCGTTAGCTTCTAAGAGCTTGATGAGACTTTGTTTTAATTTCTCAACAGCTTCCTGTGTTCTATAACTATGAGATACTATTACAGTATCATTATCTATATCCACCCTGTCTGCAACCCTGGAAGTCTCGTAAACCTCTTTTATCAGGAATAGCATCTCCCTTAGCGGAATTTCTTTGATTGGTTTTTTTGCCAGGTTTTCAATCGTTATTTCACCCACAGGTACTTTACCTGCAAGCAGGTCCTCAAAGTAATTCCTGTGAACTGTGACCATATTGTAATTGCTTGAAATATGTCTGTTTATCAGAGCCTTCCAGAAAGCAGGTCGGTTATCTATGGTCTTTATTATTTCATCCTTCCCTCCAAAAAAAGCAACCAGGCTTTTTTGTGCTTCCGCTTTATTCGATCTTGAGAGTTTGACTTTTATACAGTCGTTTAAATCAGTAATAGATGTTATCTTAAGCGACGTTTGGTTTGGTGAATTTTTAATCAGATACTGGGATAGTATGCAGGCGATGAATCTTATTTTGGAATGAGGACCTCTTAGTTCTATCAATACGTCGGAGGGGTGTTTTTCATTATCGTATTTCAGTATGAGATCAATATTCCACCCGAGTTCTCCGAGCCTGTAATTGAGGTAATCTTCAAGTTTGCTCATTGAATTTATTAGACCTGGATCAATTATTTCATCCAATACAGTATCGGGAGCAAGAGTACCATCTATCTCGTTCAGGATCCATTTAAATAACGAGTTGTCTATTGCCAGCGAAGTTGCTGGAAGACCAGATTTGCCTGCCTTTTCGATTATCTCACGTATCGCTGCGCTGAAATTGCTGCTGTGTTTCTCAACATAGGGTTTCAGCTTCTCTACACACTCTTTGTCAAGTGAGATATGTTTGGTAACAGTCATTGCTATCCGTTTCACTATTCGTATTCAAATGCTGTTTTTCCCCGTTTTACCCATTATTAACTGACTTTGCGTATGGAAAAAGTACCATTAATGTGACAAAGCCAATCCTATCATATTATTGTTTGACTTCCCAGCTTAAATATTTTGCTATATAAAATCGATGAGATGGGCTTGAAAGTACCTTTATGTCTTTTCGTGATATACGAATCAGCATGAAGAGAATTATACCCAAGAAGATTGAGCGTTACTGTGCAGAAAATACAACCCCTGAATCAAACCTTCTGCGTGAGCTTGTTATCGAAACGTATGCAACAACACCCTTTCCAGAAATGCAGATAGGGCATCTTGAAGGTGCTTTCCTGAGGATGCTGGTTCGCCTCGTTAGGGCAAAACATGTTCTTGAGCTTGGAACGTTTACAGGGTACAGCGCGCTCGTTATGGCAGAGGGATTACCCCAAGACGGGAAACTTATCACATGCGATATCGATACAGAGGCAACAGACATCGCAAAACGATACTGGAGGCGCAGTCCGCACGGTGAGAAAATAGAACTCAAACTCGGTCCGGCGCTTGAAACGCTCAAAACTATCCGAGGTCCTTTTGACCTTGTGTTTATAGATGCAGATAAGGAGAATTACATTAATTACTGGGAATTATGCATGCTGAGAACCCGCTCAGGTGGTTTATTGGTTGTGGACAACGTGCTCTGGAGCGGCGATGTTCTTGACCCGAAGGATGAAACAGACAGAGCGATTGCAGCATTCAACAGGCATGTATGCAGCGATAAACGCGTGGAAGTTGTGATGCTTCCTGTTCGGGATGGTCTGACGCTGGCGTATAAGTTTTGATTATGTAGCATACTTCAGGACATCATCGATATTATCCACAAGTAGAATTGCTAAAATCTTTTTTATGAAAGGCTTATTTAAGTCCGGCATGTTCTGTCTGATCGCTCCATGATTATCGTGAAATGCTAAAATGCTTTTGGTAAGGAAGTACCCAAGATTTATTAATACGGAAATTCATGGCTAATATAAAGGCAGTAGCCTTTGAAAAATGGAGGTCAGTATGATTGGCAAACCAAGAATAAAAGCGGGAGAAAAACCATCTGTGAAGTACGCAGCATACGTTGCAGGAATATTTGAAAAAAAAGGGGTGATGGCACTTAAAGCCACGGCGAGAGCGCAGAAAGAGCTCGGGGCAAAATATGCAAAGGCACAGCTTGCGGCGCATAAAATCAAAGGAAAAGATGCAAGGGCAGCCGGGGCAGTTTATGATAACCTTCTCAGGGAGCTTGAGATAGAGCACAGCATTATAGAGGACACGAATAAGCATTTTGTAGTGCAGACAAAAGGATGTCCCTTCCTTGACGAATGGAGAAAGGAAACAGATGATGAATCAAAGCTATGCGAGAGCTTCGGAAAAAGCTTTGTGCAGGGGCTGTGCAAGAGCGTGAATCCAAGGCTTAAATACAGAGCCACAAAAATGATGTCTCGCGGAGACCCCTATTGCGAAGAGAGAATTGAGCTTACCTGAAGGTTCAATGAGGGAACCGCTCCATAAAACCATAGAGCTTCTGCTACCCTCTCCAGCTGGAGAGCTTGAAGCCCTTCTCATGCTTCCTGTTCCTGAAACCTCGCATTATCCTGCAGTTGCGGTTGTCTGCCATCCCCATCCTCTCTACGGCGGCTCGATGCACGGTAAGGTGGTGGTCACGGCTTCGCATGCATTTCTTGACCTCGGCATACCCTCCTTACGATTCAATTTTCGTGGAGTGGGGAGAAGCAGCGGGAAATACGATAACGGAAGGGGTGAAGCGGAAGATGTGAGGGCTGCCATAGACCACGTTGCGGAAAAGGGAGAAAAAATCATTATTGCAGGGCACTCCTTCGGCGCATGGGTTGGCATGAAGGCAGGATGCGGGGATGCTCGCGTGAAAGTGCTGATTGGAATTGGGACGCCTGCAGGCTTTGGGGATATGGATTTTCTTATGGGATGCGAAAAACCTGTGCTATTCATCCACGGCACGCTGGATACGCTCATACCCATCGGAAAAATAGAGAAGCTCTGCCAGGAAATTCCTGAGCCAAAGAGGCTTATCAAAATAGAAGGGTCAGACCACTTCTTCACAGGAAAACTTGAGGAACTGGCTTTTGATGTGCAGAATCTGACAAGGGAATATTTACCTCTTCAGGAATAGAGGAAGGTAAATATGATCTTCGAAAAGCTCCCCACAGTCCCAACGGCGGAAGAACTACTCGACAAGTCCTTCCGCAGAGCCACAAGAGCCAAGCGCGGGAAAAAGATTCTTGACCGCGCCTCAAAGCTCAAAGCAGAGGAATCCATGCTCCTGACGGCTGCGAACATACTCAGCGATAACCTTGTTAACATCGTCAAAAGGTTCCCGAGCTTTGATCAGATGCCGCCTTTTTATCTTGAGCTTGCAGAAATACTCGTAGGCGTGGAAGAGCTGAAAATGAACCTCGCCTCGGTGCAGTGGGCTGGGAATAAGATTCACGAAATTTCCAGAAAATATGTCGGCACGATGCGCGACGCAGAGGATGCGAAGGTGGTGCGCAAGCAGGCATTCGGCAGGATTTCCTCAATCGTTGAGAGCATAGACGGCAACCTGCGCTTCCTGAATGAGGCGCGCAATAAACTAAAAAAGCTTCCAGATATAGGCGAGGGTCCTGCAATCGTTGTGGCTGGGTATCCCAACGTAGGCAAATCCAGCTTCGTGGCGCTCGTGAGCAGTGCGCGCCCTGAGATTGCGCCATATCCTTTCACCACGAAAGGACTGGCTGTGGGGCATTTCACAAAGGATGGCGTGAGGTACCAGGTCATCGATACCCCGGGGCTGCTTGACCGACCGCTTGAGGAAAGGAACGCGATCGAGCTTCAGGCAATCTCGGCGCTGAAGCATGTAGGGAAGGTTATTCTTTATATTATCGACCCTTCAGAGACATGCGGTTTTTCTCTTGATAAGCAGATGCATCTTCTGGAGGAGATAAAAAAGGAGTTCGCAGTGCCGATGCTGGTTGCGGCGAACAAGACCGATATTTCGGCGCTGGTTGAGGGCGCGGATATGGGCATGTCCACGCTTACGGGAGAAAGAGTGCAAGAGGTGCTTAGCAAGCTGGTGGAGATGGTCACGATAGCAAATAAGTAACCTTCACTTCTTCATCACTTCCCGCATCATCTTGATCGAGCAAAGTTCCCCGCACATGCTGCACGTATCAACGTTCTTGCTCCGCGCATGAATCTCTCTGGCTTTCTCGCTGTCGATAGCAAGCCCGAACTGCCTGTTCCAATCCAGTTCTTTGCGCGCTAATGCCATCTCCTTATCGGCAGCGCGCGCCCTCTCCCGAACGCCTTCCTTCACGAGGTCGGCTGCATGCGCCGCAATTCTCGTCACTATCGTGCCTTCCTTGATGTCCTCAACGCTTGGAAGAGCAAGATGCTCGGAAGGCGTGGTCATGCACAGGAAATCAGCGCCGTGCATCCCTGCAACAGCCCCGCCGATTGAAGCGGTGATGTGGTCGTAGCCCGGCGCAATATCGGTAACAAGAGGTCCGAGAAGGTAAATCGGTGCATCTGCGGTGAGATGCTTCATCGCGCTGACAGATAACCCAATCTCATCTATGGGAACATGCCCCGGGCCTTCAACAAGTGTCTGCACACCTTGTGCCCTTGCCCTTTTCACAAGCTCGCCGAGGATGATGAACTCCTCGAACTTTGCCCTGTCAGAGGCATCGTTGATGCACCCCGGACGCATGCCGTCGCCCAGGCTGATTGTGAGGTCGTATTCCTGTGCTATTTCGAGCAGGTAATCATACTCGGAATAGAAAGGGTTCTCCTCGTTATTGTGCTTCATCCATGCTATTGTGAAGGCGCCACCGCGGCTCACTACGTCAAGTATCCTTTCGCTTTTTTTCAACCGCTCAAAAGAGCTTTGCGTCACGCCCGCATGGATGGTAACAAAGTCAATGCCGTCATCGGCATGCTTTCTCACTACATTGAACATATCGTCGGAGGTCATGTTCTCAATGCCACTGCCTGCTGCCTGGTAAATAGGCACAGAGCCCACTGGTATGCTCACGGCATCGATAATGCGCTTTCGTATCAGGTCGAGGTCACCGCCTGTGGACAAGTCCATTACGGTATCCGCGCCGTATTTTTCTGCTGTCTGCGCTTTTTTTACTTCGGCATCGATATCAACGTAATCACGCGATGTGCCAACATTGGCATTTATCTTGGTGCGCATCAGCCGGCCTATGCCGATTGGCAGGGATTTGCTTCGGTTGCTTTTTGGAATGACGAGCAGTCCCTGTGCAAGGAACTTTCTTATGGCATTCGCATCAACTCCCTCTTTTGTGGCAACGCTTTTTATCTCCCTTGTCACGATGCCGGCGTGCGCCATTTCCATTGCAGTCGTCATTTCTTCCTCGACCCGAACATCTTGTGATAAAGGCTGATTTCGCGTTTCTTGGATTTTTTGGCGGCTTCTTTTATTACTGGCTCAGGTTTTTGTTCAGGTTTTACCTCAGTTTTCTGTTCGGATATGACTTCTTTGCCCTTTTCAGGCGGCATTTTGACCACAGGCACACTTGCGCCGCCGTGCCTGCTCTTACGTGTCCTTATATCCACAAGTATGGGGCGCTCGATATATGTGCTCACTATCATCGCAACTCCAGGAGAAAGGCGCTTGATGTCCTCCTCTACATCCGAGCTTATGCCCTCAAGCCCTTTGCTTATCGCCTTCAAATCGTTGGGGTTCGTAACCTTCATGATTATCTGGGTATTGCACTGCGAAAGCACGTTCTTATCCACCCGTGCAGGACGCTGCGAAACAACCAGCAGCCCAAGACCGAATTTCCTTCCTTCAGAAGCTATGGTGCGCAGAATATCCGTGCTCACTGTCCTCTCGAATCCCTTTTCAGGGCAGAAATTGTGCGCCTCCTCAAGCACGAGCATGCATGGTAGCACGGTATTGAGCTTTCTCGCCTCGAAAAGGTCGGTGCACAGCTTGGAAACTATCATCGCCTGAAGGTCTGGATTCACGCCTCTCATATCGATTATCGATGCCCTGCCTTCCTGCACCAGTTCATTTATCGCAGTGGCTTTATCCGATAATATCCCGGTCTCACGCAGCGTCTCAAGCTTATTGATGACGTTCCATTTGACCTTGCTCTTATTCTGCCCCACTTCGAAGATGATATCGTTGATGGTATAATTCTCTTTTTCAGCCTTGAGTTTCGAGACAGCCTCGAATAAGATTCCTGTCTCGTTCTGCGACCTGTCCTCGGAGAAGAATTGCACGAATTCCTTTATGCCAAGGTTTAGCCCGTTTAACCGAAAAAGAGCGTCCGCTGCTGGGTTAAGCAGCTTGCTTGCTGGCGTATAGACGGTTATCTGTGCTGCATAACCCCTGGGTGTTATCCCGTATCGTTCAAAGGATGCGGGTTTATCTTCATTGGGGAATTTCAGTGTTGCATATTCCCCATGCGGGTCGATGATGAGGAGAGGGACATTCTTTTCAAGAAGCTCTTCCAGAATTACGCCGCAGGTATAGGATTTCCCTGCTCCTGTCTTGGCAAGGATGCTGCAGTGCTTCTGGACGAGGTTATTTGCATCGAGATTGACGTGGATGTTCTGCCCGTCAAGTAATCCTATATACACGTCCCCGCGCATCAGCCCGAGTGTCATTTTTATGAGAATCTCGTCTGCTTTGAAAACCTTATCCCCAGGACTGAAAGGGGATTTTGGGACGCGAGGTATCCCGTCCTTGTCGCGAACTCCTATTACGTTAGCTTCGGCGATTATCTGCTCGTCCATCTCGTCGATTTTCGATATGCCTCCTGCGGCATCGATGGCTTCTTCTATCGAAAAATCCTCGCTTGAGCGAGTGATTGAGGCGACCTGAGCAAGCGTCCAGCCTTCACTTTCGTGCCAGACCTTGATGTAATCCGAACGCTTGGTGGCTGTACTGTCTGACACCGCGAACCTGAAGTTTAAGGAACTGGTTTTCCCGAAGATTACGCCGATTGAGTCCTTCGCCATTTGTAGTAAAATTAATTCCATGTAGTATTATACTTTCTCCATTGAGAAAACAATACCTTTGACTTACTTTTCCTTTCCCTGGTTCTAAGCAACCGCAGAAACCGCCGCAGGCGCAGGAACCGGGATTCTTATATCAACACTTGCCTGATTTATAGGTAGGCGAATAGCCAGTAAGATATAAATCAACTCTTTGCCTCGATAAACGCTCATCCCGGCAGACTCTATTTTCGACAGGGCGTCCTTTGTTACCTCAGCCTGCGATAATTCGCTCAATATCCTGGAAGCATCCAGAATTTCAACTGCCACAATCTTGTTATCATAGGAAAAATCTATTACAAAATTCTCTATCTGCAGGCTGTCTCTGACCTTTTCGCCAGTATATAAATATAAAATATCGTTCTCGTAATCAAAGTCTATTTTTGCATCTTTAACCATTTATCTAACACCTTTCGCTTTCTTTTACTTTGTATATGAGCAGTTACTACATTTAAAGCTTCTTTTATTGAAACCACGACTTTTAAATCATATTTATTTGATTTATTAAATATGAGAGCATATTTCTTGCCTTCTGGTTCTTCGCCCTGATACTCAAAATACTCAAGAGCTTCTGGATTTCTCAAATATGACTGGACTTCTCTCTCTGTGATTCCTCGCATTGTATATCTAAGATGAAAATGCTTGCTAAATGTAATCGTCCCAATAGATTTGAGTATCTCTTTCAGCTCATTTATATTCATGGCAACTGTTTGTGGTTTATTACAAAACGTCACATGAACCTTATCCCTTTCGGCATCTCCCCTACCTTCTCCCTGAACTTCGGAGGCCACTCCTTGGGGTCAAATCCTTTCTGCGCAAGGAACACGCTCGCCCACCTCTCAAGCCCGATGCCTGAGCAGCCGCTCCATACCTCCTTTCCAGACTGAGACTTAACGTTAAAGCCTTTGGGATACTTATCGCCGTTCACGCTCAGGTTCTGGAACTCAAGCCACTCGCCCTCCTTTCCGCGATAGGGAAGAGGCGCCTCGAAGTCAATCGTTCCAACATCTTTTTGCCCTGCAAGTCCTGTCAGCCCCTCCTGCGCCATGAACCATGGCGTGACCCATGCCATCCGCCATTCAAGATCAAGTATGTCGTTAAAGATATGCTTGTAGCATTCCTGCATTTCCTTAGAATGGGCGAGAATCTGCTCCTGCGTGCCTATGAAAACAAGCTCTATCCTGTGGAATTCATCCACCCTTTCCATGCCATGCAAGCCCCCGCTCTCATACCTGTGCGATGTACCCGAGCGGTCGAAAACTTTTATCGGGAAGGATTCATCCGCTATCGTTTTCCCCTGCAGGAAAGGCCAGAACGAGGGGCACTGGGCATAACACAGGATTCCCGTGGGTTTGTCTATCTTTTCCGCGATTAAATCTAAGGGTACTTCAAGAGTGACCTTGTAATAATCTATTACCTCTTCCCAGAACGCAGGGTCTCTTGTCTTTGGTGGCGAGACGTAATAGATTTCGGGATACACGCCCTTTGCATGTCCAGAGTGCTTCAGCACCTCCCATGTATCGAGTTTGGGGAATATCATCTCGATGTATCCGAGGGGCTTGATTACCTCCTCCATCACTATCTCTTCAAACGCCCTGAAGATGCGGGTCATCTGCGCTCCGTGTATCCACTGTCCCCTGCTTGCGCCGCGCTTTATCCAGCCCCGCTTCTCAGCCTCTACCGTCGGGTCGTTGCTGAACTTCATTTCCTTCTTGGGGCTTTCCCAGAGTAGGCTCCAGTGTTCAGTCTTCCCGCCGAAACCCTGCGCTGCGATTTTATCCTCGATAAGCGAGATAATCCTGTCGGGAATCTTGTTTTCAAGCTCAGCTTCGCCTACATCGAGCGAAAGCGTGAGCATGCCATCATCGAACTCTATACCTTTGACATGAGGTATCTTTGTCTGGCGAAGCGCCTGTTCAGAAGGCAGTTTGACGATGAAATCTTCAACCTCGGCACCCCTGATTCCTATTTTGTGTTTTCCCATGACGGCTGCAAGCGGTTTTCGCAGCCTGATAAAGGCATCGTGGGCACGCAGGTAGCGGTCTGATTCGATGTCGAAGGAGATGCTGTTATCCTTTACGTCCCAAGCTATGATTCTGGCTCCTCTTCCCTGGGGCACGCCTTTCTGCAGGATGGTTGCTTTCGCTTCCTCGATGAATTTTTCTATACCGGCGCGCGCCTGCGCAGCGGAGGTACTTGTTTTGAAGCTGCCTTTGAGGTGAAAGTAGGGTTCCATTGTTTCAATCCTTTTGGTTTGATTAAGAGATTTTGGTTTCAATTGGATATGTCAATTATAATTTATTTTTTCGGTTCTCTATGATTTATTTGTTATTTAAGCTTTCATAATTCTGCTTTTATTTTTCCATAAATCATTCGTTAAGACTCAACATTCCGCCCAAAAATTATATACGCTCAAAATAATAACTATTCCCTATGGCATCTGAAATAAAATCTATAAAAGGCACCCTTCTCAGGCTCGGTCTTTATCACGATGAAAAAAGCCTGCTCTCCGATGCCTTTCGTGCACTTTTCGAAATCAAACCCGAACTAAAGACAGAAATCGCCATAGACAAATACAGGAAAGGCAAAGTGAGCCTCTGGGGAGCAGCAAGGGATGCCGGTGTTAGCTTGGAAGAATTTAAAGAAATACTGCGCAGCAGGGGCATTGCTATCAAGATATCATCAACAAAGCAGGAAAGCGATGCCAGATTGAAACGGGTTTCTGGTGTTTGATGTGGATATAGTATTAGACTGCGATATAGTCAGCACTCTTGCTAAAATAGATAAGATCGGTCTTTTGATGGAAATTTTCAAAGGCAAAAGAATCGTGATTCCGAATGCCGTGTATGTGGAATTGCTTGGAGCAGAAAAAATGGGATTTAACTTTCCCGAGAATGTATTCAATAGTAATATTCAGGTAATAACAATGGATGACAAAGAAATCACTGATTTTAAAGATATGGCAAAAAATCAAAATATCCATACCGGTGAGGCTGAAGGAATAACAATTGCCAGAAATCGGAAAGGCGTCTTTCTGACAAACGACAGAATAGCGGTTAAATTCTGTGAAAGTATGGACATTGCAGTCCTTGATTTGAAAGATTTGTTGAAAATGGCAGCGAGGAGAAAGGTTGTCAATAAAACTGAGATGATTGAAATCATCAGGGACATAGAAATAAAGGATAATACGGTCATAGTCGAAACAGAAGAAATTTTCCAAGAATACAAAGAATAGCATAGGAAACGGATTCGTAACCAAGAATTCAGGAACACGATCTTAAGCTATCAGGTACATGCCTATCGCCACAAGCACAACAGCCGCGAATTTGAAAGCAAGCGTCTCCCTGCTTATCTCCTCCTGCAGTATCCCTGGCATGAACAGGCTCAAAAATATAACGTAGATGAGAACCATGAGTGGCTGGAGCGCATTGACGCTTGCTGCAAGCGCAACAGACCCGAGCGCATAAGCAAAGAGAAAGCCGATCCTACCCAGGAAATCAAAGACTTCCTCAAGCAATACCGCACCGAGTGCGCGGCTTTTTAGAAAAAGGCTTCTTGTTTCAGTCCACACGACGCGCTTCCTCAGCAGCGGAATGCCGAATACCAGATTCCCGATGGAAGTCCAGAAGTAAAGATGCCATTCATCCATGAAGGTGAGAAGATACTTGGCAGTTACAGCGTATAGCGCCACAAAAACCCAGAAAAAGAACATGTATTTGACAGCCGGTGAGAACGCGAGGTTCTTAATTTTTCCCGGCTTGTAGGAAACAAGGAAGGCGCTAATCACAAGAAGCAAGCCTCCTATGTAGTTACCGGGAGTCAGGGTCTCACCGAGCAATAGCGCAGATGCAGCGAAAACAAACAGAGGGTAGATGAAAACAAGAGGCGTCACCCTTGACACCTCCTCAACCTGCAGCGCCTTGAGATATGAAATCCACATCACTACCTGAAATGCGCCTGCAAGTGCAGCAACAACGGATGCCGGATAGACGAACTCATATCCCATGGTTATCAGAACGAAAAAAGCAAATAATTGCTGCACCACGACGAGGGTAATTAAGTAGGCGATGGCGTCCTTCGTATAGCTGCTCAATATGAACTTATCAAGGATGGCGGTGGTAGCAAGAGAAGCGGTAGCAATGAGAGCAAAGAAGAGCCAGTTCATACGAGCTTAATCAAACACCCTTAAACACAGGCTTCCTCTTCTTAAGAAATGCATTTATGCCCTCCATATGATCCTCTGAAGCAAAGCATTCGGAGAAGGAAAACATCTCCATCTCAAGCCCTTTCCTTATGTCCAGGTTCCTGTTTATCAGAGCCTTGGCTATCTTGAGAATTAAAGGGCTTTTCTTTGACAAAATACCTGCTACCTCCTCTGCTTTTCCCATCAATTCTTCATCCTTCACCACCGTATTCACAAGTCCGATAGAAAGAGCCTCCTTTGCATCCATGCTTCTGCCCGTAAAAATCATTTCCTTTGCTCTTCCTATTCCAGCAAGCCTGGTAAGCCTCTGCGTACCTCCAAAACCGGGTATGATACCGAGATTCAGCTCAGGCAATCCGAGCTTTGTGCCCTCGGCTGCTATTCTCAAATCACATGCAAGAGCAAGTTCCCATCCGCCGCCGAAGGCGTATCCATTGACCGCTGCAATCACAGGTTTATCCATATTTTCAATATGGCTGCAAACCTTATGTCCCAGCCTGGAAAAAACCAGAGCTTCATCAGGATGCATTTCTTTCAATTCCTTTACATCTGCACCTGCGCAAAAGTTTTGCTCTCCTTTTATAATTACGGCCCTTATCTTTCCGTCATTTTCCATATCCTCAAGTGAGCCATCCAGATGATGCAGCATTTTCGTATCCAGAAGGTTCAAAGGAGGTTTATTCAGAGTGATAATTCCGATTTCATTTTTCTTTTCGATTTTTATTTCATCTGTATCCATAAAATCCTTCTCCGCTTTTTCTGCCGAGTTTACCTGCGGCTACCATTTTTCTAAGTAACGGGCAGGGTCTGTATTTCTCCCCCAACTCGTTATGAAGAATCTCAAGTATATCAAGGCAGACATCAAGACCCACAAAATCCGCAAGCTCAAGGGGACCCATGGGTTGGTTCGCTCCAAGCTTCATAATACTGTCTATGCTTTCTTTTGAAGCTATTCCTTCCTGAAGGCAGAAGATTGCATCGTTTATCATGGGCATGAGTATGCGGTTTGAGACGAAACCTGGAGAATCATTGACCACAACTGGTATCTTTCCCATTTTTTCCGCAACTGCAGTTACTACGTCTATTGTTTCCTGCGATGTTTGGATGCCACGGACTACCTCTACGAGTTTCATAATATAGGCAGGATTCATGAAATGCATACCTGCAAAGCGCTCCGGTCTTCTTGTAACGTGGGCAAGCCGGGTTATAGAAATGGAAGAGGTATTCGTGGTGAAAATCGTGTCTTCAGTACATATTCTTTCCAGTTCCTCGAAAATCTCTTTTTTTACGTCCTCTTTTTCTACCACAGCCTCTATTATAAGGTCAGAATCTTTCAGGTCTCCCAGACTTGCGGTTGGTTTAATATTCGAGAGGATTCGCTCTTTCTCCCTGCTCTCAAGCTTTCCTTCGCTAACTCTCTTTTCCAGCCTTTCTTTTATCTTTGCAAATCCGCTGCTTACGTATTCCTGTTTCACATCCTCCATAATAACTTCAAAACCGCTCTGTGCTGCCACCTGGGCTATGCCGCCTCCCATGGTTCCAGCACCTATAATCCCTATTTTTCTAATCATTCTGCCTCTCAACTATCATTGCAACTGCATTTCCTCCTCCAAGGCAGAGGGTGGCAAGTCCCCTTTTAAGCCTTCTTTCCTTAAGTGCGTAAAGCAGCGTCACAAGTATCCTCGCCCCGCTGCATCCAATCGGATGTCCCAGCGCGATTGCGCCGCCGTTTACATTGAATTTTTTGGTATCAATTTCAAGTTCCCTTGCTACCGCAATCGAGGCTGAGGCATAGGCTTCGTTATGCTCGATTAAGTCCATGTCGTCCATGGTAAAACCTGTCTTTCTGAGAAGTTTTTTAATTGTGGGAATCGGAGCCTCCATCACGTCCTCAGGCTTTGTTCCACCTGTTGCGTAAGCTGTTATTCTGGCAAAAGGGTCTAATCCCAGTTCCTCTGCTTTTCTTGCCGATGTCAGTACAAGCGCAGCAGCGCCATCGCTGAGCTGGGAACTGTTCCCTGCCGTAAGGATGCCGCCTTTTTTGAAAACAGGAGGGAGTTCTGCAAGCTTCTCAAGCGAGGTGTCTTCTCTTACACCCTCGTCCCTTTCGATGTTTTCAACTGGTATTATCTCATCGTTGAACTTCCCGCTCTTAATTGCATGCAGAGCTTTTCGATGGCTGCTTAGGGCGAACTCGTCCGCTTCCTCTCTTGTTATGCTGTACTTCTCCGCTATCCTCTCACCAGTAATTCCCATGTGGTAATCATTATACACTTCCCATAAGCCATCGTACACCATGGCATCAACAATTGAAGTATCTCCAAACTTTACACCCCAGCGAAGGCTCCTGATGAGATGCGGGGCACGGCTCATGTTCTCCATCCCACCTGCGACGATTATATCAGCATCACCTGCTTTTACAGTCTGGGCTGCGAGCATGACTGCCTTCAAACCTGAGCCGCATACTTTGTTCACGGTGAAAGAACCTGTTTCAGGCGGAACTCCGGCGTAGATCGCAGCCTGCCTTGCAGGATTCTGTCCAAGACCTGCGGAGACCACATTGCCCATTATAACCTCCTCCACATCCTGCATTTCTATACCAGCTCGATTTAATGCCTCTTTTATAGCGATTGAACCTAATCTCTGGGCAGGTATATCCCTGAAGCTGCGGCCGAATTTGCCGACAGCCGTCCTCGCACCACTGACAATTATAACTTCATCTGGCATGAATACTAACTCCCGCTACAATTAATTCTATCGTTGATTCTATATCTATTTTTGGATACGATTACGAAACCTTGAAAGAAAAAACAGAAAAATATTTGGTGTATTAACTCACTACTTGAAATCATGGAAAAAATGAGTCCATATTTTACTGCTTCTGCGGCTGCGGTACTCTTTTTTATAATAGTTACTATATTAAAATATCTATTACCACTGCCAAACACGGTTATGGATTTGCAGAGTGAATTGCTGGGTGCATTACTCGGCGCTGTTGGCTTCTGGATTGTCATTTTCGTTGTACATGTTTTCCTCAACAGGCGATATGGCTAAGTTTATATCACAATACTTTTTTCAAAAACAAATACAATATATATGCAATTATTAGAATTACTGCTATTTTTATAATAAAGAGTGTGATTGCCCATAATAGTCCTATTATAAAATAAGCAACAATTAAAGCAATGACGGCAATAAGAATATCTGTAAGTTTCACAATTACATGATTGTTTTCTGTACATAAATCATTTATCCTCACAGGTTAGCATGCGCATAGGAATAATACTTCATGGTCCTGAGATTGTAGATCTGGGTTCAGCAAAGCGGATAATAAACATATTCAAGGGGAAGCATGAGGTGAGTGCGAAGCTCGGGGGTACCATGGGACGGACTGCGGTGCTCGACGCATGTCTTGAAGACAGCATCGACATATCAAAGGGGCTCACGCCGAGCCAGACCATTCTTTCAATGAAGGACAGCATAGACCTTGCGATACTTCTCAACCACGGAAAAACGCTGGATACCGGACGCTTTTTCGGGCGAATAGTGGCTTCGAAAATCTCACGGATTCCTTTTGTTCACATCGAGCGCCCTGACTGCGAAGGCAGGATCATTTACTACAGTCCTGAGGCGAAACGCTGCGCAGAGTATGTAAAGTATATGCTGCGTGGAATCTACGACCTTCCCATCGAGTTGGGCTCTCCAGCGCCCTCGTATATCAGAGCAGAGGGGGACCTTGTTATCCGTCGCATATCAGGGGCATTTGCGGGCGAAAACATCCGCCTGGACGGAATCGTTATCGGGGAGGTTATACGTCCTGAACCTGAAATCGTTTGCAAGCACGGCAGGATAGTTGAGCTAAGAGGGATAGAAGCGAAGCCGCACGGTCTTGAAAAGCTTGAAAATAGGAAGATCGACCTCTTCACTGCAAGGGTCAGGACAGGAAACATCAGGCGAAGCCTGCACGAGCCCAGGATAAAAAGAATAAAGCATAGAGAAAAAATCGCCATCATAGACCACTGCGCGGAATCCACCTTTGAGCTTGTGAAAGACGCCGGACTCGTTATCACTGTGGGAGATGACACCACCGCAATCGCAGCTGATATATCAGCACGCCTTGGCATCCCTGTTATCGGGCTCGTGGATGGGGATATGGATGATGTTCTCAAAAATGCGGTGGTTCCTTCGGGTTCGGTTGTAATTCGTGTCAGGTATGGATTTGATGATATCGTGGGTAGAAGTGTGTTTGAGGAATTAATGGGAGGCAAAGAGGAAATCAGGATGAAGAGGGGCGAACTGCTTGCAAGGATACTTGCGCTGGCTGAGAAGTATGTTGAGGATGTGAAGTATTATTAGCAAAACATTTATTCATTGTCTCTCAATTAAAATATCATGCTTAAACCCATCACCATCGGTCACCTTTCCACCGTTTACCATACCTCTTTCATCCTGATGGGGACGGACTGGCTTGAAAAGGCAGGTATCCATGCAGACTGGAAGCTTTTTGCCTCAGGACCAGATATTGTAGCGGCATTTGAAAATGAGGAAATCGACATCGGCTATATCGGTCTTCCCCCTGCCATTATCGGCATCGACAGGGGAGTTCCGATTATATGCATAGCAGGAGGTCATGTTGAGGGGACTGTACTGGTTGCTCAGGAGGAATACAGTACACTTGAAGAACTCAAGGATTTCAACTCCACGCTGGCGCAGTTTAAGGGAAAGGTCATCGGCTCTCCTGCAAGAGGCTCTATCCATGATGTCATCATCAACAATGCTCTTGAGAAGGCAAAGCTCGGTATCATGGTGAAGAACTTCGCATGGACTGACTTTGTGCTTGAGGCGCTTGTGGACAGGGAGATAGAAGCAGCCGTCGGAACGCCCTCTCTTGCCGTGGCAGCATCGCGTGCCTGCAATGCAAAAATTATAATACCACCCAATGCTCTCTGGCAGAACAACCCGAGCTATGGGATAGTTATAAGAAAAGAATTGAGGCAATATCCTGATTTGATTCTGGACTTTCTCAGAACGCATGAAAAGGCAAGTAATTTCATAAGGGAAAACCCCAGAGATGCTGCAAGGCTTGTTTCGAAAATTACTGGAATCGTAGACGAGGATTTTGTCCTTGAAGCGTATCATATCTCACCAAAATACTGCGCTGCGCTGTCGCATGAGTTTGTCGCGGCAACGTTGGCTTTTGTGCCTGTGCTCCACAGGCTAAAATACATCTCAAGGGAAATACACGAAAATGAAATATTTGAATACAGTTTTATAAATAAAGTCCATACACAAAAACCTCACTATAATCAACCCTTATAAAAAGGCTCCCGCCTATCCATTGCAAGCTTCATCAATTCTGCTATCTCTTCCTGCGCTTTATTATTCACATCCAAAAGATTGTCATTCCTGAAAAGGCAGGGCTTAAGCCTGCCGTCCGAAGTGACGCGAAGCCTTGTGCAGTTTGCGCAGAAATGCGAATTATCGATGGGGCGGACGAGTTCAACCTCAATTCCGTCTATATAGTATTTCTTTCTCCTGTGCATCGCCCTCTCTTTAATATCCGTGGCTTTTGATTCAAGGAACTTTTCTATTTCGTTGATATCCAACCTGTAGTTTGCAGCTTTTTGAAAATCCATCAATTCTATCAATTGGAGGATTACCTTTCCTTCATACCTGCGGGTAAAATCCATCATTTTTTCTATTTCATTATCGTTTATACCCTTTAGCAGCACCATATTGAGTTTGACAGGAGCAAGACAATCAACCGCAGCATCAATCCCCTCCAGCACTCTGCTTATATTACCCCCGGTGACTTTCCTGTATTTTTCAGGCGAAAGGGAGGGAAGGCTTATATTGATACGGGAAAGCCCGCTCTCTGCAAGGCTCTGCGCCCTTGGCGCAAGATATGCACCATTGGTTGTAGCCGAGATATCCTTTAGCCCGGGAAGGGAGCGGATAATATTTTCAAAATCACTTCTCATCAAAGGTTCTCCTCCCGAGAATTTTACCTTTCTTATACCAAAGGTCTTTGAAGCCTGGACTATATTTTTTATAGCCTCGGCTGTCATCTCGGTTTTTATGTCCCGCCTCTCACCTTCACGGTGGCAGTACATGCAGTTCAGATTGCAGCGGTCTGTGATGGATATTCGCAGGCTGTTTATCGTCCTTCCATAGGCGTCTGTCAACTGCATGGTGCCATTTATCCCCCGGTCACAACCCTCAGCACTTCAATATTTTCCTGCGACACTTTCTCATCCAATGGTACCGGAGAGCCATTTCGAAAAACAAGGACTATTTCGGGATTGATATGGAGGGAAAGAAGCAGTTCTTCGTATGTAGAATGCGGTGATACATCCAGGTTTTCTTCTTTAACACCCCCTGAAAGGAGCTTTACTTTTATCCTCACTACTCTTCCTCTGGGAGCTCCTCAAGCTCCACTTTTGTTTTTGTTAGGTCCTCAAGATGCTCCTCTATCAGCTTATTCTCCAGAATCTCCTGTTTTTTCTTTCCTTTTCTCTCAAGTTCCCGCTTCTTTAGTTTTGACATTGTTACCTCGCTTCTAAAATTTATATCGTGCAATTAAGTGTTAAAAATTTCTGAAAATAATGTTCCTCTGTCCTGTGGTCTAACTAAGATTGCCGTGTTTATTAATGTTTTGGGTTCAGAAGACAGCATAGATCTTATATTAACATATATTCCCTGCTCCCGCACCCTATTTTCCGAGCCGCCTCGATATGTATCCATGGATTTACACCCCAGACGCTATCTATCGACCTTCCCTTAGTCCTCGTATTTAAATACGAGGTCTCTTTCATTCTATCATTAATCAGATCGATTGTGGCAGTATCGATAGCCACAGGGTCTCTCCCTGCAAGTATCCCTATGTCTTCCACGAACCGCTCTCCTGAAAAATTAAAGCAGTCGCATCCCGGCGTGAGGTCATAGACCCAGTTGATGTATCCAATCCTTCCCTTAAGGAATTTTATCGGCCCAAGTGCTGCCTCGCCCAGCCTTTTTTGCATTTTATCTGTAGCATCGGGAGGTGGAATGATTGCCTCCTGAGCACAGGCGTCGGCACAGGATAACTCACCGCAGCATTTTGACTGGTCGATATCTGGCGGGGTTATGGCACCCCACGGGCATATTTCCACGCATTCGTTGCAGAGGATGCATTTTTCAGGGTCGATTGTTGGTTTCCCCACCTCATGAACCTTGATCTTACCTTTGCGGTCAAGACAGCCCATGCCAAGATGCTTCACAGCACCCCCGAATCCCGAGCCCGGATGCCCTTTTCCATGCGATATGACTATCATAGAATCCGCCTCTGCTATGGCTGAGGCAACTGTAATACTGTCCAGCACCTCGCCGTCGAGCTGTATCTCTTTTCCATCGCTGCCCCTTAATCCATCTGCCACAATAAAGGGGGCATTCATGCTTGCATGGGTAAAACCATTCATTGCAGCCCCTTTTATCAGGTCTGCGGCATTGAGTTTCATGCCCCTGTACAGGGTTGTGGTGTCTGTCACAAAAGGTATACCCCCTGCCTTCATGACAAGGTCAACCACAGTTCTTACAACCACAGGTCTTACGTGGGTAGTGTTCCCGTACTCGCCGGGATGTATTTTTATTGCTACGATGTCACCTTCATTTACAGGTGAAATGTGAGGAAAAATCCTCTTTATCTGCTCGGGCTGGTTATCCTCAGGCTTTGTGATTTTTGCATCCTTGAATATAATTTCATTCAAGATCATCACTCCTTGTCTTATTTAGTTGGAGATACTTATACAATTATCGATTGGTGGTACATAGCTTGACAAAATTTATATGGGCTGACGGCGTTAGCATGCAAACTTATGAGTGTAGATGTAAATCGTTATAAGTGCGGATACTGCGGAGCATGCGTGGGCGTATGTCCTGTGGGCGCGCTTGAACTGGTCGAGACATGGATTGAAGTGGATAATACATGCAACAATTGCGGCGTATGTGCGAAAATCTGCCCTGTGGGCGCGCTGGTGGTTGTTAAATGAAAAAAAGATACGATGTAATCGTAGTGGGAGCAGGACCTGCTGGCTCAATAGCCGCAAAAACCGCTGCTTCAGGCGGACTTTCGGTATTGCTCATCGAAAAAAGGCAGGAGATAGGCGACCCTGTCAGGTGCGCTGAAGGTCTGGGTAAGGAAGGATTAAAAAGGCATATAAAGCCTGATAATAGATGGATAGCCGCTGAAGTAAAAGGTTCAAAGATAATTTCTCCTGATGGAACTGAGATTAACCTCTCAGAAGCTTCTTCATCGAAGGATGTGGGTTATGTTCTTGAAAGAAAAGTTTTTGACAGGGCACTTGCACAGCAGGCTGCCATGGCAGGTGCGGAGGTGATGGTAAAGACAAGAGCAACCGACTTGCTGAGAAATAATGGCAAAATTACTGGAATTAATGCAATGTACATGGGAGAAAACTATGAGGTCAAATCCAATATTGTAATAGGTGCCGATGGCATAGAATCCAAGGTGGGAAGATGGGGCGGAATAGATACGGCATTAAAGCCAAAGGATATAGACGTCTGTGCACAGTTTCTGGTTTCGAATATTGATGCTGGAGAATACAGTGAGTTTTTTTTGGGACATAAGTATACTCCAGGTGGATATGTGTGGATTTTTCCCAAAGGCAAAAACACAGCAAATGTTGGCTTGGGATTGCTTGGAAGCAATTCAGGAAAACTGAGGGCAATTTCGCTACTTACGACATTCGTAGAAAAATATATTCCTCATGCTAAAATTCTTGAAATAGTAGTTGGAGGAGTACCTGTAAGCGGTCCCATAGGAAAAACCACATCAGACGGTCTTATGCTCGTAGGCGATGCAGCAAGACAATCCGACCCTTTAACAGGAGGAGGTATTATTAATGCAATGGATGCAGGAAAAATGGCAGGGGAAGTCTGCATCAAAGCGCATGAAAAAGGGGATTATTCTCTTGGGACTTTAAAAGAATACGAGACCAAATGGCGCTCTACCATAGGAAAAGAGCTGAGCAAATCCCTGCTTGTTAAAAACCTGCTTATGAAGCTCACCGACGGGCAGTTAAATCTGCTTGCTCACTCACTCCATGGTATAGATACGAGCAAGATGGAACTATCCTCGTTATTGCTTGTTCTGTTCAAGAAGAATCCCAAGATACTGTGGGAACTCAGGACGTTATTTGTGTGAAACTACCTTAGCAGTGAATTCACCACTGCGCTCAATTCATTTATACTGATAGGTTTGCTCAGAAAATAATCTGCACCTGCTTCCTTAGCCCTTCTCCTATCTTCAGTTTCCGCAGCCACCACAATGGGTATAGACCTTGTTTTTTCATTGCTTTTGAGCTGCCTGCAGACACCGAAGCTATCCTTGGCAGATATGAATTTATCTAAGACTATCAGGTCAGGATTTGTTTCTTCTACTCTGAGTATTATTTCTTTTTCTGGTGCGGTCTCAACTTCGTAATCTCTTGACAATATTGCCTCAATAAGCTCAACTCCCAGCGGTTCATCCCCTGCGACAAGGATTTTTTTGGGTTTGTTCATACCACCCTTCCACAAGTATAATGGTGTTATACCAATATTATAATGTTATACTTGTGTTATACAAATAATATACTTTACGCTTTTTCGCTTGGAAAAAAGAGCGCTTTATTCCTTCCCGAAGAAGCTCCTCATCATTGGATGCATCTCCATCATCTGCTGGCTTGCTATGTCCTCGTACAGCCGATACATGATGCTCACTGTGAGCAACAAGCCCGTTCCGCCAGCCCCTCCAAGTGTGCCGAGAAGGCTTGCGATGAGCGTCAGGAGACCTATGAATGCCCCGCCTATTACTGTTACCTTCGGGATATAGCGCTGCATTACCCTCTCAAGAGTTCCGCTGCTTCTCCGATAACCTGGTATCTGCATCCCTGATTTCTGGATTTTTTCAGCCACGCTCTTTGCCCCCATGCCCGTTGTTTCAATCCAGAAAAGCGCAAATACAATGCCGCCTATTATGAGAAGGAATGCATCGGTTGCAACATGAAGCACGATCTGCCAGACAGGTGGAGATGGAACCCCAAGATTTGTGAACTGGGATGAGACGAGGGAGGGGATCCAGTTGCTGGGTCCCTGGATGGGAGAGAGATAATACATAAGACCACTCACGGGCGTATTCTGCTTATATTGCCCGAATATCGTGATGCCTTTGCTTGAAAGAAGAAGCCCTATCATCTGGATGTTTGCCTGCAGGGCCCGTACCAGAATCATGGGTAAAACGCTTGCATAGATAAGCTTGACAGGAAACCGCCCGCGCGCTCCCCTGACAGCCGCATGAGCAAGCGGTATTTCAATTCGGGTACTCTCCACGTACACCACCATCAGGTATATGACCACAGTGCTGACCAATGCCAGGATACCGCCCTGTACCAGCAAGAAAAGTATCCCGTTACTGCTCAGGAGATAATCCAGCCCTGGTATGGGTGATGAGGGTCCTGCTAAATAAATCCATTTGGGGATAAGCCCTATCGGCACTCCGGTAGTTTTATCGGGGTTCCAGTTGAATATGCCCTGGACAATCTGCTGCGATACCCCGGCAATAATGAATAATCCAACACCTGAGCCTATGCCCCACTTGGAAACAATCTCATCCATATAGAGAATCAGAATGCCTCCGATGAATATCTGTATGAAAAGGAACAGGGTTATTACGCTCACAGAAACGCCAAGCTGAGCAGCCAGTCCAGCATCGGGGCGCATAAAGCCGCCAAGGATCTGAGGCAGCGCCTCAAGAGCAACCATCACAAAGACAAGAAGCTTCTGTAACCCCTGGAAAATAGCCTGCTGGTGGGGGTCGGAGAGATCCATTTTAATGACATTCGCACCCACAAGTAATTGCAGCACTATCGAAGCCGTTACAATCGGTCCTATTCCAAGAACCATGAGCGAGCCCGAAGCTCCTGCGAAGAATGCACGGTAGAGTTCAAAAAGATCTATCGAGCTTTTATCCAGCCCGAATAACGGGATATTTGCCAGAGCAAAATAAAGAACGAGAATACCTAACGTCCATGCCAGCTTTTTCTTGAAATGCACATGTCCCTCTGGCCGCGAGACCGCAGGCAGGCGGTTGAGCAGAGGTGCAAGACTTTCAAAAGCCATATCGATTACTCAGGTTTTAGCGGCTCTGCCCCGGCTATTGCCTTCCCTTTGGCATCCTCGATTTTCTTCTTAGCTGACGAGGAAAACTCAGTTGCCTTGATAAAAAGGGGTTTTGTCACTTTTCCGCCGCCCAGCACTTTTTCAATACCGACATTTTCAAGGTCGATGTGAAAAGCACCGTTCTTCTTTTCTGCAAGACCATCCATTACTAATTGTTCTATGGCTTCATCGAGCTCCCCTACGTTGACTATGACCTTATCTGCAGTTATGGATAACGGTCTCTTGAATCCATGCTTCCCAAAGCTCAAACCTCGCTGCATTGCCCTGACAAAGTGATGCTTGCATGTTCCGGCATTCCCCCTGCCTCCGCGGCTCCCTCCGCCACGCCTATTCTTATGCGTTCCTCCGCCGAACGTTCTTGAACCCCTGAATTTCTTTGTCTTCTGTTTTGCCATAGTTACCTCATCTTTTTTAGCAGGGTATTTATTTCAGTACCATGATTCCCGAGGTCGCCTCCTTCCTGGAAAGTCCTTTTGGTGCCAGAAAGACCCTTCCTTGCAGGGTGCAGCCTGAAAACAGGCTTAAGTCTGGGAACCTCGTTTAGCGAAAGTTTCCCTTCACAAACTGCCACTGCAAGTTCTTCAAATGTTTTGAATCTGGTGTT
Organism: uncultured Candidatus Methanoperedens sp.; assembly: GCA_964465515.1. Taxonomy (GTDB): domain Archaea; phylum Halobacteriota; class Methanosarcinia; order Methanosarcinales; family Methanoperedenaceae; genus Methanoperedens. Next base: position 18,639 of record CAYXIP010000001.1, on the reverse strand, counting down.
TTTGCTCAGATATTCCTTTGTCAATGTTTCCCCGCCTTCAAGTCTCCCTCGATTTTCCAGCATCTGCGCAAGGGTCTGGGGATTGATAACGCCCCATGCAATGTAATCCTTTGCTTTATGAATCATGCCCCTGTAATTCGGAGTTTCTGGCAGGATCGTGCAGTGGTTTACCCTGTCAAGGTGCATCATGCTAAGCGTATCCCTGATGTCCTGCCGCGTCTTTACTCCTCCGCGTAGTCTGACTGCTGCGTACATTTTTCACACCTTCATTGTAGTGGTTTTCATAAGTGCATCAAAAGTCGCCTTAGCAAAATTTATGGTTGTCCTTGTTTCGCCGTATACTTTTGTCCAGGCGTCCTTTATGCCGGCAATCTCCAGTACTTTTTTCGCTGTTCCGCCTGAAGTCAGCCCCAGACCTCTTGGAGCAGGTCTGAGTTCTACCACCACGCTCCCTGCTTTACCCTTCACACCAAAGGGTACGGTATGTCCAAGACCGCAGCCGCATTCCCATGAGCCGCAGCCCCTTTTGATAGCTATTATATTCATCTTGGCAGCATCGATTGCCTTTCTGATAGCCACGCCAACCTGAACATCCTTTCCCTCACCGATGCCGATAAAACCATCACCGTTGCCTACTATTACGGTGGCTCTGAATTTTACCCTTCGACCAGAGTCGGTCATCCTCTGCACCATGTTGATATCCAGAACTTCATCCTGAATCTCAGGAATTAATGCGTCCACGATCTGGTACTCTCTTATCGGCAGTCCTGATGCAAGGGCTTCATTCATGGTGGTTACCTGTCCTTCCTTGACCAGCTTACCCAGTCTTGTCTGGGGAACCCATTCCACTGCTTCTTCTTTGAATTCTGTCTCTCTCATATTATACTCCGCTCTGAATCTTTTGCACAACTCCCTCGAATTGCTCTGATATGTTGGTCTTCCTGTATTTGTCTATATGTTTGCCCTTAACCCTTTCTTCAGAAGGAAATACCTCGGGTTCGTGAGGAACATCAAGTCCCGCATCCACAGCTCCTTTTAAAGCCGCAAATAACCTCCCGCCGCGTGTTGTATGATATAACCCGGCATCAAGTATTGCCTCTTTCTGTCCGACTTTCTTTGCACGGTATCCCAGCAGCAATCCTGTAAGGTATGCGGATGTGGTGTTATTGCCGCCCGTATATCCGTATTTCTTTAAATCCTGTGTACTTGCAGAAACTATGGTTTTATCGCCTACTTCTGCTGGAACTATTATCTGCACCATTGTGTTTTTTAAACTCTTTCTGATTACAAGCCTTGGCTTTTTGGAGATAAGCAGTTGTTTTCTTGCCCTGTAATCGGTCTTACCGCTTCTTACCCTTCTGAATTTAACCCTGTATCTTGACCCTGTTGCCATTATTCCACCCCTTTCTGCTGCTCGACGTGCGATTCAAGATGCGCCCTGCTTCTGTATTCTCCGCCTTTTGCTTTGCGATACAATTTCCTGTATGTGGATGTATCAATGGTATTATTACCTTTCATTTCCACAAGCTTTTTTCGAAGTGCGCGGATTCTCTTCATCCACATCTCCTTTTTCGGTCTGCGTGCACCCTTTGCCCCGCTTCTTGACCCGTGCCCCTTCCTGTGCCCATACGCCCGGGTCTCATGGGATTTGCGTGCTCTTCCCCGGCTTATTCCTTTGATCTCCTTTTTAGCTACCTTCCCATCCTCGATCAATTTTCTTATATCCTCGCGTGTTAAGGCAGCAGCTATATCCTTGGAGGCTTCAGGGTCAAGCCATACGCGATGCACACCTATGCTCATTACCTCTGCTGCAAGTCTTCTCTGATTGGCAAGATCTGTCATTCTTCTTCCTCCCTTCTTGCTGGGTTTAGAACCTTCAATCCCATATCTCTCGCCCTCGTCTCTATCAGGCTGCGTTTCCTTGAGCCTACGGTATGGGCAATCCGTGCAGCCTGCTTCTCTGAATTGAGAGCTTCAAGTTCTTTGATATTATTCACCACAACCTCCTCAAAACCTGAGGGATGAAGCCCTCTTACAAGCGAAGGACTGCCGTAGCCCGCCTCTACAAGCGGGGTTTTCCCGTGAAGCGCGTACCGAGTTTTGTTATGGATGCCGTCAGGTCTTCGCCAGTAATCCGCAAGCTTCTTTTTCTTGTGTGAATCGGTCTGCCTGAAGTGCGGCTTCTTGCTTTTCTGCTTTTTCCTTATATCAAGAAGCCTCTTTGTCTCTGCGTCTATTGTAATAGTAATCTCTTTTGTTACTTTTTCAACTGGTTTTTCTTCCTCAACAACCATTTCGTCAGCAGAAGTTTTAATCTTGTTTGCAAGTTTCTTGCCTATTCCTTTGATACCTGCAATTTCCTCTATGTTTGCATTTTTTATAGAATTTATATCTTCAAATCCTGCATCATAGAGCAACTTCGCCTTTGCCTTGCCTACGCCTTCCAGTTCCATCAGTTTTTTGACGGCTTCATCTTCCATGTTGTTCACCCCGTTCCACAAGGTAAACTCCATCCTGGAATACCCTTGGGTCAAATCTTCTGATCTTGGTAGCCGTTTTGAGATTAGCCGCGGTCTGCCCAACATCCTCCTTGTTTATGCCTGAAATAATCACCTGGTCTCCTTTTATCGCTACATTGGTATTACCCAGGATATTAGCTCTTCTGGCTTTCTTTTCGCCAAGGAAATTGCTCACAAGTACATGGTTTCCTTCGGTCTTTAATTGTATCGGGAAGTGCGAATAAACAACCTTCATTTTATACTCGTATCCCTTGGTTACCCCTGTAATCATATTTTTTAAGTGGGATTCAAACGTGCCCAGCATTGCAAGCTGTTCCCTTCGTGCGATATTCGTTTCCACAACAATCTCTGAATCAAGTTTCTTGATTACAATTCCAGGGTACCAGAGATCTTTTCTAAGCTCTCCCTTCTCACCAGAGACCGAAACGTTCATATTATCTATTGTAACGTTCACACCTTGCGGAATTGCAACCGTTCTCTTTGTTTCCATAACATTCACCTAATAAACATAAGCAAGCAACTGCCCGCCAAGACCGTTCTCTCTGGCTTCATTGTGGGTCATGACGCCGCCAGGCGTGGTCAGGATAATGGAGCCAAAGCCCCGTGCAGGTAAAAAGCGCTTTTCCCATTTCTCAAACTCGGTATTCTTGACTGCGTGACGGGGTCTTATTATTCCACACCTGTTGATTTTCCCTTTAAGCTTTACCTTGAACAAACCTGATTTCCCATCATCGATAAATTCGAATTCGCCGATATATCCTTTATCCTTCATAACCTTGAGCACGCTTCCTGTGAGTTTTGAAGCAGGCTTGATAGTACATTCTGGTTTGCCTATACTTTCTGCATTTTTTATTATTGAAAGTGCATCTGCGAGTGGATCCAATAACATTATTTCACCTACGTATATTTCTCAAAGCCCATGTCATAGGCAATTTCACGGAAACACTGCCTGCACAGGTATATCCCATATTTTCGGACAAGTCCCTGTTTCCTTCCGCAGCGTTTGCAGGTGTTGGCGCCTCTTCCGAATTTTTTCTTGCTTCTCTCCATTAAATTACCTCCACGCCGTACTTCTCTTTTAAAAAGGAAATCGCCTCATCCTTTTTCAACCTCTGGTTTTGCGGCATCTTATGCCTCTCTATTTTACGCGTGCTTATTCTGTATCCCGGGCGTTTCAAAGCGACGTTGATATCCATTCCATAGATACCTATGGAGGGATCGTATTTCATGCCCGGGAAATCCGTGTGTTCCTCGATCCCGAATGAAAAATTCCCGTTTTCATCGAACTGGGCTGCGCTCAGTTTGTTGTCTATGATTTTCAATGTGGTTTTGAGGAACTCACCTGCCTTGTTTCCCCTGAGCGTCACCTTGCATCCAATGGGTTCTCTTTTCTTTATGGAGAATGAGGGCAATGTTTTCTTTGCAATCGCCCTTACTGGTTTTTGCTTGACAATAGCCTCAAGCAATTTTTCCGCGGTTGTCAATCGCTCGCCGCTTTCTCCAGTACCTATGTGAACCGTGACTTTATCAATGGAAGGCGTTCTCATTGAGTTCATTTAAATCACCTTGATTTCAGGGGCTGATTCTCCTATGACAAACACATAATTTTCAATGGTCTCAAATTCACTTTCATTGGATATTGCTACCATGTTGGTTCCTGAACCCCGTACTTTCCGGATTTGTTTTATCTTTCCAATCTCTCCTGAATGTTCTCCTCCCACTACCATTGCAAGATTTCCGGGCTTATACGATATGTGTTTTACAATCTTGCGGTTTTCTCCCAGAAGAACAGTATCAAAAGTCTTGTAATCATTGGACGCTATGATATTGCTTCCGTCGTGCAGGTTGAGCTGCACCGCCCCGTTTTTCACGATAGTTTTATTGTTGATTCTGCACAGTTTCAAGGCATCAGCGCCTTCCTTATACAGCTTAAACCTGTTCTGTTTGTCCAGCAGCACGCGATAATATTCATTGGTAGAAGGAATTGATACTATATCGAAAAGACCGATAATGTATTTATAATCGGTTCTTGCTCTGCCGTCTACGAAAATTGTCCCTTCGTTGATTATTCGTTTGGCTTCCCTGCTGTTATTCGCAAGTTTGAGCATGTCGCGCACAACAACAAGCAGTGGAATCCCGGTTTCCTTTGAGTGGGGTCCTGCATTGGCTCCAACCACCCAGTGATGGGTCTTGCGTGGAATAGGCCATGATGTTGGTGCTGCCACTCTTTTCTCGTGTCTTCCCATTTAATCACCCAGTCGTCTTTCGTCTTTGATTTCTAATTTGGTTATCATTACCTTTGAGGGTTGTAATGGTCTTGGGACTTCCGTGCCATCCGCTTTTGTAACGCTCACGCCATCTACAGTAACGGTCATCTTTTTAAGGTTAATACCCGCCACCTTGCCCTCTTTATCCCTGTGGTCTCCGCGTAATACCTTGACTGTATCGCCAGTACGCAGGGGTATGCTTTTCACCCCGTGCTCTTTCCGAAGTTCGGGGGAAAGCATCGCGCCCATGAGTTTATGTCTCCTGTGAAGAGGCGCCTGGTATCTGGATTTTCTCTGTTTTCTTGGCTGTGATGATGTCATGCTCCACCTACACTATAATCGAGGCTGCGGAGGATATCTTTGAATACCGCTCAGCAGCTTCCCTGGCAACAGGTCCTTTTATTTCCGTGCCCTTGGGCACGCCTTCGTCATCCACTATCACACATGCGTTATCCTCGAATGAAACCCTCATCCCATCAGGTCTCCTGAACTCCTTTTTCTGGCGGATTACAACAGCCTTGAACATCTGCTTTCTCATTTCAGGAGTTCCTCTCTTTACACTCACTATAAGGGTGTCCCCGATACCTGCCCTGGGGTATCTATTCCTGACACCGCGATACTTCAATACCGAAATCACCTCAACCACTCTTGCACCTGTGTTGTCAGCGCACTCCATTCTCGTAGCTGTGTTAATGGCTCGTGGTATTCGTGCTTTCATTCCCCTCATAAAGCAACACCTCGCTTTATGAATCCACGTATGGCGGAGCCATACGTCAAGGGTCGCGCCCCTTGAGGGCGCATCCACGTATGCCCGTGCGCTGGCATACGTGTGTACGGCGTCAACTGACGTGACGGTTGTGCGGTGTAAACTGACGCAACAGTTTTTGATAAAACTTTTTCAAAGTTTATCATTGTTTCACCTCAATAATCACATACGATTTGGTCTTGCTCAGGGGGCGGCATTCTGCAATAGTCACACTATCGCCCTGTTTTGCGCTCATGCATGGGGGATTATGGGCATGCACCTTGGTTTTTCTCTTCTCGTATCGCTCGAATTTCGCAATCTTTTTCACAAACGTTCTCTGCACCACAACCGTTTTATCCATCTTATCGCTCACCACCACTCCGCTGAGAACCTGTCCTCTTACAGGGAGTATGCCGTGGAATGGACAATTGGGGTCAGTGCATTCTTTTGCCGGAGGCTGAACATCCAGCCCGATATCACGTGTCATTATTATACCTTCCTGAATTTTTTCCTGAATCTTGTCTGGATTCTGTTTTCGGGTTGCGAGAGCAATAGTTTTCCATCTACCCTGATTCTTAACGGCAAGTAACGTTTACCATTAAAATATGGAATTGTAAACATAAACGATGAGCAGGATTTCGGGACTTTTTTCTCCTCTATCACCAGCATATTTTTAGTTTCATCCACCACCCTTCCCTCTATTCCCACAAGAGAGCTATTCGTGCTGTCCACTACCTTGGTGTCAAGACCAATGAGTTCGTGGTGTATGATATTATGCGGCGTCAGCTTCATTTCGGCTCCTTCTGAATAGTTTTTATCCTGGCAACAGTTTTCCTTATCTCCTTTATGCGCCCTGGGTTTTCAGGGGCACCGCCTGCCGAGGCAATGGCTCGCTCGCGGATTAACTCAAGTTTGAGTTTGTCCAGTTCCTCCTGCCGCTCATTGGGATTCATCTTTCTTATTTCATCAGCCCGAAGAATTGCCATTAATTCTCCCCCTCAGTTGTTATCTCTTGGGTGGATTCATCAGACTTCGAATCCGAGGTTATCTTCTCTTTTTTGGCTGATTCATCCTTATGAACACGCGATGCAGGGTGCCAGTAATCATATTCCGGATGCTTATGTTCTAACACATCACCATGCATCCGCTCTTCGACATTGGAAGCATGTGTTTCCTCAGGTACTATTTCAGGTATTTTCTCAGGCATGGCTTCGGCTTCCGGCTTGACTTCCTGTGGCGCAGCTTTCACAATTTCGGGAATGCCGGCAGGTTTCTTTTCTGCTGCAACCTGTGGAACCTGAGGAGCTGCTGCCTTTTCGGTCTTGAATCTTCCCGGGAGTTTAACCGTGGGTTTGATCAGCCGTACACGGCATCCTATAACTCCCAGTTTTTTAATCGCTATAGCAAATCCGTCATCCACCAGTTCCATCGCAGGGTTGCCTGCATGGAGCATATTGCCACCCACGAACTTCTCGGTCTTTTTCCTTGGTCCTGTGAGCTTGCCTGCAATATCAATCTCGCACCCAAGGGCGCCTGCTTCCAGTATCCTTCTGAGCATGTTATGACCGGCTTTGCGGAAATAGAGCCCGCGTTCTATGGCTCCTGCAAGCCTTGATGCCATCATCTGCGCATTCAGCTCCGGTACCTTTTCTTCCAGTACATCTATCTGGGGATTGTCAACATGGAAGACGGCTTCAAGGTCATGGGTAAGCTTGTGTATGGTCTTGCCGCCTTTTCCGATTATCATGCCGGGTTTTTCTGCGATTATTGTGACCTGGGTTCCCATGGGGGTTCTATTAATGTTCATGCCGCCGTAACCTGCCCTCTCCAGTTGTTTGGAGAAGTATTCCTCCATCTGCGCCTTATCAAGACCGTTCTTCACGAATTTTCTTTCCACCCCCATTATTGCGCCCCCATTACCATTTCAACGCTTACCGTTTCATGCATCTTTGGTGTGGCTCTTCCCTGCGCCCTGGGAAATGCTCCCCTGAAGGAATGACCTTTCTTTGTTGCTACGTGGGTGATCTTTAGGTTTTCGGCATCGAGCCCTTTGTATGTGGCGTTGCTCTCGGCATTTTTCAATACCTTGAGGAACTCCTTTGCGGCTTTCTGAGGGTATCTTCCTGTGCACATCCCTTTTCTGTGAGGAATGTTTCTTGTGTATCTCTTATATGGAACTGCCTTCTTCAATGCAGCGACATCCTCAAGAAAGTTTCGTGCTTTCGCAAGCTTCATGCCTTTTATTGCTCTTGCTATCTCGCATGCATGCTTTCTTGAAATGTGAAGTTCCTTTCCTATCGCCTTCGAAGTTTTCTCTGCATCGGGTTCGATTGAATAATCTAATTTCATGGTATCACTTCAATGGGATGAATTTGCTTGACCTTGTGGCACCTATTCCTGCTGCGCCGTGAGCAACCTTCTTGCGCGTTAGTACGAACTCACCGAAATAATGACCCAGCATTTCAGGTATAATCTCAACCGGTGTAAACTCCCTGCCGCTGTGGATTGCGATTTTCAAGCCCACCATTTCTGGCGTGACAACCATGTCGCGAAGGTGCGTCCTGATATTCTGGTCTTTAATCTTGACTTTGTGCAACAACTTCTTATGATCCTCTGATAGCCCGCGCTGTATTGTCCGCCGCTGTCGTGCAGGAACAAGCAGTGCAAACTCATCGAGGGTTAACTTCTTAAGTTCCTCCAAGGATTTCCCTCTGAATGTGAATTCTCCCTTCCTTTTCGGTATCTTGGATGATTCTTTTCTTGCCATATTATCACTTCTTTCCTGTCCTTCTTGCGGCTATCGAACCTACTTTCCTCCCTGGAGGAGTCCCTCTTGCCACGGTCTTGGGTCTGCCGGGATGCTGTCTTCCTCCGCCTCCGAAAGGATGGTCAACAACGTTCATGGCTACGCCTCTTGATCTTGGCCATTTTGTGGCTCTTACCTTCATCCTGTGGAATTTCTTCCCCGCTTTTACAAAAGGTTTCTCCGTGCGCCCTCCCCCGGCTACCACGCCTATCGTAGCCCTGCATTTGGGATTGAGCCATTTCATCTCGCCGCTCGGCAACTGCACAATCGTCTTACCCACATCGTGCGCCACAAGAATCCCGTACATACCTGAAGCACGAGCGAATTTCCCTCCGTCGCCGGGCTGCGATTCGATGTTGCATATCGGTACACCCTCGGGGATTTCTGCAAGCACAAGGGTATTTCCGGGTTCTGCAGGCGCCGAGATGCCGCACTGGATGGTATTGTTTATTTCCACACCCTCGGGAATAAGCACAAGCCTTTCCTCGCCGTTGCTGAAAGAGATTCTCGCAATGGGAGCAGAGCGCGCAGTGTCGTGGATGATTTCAAGCACTTTTCCAGTGACGATTCCTTCCTCTGCCTTCAGATGCTCAAGGTTTGCCTTGAATTTATGAGAAGGTGCCTTGTATGTAGGTGAACCTTTTCCCCTGCTCTGAGCAATAATCCTGTGTCCCATTTTCTCACCTTTAGAATATTCCTAACCTTGAGGCTAGTTCCGTTGCTGTGTTGGGTTCCTCAAATGTCACGGTGGCTTTCTTTTTACCTTTCGACGTAAGCATCGTGTTAACTTTAAACACCTTCACCTTATAGAGTGCCTCGATTTCCCTTTTCACCTTATCTTTAGTATCCTTAGAATCAACAATGAACTGGAGAACATTATTTTTTTCAGCCATCAGCGTGGCTTTTTCCGTCACATAGGGGTGCTGGATCATTGCATAGCCTCCTGGAGTTTAACTATTGCAGATTCTGTATATATCGTTAAACGACCTGCATGCGTTCCTGGAGCCAGTAATTCAGCATTGAGATCCCCCAAGGTCACTATGTCCACACCTGCAAGATTGCGCGCAGCCTTAACTATCCCCTTGTCCTCGGCAGCAACAATCAGAATGCTCTTTGTATTCTTGTATCGCCTGCCCCTGAGCTTGCCTTTCCCTGCCCTTATCGTGGTATCCTTTGCCCTCTCGATATCCTCCCAAACATGGGCAGCCTCCATGAAAGACTTAACATCCTTTGTCTTTTTAAGCGAGGAAAGTTCATCCACTGCCACAAGTGGTAATTCCGCCGAGAAAATATGCCCTCTTTTCTTAACCAATTCTAAATTCCCCGTCGCAGCGATTGCAGATTTTATGGCTTTCTTCCGCTCCTTATCATTGACCTTTTCTGTCCTGTCCTTCTCAGGTTTCGGGGGATGGGCTTCTCTTCCTTTGACTGCCTGTGGTATTCTTGCAGCCTTGCTGCTGTTCTTGAGTCTTGCTACCCTTGAAACGCCTCTTCCAGGCCCCCAGCCTTCGGCAGAGGTTCTCATGCCTGCATACATATGCGCACCGTATGGCTGCTGCCGGTTTGCCTGGGCAGAGAGCACAGCTTTCTTTATTAAATCAGGACGATAGGGCTCATCGAATAGCTTTGATGTAATTTTTTTAGCCATATTTCCTGATAAATCGATTATGTTTAAGTCCATGGAATCACCCTTGTTTTGACTCAAGGCTTATATACGTTATCTCTGGAGCCTGTGCCTGTGCTTTGTTTGGTCTGATAGCAGGACGAATTCTTACCAGTCTTTTAGCCGGGCCAGGAACGCTTCCCTTGACAATAATATAATCATTCCTGATAATACCGTAGTTCAAAAACCCGCCTTCTGGTGTCACTGTTTTGCTGTCCATGCCCATCTGCACGATTCTCTTATTGAACTCAGTCCTCTGATGATAGCCTGTCTGCCCGAGCTGCGGCACCCTCCAGCTTACGTGCGAGGGATGCCAGGGCCCCAGAGTCCCTATCTCCCTCACGCTGCCTGCCCTTGAGTGTTTTGCTTTCTGAAGCTGTATTCCCCAGCGCTTTACAGGTCCATGCAATCCTTTTCCTGTGGTTATGGCAAGAACATCGATGATATCGCCGTTTTTGAATACATCGCTTATACGGACGTTTTTGCCAAGAAGGGTTTTGGCATACTCAAAACGTACTTTCAAATCAGTGCCCCCGATATTGTTTTCCATGATTTCAGGTTTTTTCTTTGGGATGCCCGTTACCTTTTCAGGCAGTGTGTACATTATAACCCTCAAATCCTTTGCCACGTTATCCTTGATGAGCTGCTCGATTTTCGAAAGCGCAGCAGGAAGGTCGTTTTTCTTTGGAACAATGAGAGCGCGGTTGAGTTCCTTATCAAGCTCTGTCGTCCATGCTTCAGCGATGGCAGTTGCACCGTGGGTGGTGCTGTTGTAAACCCTTATAGCAGCAACCTTCATTGCAGGGGCTTCCATAATTGTTACTGGTACTGAAATTTCCATCCCGGTTGTTAAGCTGTTTGGCGCTTCGTCCCTTACAACAAGATGCGTCATGCCGGCTTTGTAACCTGCAAATCCCAATAGCCTTGGCTCTTTTGAGAGAGGCCACGCTCTCACACGGGGGATTTCGCTTCTTGCTCTTACCCGCGGGCTGTATGCAATAGACCCGCGCCTTGGTCTGTGGGGGTGTGACATCTGTTTCTCCTTGACAATATGTAATTGTAATACGCCAAAGTTGCAAATGTTGCAATTATGCCTTCACAAATAGATTTTGACTTACATGCTTTTACAGGCATGCGGTACGCATAGGCCCATGCAATTCATCAAATCCGACTTTGATCGACTCTAAGCGCGTATTTTCATACGCAGCGTATTCTGCGCTTTAAGGAGGGATGAGTATTTAAAGGCTTTGGAAGGTCAATCGGCAAAATTTTGGCATTGCCAATTTTTCAAGTTTTAGTAAGATTCCGATATACCTTATCCATAAGTTTATAGTAGTTCTTAATTTTCCGGTATATTTCTTCTGCAACTTCTTCGTGATAAGTATGAGCTGTAAGGTTTCTGTCGTCCGTCATCTCAAGGGCAGCTATGGTCTCTTCCTCGGTAAGCAATTTTACATTAAAAGCTTCTCTGAAGCATGATTTCGGAGAATTGCACATTATCCCTTCTTTAACCCTCAGGTATTCTTTTAAAAACTTCCAGAATATTTCAAAACTATATTCAAATCTCTGTATGGTCGCATCCCTGACTATTAAGGTGTAAGGGGTCTCTATTATCTCCTTTAAAGTTCCCAGTGCATTTTTGGTATCTTCTGCTATGATTGTTAGCTTTTCCATATCTTCCCTTCTTTCAGTACCTTTTCCCTGAAGACATCTGAGACTTTAGAAATATTAACAATATCAATTTTATAAGGGATATTCATATTCTCAATTTTTTCTTTTAAAAGAATTAATTTTTTTTGGTCATATTTTTTCCTTGGCATTATGCCGATGTCAATATCAGAGCGCCTGTCGAAGTCCCCTCTTGCTCTTGAACCAAATAGGATTATCATAATATCTTCTCCCTTTAAAGTATCAAGAACTACAGATTTCAGGCGTTCGAGGCTTTTTTCGTAGATAGATTCCGGTGTCTGTTTCATGAAATTTCCATCTTTTCACGCAACTGCAAGACTTTTTAGGCTCACTGAAAGTGGTTTCTTTTCAGTAAGCGCGCTAACTTTCAAAATGGAAAAACCAATAACATTCCCCTTCGCATCAACTTTTTCCATCACCGCATCATTTTCCGTTTCCTTGAAGTATCCCGTCTTTTTCTCAAAAATGACTTCAAGGTAATCACTTTCTTTATCGTACCATATTTTTACTTCTTTTCCCATAATATTAGTCCTCTTTTTATCGTGTCTGTGAAATAAGCAGTGATAATGAACAAATCATCAACTAATACTTTAACTACAACACATAAATACTTCTCAATAACTGGAGTGGTGTTGTAATGCCTGTAAAATAGTTCAACATCCGGGTCTGTTCCTGATTTGACAATAATATCAGGATTCATGAGAGTATCCTCTATTTTAACAGTCTGCCCTGACATTTCTGGATGGTCGGTCTCAAGATGCTCCTGACGCTCAGAGGTTAACCGAATTTCGCGATTTTGAACATCTTTAAACCGGTTCATTCGCCATCCCCACCAGCTCATTCACCACCGCGACAGCCACAGGCGTCCCGCCTCTCGTCCCCACGCAGGTAATGGAGGGCACTGCAAGCGCTCTCACTCGCTCCTTTGAATAAGCGGCATTCACGAACCCCACCGGCGTTGCCACAAGCAGCGCTGGTTTAACTCCTCTTTCTATCATTCCGCAAACCGCCAGCGCCGCAGATGGCGCATTCCCGATCACGATTATCGAACCACCGAGCTCCTTTTCAAGTGCCACGAAGCCTGCACTGGTTCTCGTTGCGCCTGTTTTTTCAAAGATATCATCACCGGCTTCAAGCACGCATCTCACATCGCAGTTATGTCCCCGCTTTGTAATCCCGACCTGCGCCATTCTTATGTCCGTGAATATGGTTGCGCCTTTCCTGATGGCTTCTATTCCGGCTTTTACAGGTTCGTTGTTAAACCTCATGATATCTACAAACGCAGGGTCACCCGTGGCTATGACGCAGCGCTGCCTTATCCTGTCCTCGGGTGTGTCGCCTTTCACGATGCTTCGCACAATTTCCCTGCTCCTTTCGCTTATTTCCATTGCCTCTTTTGTGCGCGCGCCAAGGTCAGTACTCATATTTTTTCTGGTATCCCCTCGGCGTTATTATCCTGTTATCCCAAAGCCTTGACTCGCCGTTGCCTATAAGCACAATCGTGCTCATATCAATATCATCATTGTACTCCATTATCCTTCCAAGCGTTGTTGCAACAACTTTTTCACCCTCTCGTGTTGCATTTTTCACTATCCCAGCAGGCGTTTCATCGCCCCTGTACCTTCGTATGATTTCTATTGCTTTTCCAAAATTTTCTTTTCTGCTCCTGCTCTTTGGATTATAAAGGGCGATCACAAAATCAGCTTCTGCTGTACTCTTTAGCCTTCGCTCGATAATCTCTACCGGAGTCAGAAGGTCGCTCAGGCTTATGACAGCAAAATCCGATACCACAGGTGCGCCGAGAAGCGAAGCAGCCGCACTCAGCGCTGTAACACCTGGAATGACCTCAAGCTCAATATTGCCTGCTTTCTGCGCAAATTCCAGAACAATACCTGCCATTCCATACACATTGGCATCCCCGCCGCTGATAATTGAAACAACGTGGTCTTTTGAAAGTTCTACTGCTTTCCTCGCACGCTCGACCTCGCCGCCCATCCCACTTCTTATGGTTTTTGAATTTTTTATGACCTCTGCAATCTGGTCAATATATGTGCCGTTGCCTATCACATATTCGGATTCGGTCAGGACATCGTGCGCCCTTTTCGTAAGATGCTCGACTGACCCGGGACCTATGCCAACAATGTACAGCTTACCTTGCGATTGCGATTGTGACATTCCCGTATATCCTCTTTTTAAGTAAAAGTTTTTTCCCAGTGGATAATGCAAGCGCGGCAGGCTCGCATACACCGTTCAATCCAAGGGATTTTGCCTTCGACGGAGTCGGCACCTTTATTGAATTGATAAGTTCATGGGAAACAAACCTGAGTTCCCTCCCAAATTCCGACGCAGCATCGATGATGCCTTTCTCGTTTTCCTTGAGTTTTGCTGAGGTAAAATATTTCACATCCTCTATGCCTGCATTGATTTCAGAAAGGGCAGATGCTACAGCTTCCATCACCTCAGAGCTGCTAACACCGCGATTTGCGCCAATTCCTACCACAAGCCTGCCAGGCTTCAGCGCGATGACATCATCATCCGCAAGCACAATTTTTGGACCCTTTATGTGCAGCACTTCAACATCCGTATCCAGCAATGCCATATTCACTTTTTTTGCCGAATTTTTGTTAACAATCCTGCATCCAAGCTCTTGCGCGATTTCCTCAACAGATTTTTTACCTTTAACTTCAGTGGCGGTTGTTATCACGGGAATTACACCTATGCCTGCAAGTTTTTTTGCCAGTTTATTGCCGCCATGGTGTCCGCCAAGTATCGGTATGGCGAAATTCAAACCCGAATCCACAACCACGACTGCAGGGTCTTCCCATTTATCACGTACCAGAGGGGCAACATTCCTGACCGCTATGCCTGCCGCCATTATGGCTATTATGGAGCTATATTCTTCAAAAGCCTGCTTGAAAGCCTTTTTTGAGTAGGTGATTATCTCCCCGCCCGTGAAAGCCGCAATCCTCTCCGCTGCATCACGATTTCGCAAAAATGTGATGATAGCAAGCTCACTCATAAAGATGCGACCTCTTGAAGCTCTCAGGTGATAGCACATTCCCTATAATAATCATTGCAGATCTTTCAATACCCTCTGCTTCGACCTTGTCCGCAATGTCTCCTACTGTCCCGAGGATAATTTTTTCATCCTCCCACGAGGCATGATATACGACAGCGGCAGGCATTTCCTTCGGGTATGCTACTCTATTCATAATATCCCTTATCTTATCGGTGCCGAGATAGATCGCCATCGTTGCATTATGGCGGGATAGTTCCAGGAGCGAGTCTTTCAGAAGTGTGATTCCTGCTGGTCTTGTGATTATCAGCGTCTCAGTAATCCCGTTTATCGTAAGCTGGGTTTTAAGCGCAGCGGCGGAGGCGAATAGCGATGTCA
>CAYXIP010000001.1:0-3456 GCA_964465515.1 uncultured Candidatus Methanoperedens sp. | reverse complement strand
CCGTTTATCGTAAGCTGGGTTTTAAGCGCAGCGGCGGAGGCGAATAGCGATGTCACGCCAGGGATGATTTCCACATCTATGCCTCGTTTTCTCAACTCATCGATCTGCTCGATTACCGCCCCGTACAATGAAGGGTCGCCACTGTGCAATCTTACAACCTTTTTCCCTTCATGGACATTCTTAGCCAACACATCTACAATGTCCTCAAGTTTCATGCCATGGCTATCGATTTTCTCGCCTTGGACATAATTCAGAATATCGGGATTGATAAGCGAACCTGTGTAAACAACAAGGTCGCAGGATTCAAGAAGCTCGCGTCCTTTTACTGTGATATACTTTGGGTTCCCTGGACCTGCACCAACAAAATACACCACTCTTTTATTCTCCTCAGTTTTTCCGCGTTTTGCCACCATGAGACTGAAATAATCGCCTTCCTGCGGAACGTCTTCAGTAATTCTCTCATTCTCCATGAAAAGCCGCTCTGCATAAATAAAATCGTTAAAACCTTCTTTCATAAGCGCTTTTTTTGTACTCGCAGGATGTTTTGCCTTCAGGATTATTTTCGTGGTCACAGGCGAGCCGTCGCTTACCGTGAACGAGCCGTCGATAGTGGTATTGGTGCGCGCTGCCTGTGCAGTTAATGCGCTCACTCCAGGAATGGTGGTAACCTCTATTTCAGGATATTTTTCTTTGATTGTCCGTGCAAGATGTGAAAAAGTGGAGAGAACATTAGGGTCGCCGAGCACTGCAAATGAGACAATACCTCTTTTTGCCTCAACTGCCACTATGCTAGCGTTACTTTCCCATAATTTTTTTAATTTTTCTCTGTCCTGAATCATGGGAAAGTTGAGAACCAGAGCTTTTGCGTAAGGCGACACCAGTTTTGCAGCAAGTTTCCCCGGCACAAAAACCTTCCTGCTGTCTTTCAATGTTTTTACTGCAGCAAGCGTGAGGAGGGAAGGGTCACCGGGTCCAAGACCCACACCGATTAACATGCCCCTCCAAAAATCAAGAAAACTGGATTTTCAAGCTTAAACATAGTACCGCCTTCAAGCTCATGCCCCCTTGATAATTGTATCTGTGTTATTTCCCTGAATCTATTATTCTTTTTCATTATTTCAAGTGACAGAGCAACGGTCTCTATCCTGACTGCGCTGACCACAAACCTTGTGTCTTTTTTAATTAATATTGCTAAAACCTGCTCGATATTTTTACTCCCGCCTACGAAAGCACAGTCGATATCGATATCTGGCAGTAACAAAGCTGCATCCCCTTTTAACACCGAGACATTACTTATACCGCACTCTTTAATATTGTGATTTGTGGCTCGAACAGCTTCATCCCTGTTATCAATTGCATATACATACTTCACCACAGGGGCAGCCGCTATGGAAACAGAACCGCTCCCGCACCCAATATCGGCAAACACATCCGTGGATTTTAGATCGAGTTTTGATAAAGCCACTGCTATTATTTCAGGCTGCGTGGGAGTTCCGCTTGGGTAGAGCATGAAATCAACTCAAATAAAGTTGTGTTAAATCAAATTTAATTTGATATAATGCTTGCTGTTGAAAGGCTTGGGAAGTTATTTTATATGGAAGTTCCATGTTAGAAGCCCATGCCCAACTTCCCGTCAAAAGAACCCGTGCTCGTAACCTGCGGGCTTCCCTATGCCAACGGCAAGTGCCACATCGGTCACCTGCGCACCTACGTACCTGCGGACATATTTGTCAGGGCTCTCAGAAAACAGGGACAGGAGGCAGCATTCATCTGCGGCTCGGATGCGCACGGCACTCCTATCGTAGTTAACGCCGAAGAGTTAGGTATCACGCCCGAGGAAATTGTAAATAAATATCATAAACATTTTGAGGGTATTTTCAAGGCAATGGAGGTTGAATTCAGCTTCTTCGGGAATACTGATTCTCCCACAAACCATGCAAGGACGAACAGCATCGTTGAGGCTCTGATTGAGCGTGGATATGTATATCCACAAATCATAAGGCTGGCTTACTGTCCAAATGATAACAGATTCCTTCCCGACAGGTATGTGGAAGGCATCTGCCCTTACTGCGGCGCTGTTGCAAGAGGCGATGAGTGCGACCAGGGATGCGGGAAACATCTTGAGCCGGGGGAGATAAAGAACGCAAAATGTCGTATTTGCGGGAACCCTGCTGAATATCGCGAGCAGGAGCATTTCTTTTTCAGGCTTTCAGCTTTCAGCGGCTTTCTCTCCGAATATCTGGAAACTCTCGGCGGCACAGCCAATGCCATAAATTATGCAAAGGAGTGGGCAAAAGAACTAAAAGACTGGTGCATTACAAGGAACCTTGAATGGGGTGTTCGCTTCCCGGGACATGAAGACCTCGTTGTTTACGTCTGGGTGGATGCGCCCATAGGCTATATTTCGTTCACAGAAGAATGGGCGAAGGACTGGGAGAAATACTGGAAGCAAAAGTCGCGCATCATTCATTTCATCGGCGAGGATATCACCTACCACCACTGCATCTTCTGGCCTGCGATGCTGAAAGGCGCGGGCTACACGCAGCCCTGGGCTGTTGTGGCTTCAGGCATGCTGAAGATCGATGACAAGAAGTTCTCAAAGAGCAGGGGATATGTTGTCTGGGTGGATGAGGATTACCTTGACCACGGTTTCCATCCCGACCTTTTGAGGTATTATATCGCAAACTATACCTCGCATACTAAAGAGTTGAATTTTTCGTGGAAGGTTTTCCAAGAGAAGGTAAATAATGAACTCGTCGGAGCGCTCGGGAATTTCCTTCATAGAACCCTGCATTTTGCCCACAAGAACTTCGGGGCTGTTCCTGAAGGTAAAGTTGATAAGGAGATTTTCGAGAAAATCCAGTTAACTATCCAAAACGTGATATCAGCTTTTGATGAGTACGAATTCAAGAAAGCTACAGACGAGATGATGGAGCTTGCAGCCTATGGTAACTCGTATTTCCAGTCCTACGAGCCATGGCAGCTCATCAAAAAAGACAGGGAAGCCTGCGCCCGTGTGGTGAAGAATTGCCTCCATATAGGGAAGGCGCTTGTGCTGCTGTTTGAGCCTATACTTCCGGGGAATATGGATACGGCATGGAGACAGCTTGCACTTGCGGGCGATGTCCACGAGGCAAGGCTTGAGGATGCGCTTGTGGAGATACCCTCGCATGAGCTTCCGGCTCCTGAAATATTGTTTTCAAAGATCGAGGATAAGAAAATCAAGGAAATGGAGGCAGTACTCAATAGGAGGATAAAGATAGCAATGGATAAAGAGAAGAATAAGCTTGAGGTCGGGAAGGAGAAGGCTGAGATAACATTTGAGGAGTTCCAGAAATTCGATATAAGGATTGGAAAAATACTATCGGCTGAGAATATCAGGGGTTCAGACAAGCTGCTGAAGCTTGAGGTGGACATAGGGGAGAAGCGCCAGATTGTTGCAGGGATTGCGAAATC